>NZ_JBYOJU010000063.1:0-44025 GCF_057798855.1 Cupriavidus sp. 96C5-1 | reverse complement strand
TTGACAATCAAGTTGACAATTCGCACGGCTTCACGAGCATCAACGCGTCCAATGCAAGTACGCCGGAACCTTGTCGATAAACAATCACCGGATTCAGGTCGATCTCACGGATGCGGGGTTCGGATTGCAGCAGCGCGCCAAGGTTTGCCACCACCCGCGCTAGCGCGTCCACGTCAAGCGGCGGCTCTCCCCGATATCCTTGCAGCAAGGCAGCGCCCCGCAATTGCCTCAACTCGTGCACGACCGCTTCCATCGGCAAATCGTGGGCCAGCAGACGTACATCACGCGTTATCTCCGCCGTGACGCCACCGAGGCCAACCAGGATCACAGGCCCCCATTGCGGATCGTTACGCGCGCCGACGATCATCTCAAGACCGCGGCTGCCCATCTTCTCGACCAGCACACCGTCGAGCACCACGTCCGGCGCATGTCGCTTCAAATTGTCGTCGAGCTGCATCCAAGCTGCGCGCAGATTGTCGGCGCAGTCGACACCGAGTATCACGCCGCCGACGTCGCTCTTGTGGCTCAACTCGACCGCTTGCATCTTTAGCGCGATCGGGTAGCCAATCCGATCCGCGATCGTCAGCGCGGCATCGAGGTTCGTGGCCAGCTCGCCGGGCGCAAACGGAATGCCGAGTGGTGCGAGGATCCGCTTGGCGCGGTATTCGGGCACAACGTCCCCTTGCCGCGGCAGGTCGGCTGCAACCGGTTCATGCGCAGACTCGGCGAAGTCGCGCGTACCGAGTTCGCTGAGTCGGGCAACGGCGCGCAAAGCACGCTCGGTGCTCGGGAAATACGGCACGCCCAGTTCGCGCATCTGATCGATGTACTCGGCCGGCACGATCGCCCCTTCGTCGAGCCCCGCGCAGATCACAGGTTTTTGCGGTCGCAGCTCCCGCACTGCGCGCAGCACGGGCGGCATCTTGATCGCACACGTAACCGGATCGGTCTGGATCAGGCCGACCACGACGGCCGAGAATCGAGCGTCGTCGAACAGCGCCGAGAGCGTGCGGTAGTACAGGTCCGGATCGACTAGCCCTTGTGCGGTCAGATCGATCGGATTGGCGACCGCGACGAACGGCGGCATCGCCGCGCGCAACGCGGGCGCGCTCTCATCGTCGATCACGGGCAAGTCAAGGCCGAGCGCCTCGCACACATCCAGACACAACGCCTTGAACGCTCCCGATTCGCCCAGGATCGCCGTCCCGCGGCCAGGCAGGCTCGCGCAGCGCAAACCGATCTCCGCGATATCGCCCAGTTCCTCCAACGTCTGCGCCATCACGACGCCCGCGCGTTCGACCTTGGTGCGCATCACGGCATGGTCGCCCGCCATCGCCCCCGTATGCGTGGCCGCCGAAGCGCGCGCGGCGGCGCTCTTGCCCGGATGCAGCAATACCAGCAGCTTGCCCGCCCGCCGCGCGCGCCGCGCAGCGTCGAGCAGTCGGCGTGGCTGCCGGAATTGCTCGGCAATCATTGCGACGACGCGGGTGCCCGGGTCGTCGAGCAGGAATTCCAGATAGTCCTCGAGATGGCTGGCCGCCTCGTTGCCGGTCGATACGGCATACGAAAGCGGCAGATGGCGGCTCGTCAGCGTGGTGTTGAGCACAGCCATCATCGCCCCGCTCTGCGACAGAATGCCGATCGCGGGCTCGCTGCGGCTGCGCTGCGCCTGCACCGCGCTCACGTCGGTCTCGATGAACGTCAGCGGCACACGGTCGAGATAGTTGATGCAACCGAGGCAATTCGGCCCTTCGATGAGCATGCCCGTCTCGGCTGCGATCCGCGCGATCTCGTGCTGCTGCGCGATCCCTTCCGGTCCCGCCTCGGCAAAACCGGCGGAAAAGATCACGACGGCCCCCACGTTTCGGTCCGCAAGCTGGCGCACGGCGTCAAGCACCGCCGCCTGTGGAATTGCCAGCACGGCGACATCCACGCCTGGCGGCAACTGTTCGATCGAGTTCACACACGGCCGGCCATTGATCTCATCGCGCTTCGGATTGACCAGATAGATCCTGCCCCCGTAATCGTTGCGCTGGAGGTTAGCCAGTACCGAAGCGCCGAGTGCGCCCGGCGTCGGCGAGGCGCCGACAATGGCGATCGACGCCGGTCTCAGCAGACGCGCCATGGCCGCGCGGCTCACCCCCGGCCGCGACGTGGATTGGGTCGTATTCATCGGCGGACTCCGGCGCTCAGCGCTTGCGGTTAAGATCGTAGGCGCCGAGACCAGGCTTGTAGGTCTTGTCGTCGAGGAACTGCTTGAGGCCTTCCTTGCGGCCGTCGTCGTCGAAACTGTTGGCCGCCTCCTGGGCTCGCACGAGGAAATCCTCGGCGTTGTCATAGGTCATCTCACGTACGCGGCGGACGGCGTCCTTGGTGGCTTTCAAGGCGCTCGGATTCTTCTTCAGCAGCGCCAGGGCCACTTCGCTGACACGCTCGCGCAGTTGCGCGGCAGGCACCGCCTCGTTGACGAGGCCCCATTCCTCGGCCTTGCGGCCGTCGATGTTCTCGCCGAGCATCGCGTGATACATCGCACGGCGGAACGAGAGCAGTTCTGCGGCGACCTTCGACGCGCCCCCGCCCGGCAGAATGCCCCAGTTGATCTCGGACAGGCCGAAGTGCGCTTCCTCGGAGCAGAACGCCAGATCGCACGCGAACAGCGGACCGTAGCCGCCACCGAAGCACCAGCCGTTGATCATCGCGATGGTAGGCTTCTGGTACCAGCGCAGGCGCCGCCACCAGCCGTAGCTCTCGCGCTGTGCCTTGCGCGTGCCCTTCAGGCCATGCGCTTCAGTGTCGCGGAAATACTCCTGAAGATCCATGCCGGCCGTCCACGCGGTGCCTTCGCCGGTCAGCACGAGCACGCCGACCTCCGGATGGAACTCCAGCTCGTCGAGCACCTGCATCATGCGCCGGTTCAGCGCCGGGCTCATCGCGTTGCGTTTTTCCGGGCGGTTGAATTTGACCCATGCCACGCCGTTCTCGATGCTGAAAACGACGGTTTGTTCCTCTGCTTGATTGCTCATGGCCTGCACCTTGATGAAAAAAGAATGAAGAGATCGGCCGGAGCGCCCGCGCGGACGCTCCGCCCGGGTTCAGAACGGATACTGCGGAACGGCGTCCTTGACCGTCACCCATTGCCAGTGCGTGTACTGCTCCCAGTCGGCGGGGCCGCCCACGCTGCTGCCGTTGCCCGATGCGCCGGTGCCGCCGAACGGGTTGATCACCTCGTCGGCGACGGTCTGGTCGTTGATATGCAGCAGGCCCGTGTGCAGCCGCTCGCCGAGGGCCATGGCGCGGCCCACAGAGGCCGAAATCACGCCCGCCGACAAGCCGTAGTCGGTACGATTGGCAAGCTCGATGGCTTCGTCGTCGGTATCGAACGGGATCACGCTCGCGACGGGCCCGAAGATCTCTTCGTCGAAAGCGCGCATGCCCGGCTTCACGTTGGACAGCACGGTCGGCCGGTAGAACAGTCCCTCGTGGGTTCCGCCCGCCTCGACCACGGCACCGGCCGCCACCGAGGCATCGACGATGTCAACGACGTTCTGCAACTGCCGGCGGTCGATGATCGGACCGAGCGCTACGTGCTCCACGGCCGGATCGCCGACCGGCAGGTGGCGCGCCTTGTCGGCCAGGCGCCGCGTGAGTTCCGCCGCGATGCTGCGGTGGGCCAGCACCCGGCCGGTCGCCATGCAGATCTGCCCCTGGTGGAACCAGGCACCGAACGCGATTGCCGACACGGTCTTGTCGAGATCGGCGTCGTCGAGCACGATCAGCGAGTTCTTGCCGCCCAGCTCCAGTGACACTTTTTTGAGATGCTTGCCCGCCAATTCGCCGATCTTGCGGCCGGCGGCCGTCGAACCGGTAAACGCAAGCATCGGCACGCCGGGCGCCTCGACCAGCGCCTGCCCGACGTCCGCGCCGCCGGGCAGCACGTGAAGCAGGCCCTTCGGCAAGCCCGCGGCGGCCAGTACTTCCGCAATCACGAAACCGCCTGCGTATGGCGTGCGCGGATCGGGCTTGATCACCACCGCGTTGCCCACCGCGAGCGCAGGCGCGACGGAGCGCAGCGACAGCACCAGCGGGAAATTGAACGGAGAAATCACACCGACCACGCCAAGCGGCAGCTGACGGGCAATGCTGAGCCGGCCCGGCGCGCTCGGCAGCACCCGGCCGTTGGCTTCCAGCGGCATAGCCGCAGCACGCTGCAGCAGCACGATCGCCTCTCGCACCTCATGCTCGCCCTTCGGCAGGATGGCGCCGGTTTCTCGCGCGATCAGTGCCGCGGCGACAGGCGCCTGTTCCTGCAGCAGGGCCGCAGCACGGTGAAACACGGACGCCCGCTCGCGCGGCGGCGTGGCGGCCCAGGCGCGCTGCGCCGTCCGCGCCGCTTGCACGGCAGCGGTCACGTCTTCCGGCGCGGCCCTGCCGACCTGGTGCAGCGGCTGGCCGGAGGCCGGCTCGACGACGTCCAGGACACTGGACACGCGGACCCAGTCGCCGTTGAAGATCGCGCCCTGCCAAGTATTGGCACTGGCAAGCGTAAAATCTGACGAGTTGCTCATGGCAGATGTCTCAAGTAATAGTCAAGTAGTAGTCAAATGCAGCCGTCTCCGATCGCCGTGGCGAACACCTCGCCACATCGACGGAACGTTGAAACACCGCTGATCTAGCGATGACACCGGAAGCGAGGGCACGATCGCTTCAGCAACCTCGTACGCGCAGGGCGCGAGATGCTTCATCTTTGCAGGATCGACTTCGACGCGATCAGTCCGGAGCATCGTGATCCTTGCCCTGCTATTCGGGATCGCGTGGAAAGACGCATCGAACATTCCAAGCCCGCGGGCGATCGGTGTCTTACAACCGGCGAGCCGCGCAAACGTTCCAAGCCGGTGTATCGGCTCACGAATGCGCGAGCCTATGATCAGCGCCCCCTAGAAGATGTGCTTCACGCCCGCCATCACACCGAATTGCGATCCGCCCGCTGGAGGATTCCCGCCTGGCGCCCCGCCGCTCACTGACAAGGCGAGCTGACCATCATTGTTGATGTACCCCGCCGTGCCGTAGAGCATCGTTCGCTTCGAGAAGGCATAAGTTCCGCGGACGGCGAAGAGCACCGCCTTGTCGTCGCTGTGGCGGAATGTCAGATAGTTGATCTGACCAGCAAGCGTCAGGGCCGGTGTGAGGTCATACGCTACCCCGGCATAGTACAGTTCGCTGCGCGGCGTGGAACTCCCCTCGTTGTTGCGGCTAAGTACCCCCACGCCTGCTTTCGTGCGATCAAGCAATACGTAGCCGTTGAGGGAAAGGCGATCGTCCTTCAGTGCGCTGCGGGTCAGCCCCGCGAACGCACCGGGCCCGCCACGCAGCGAGTCGTATGCCGCCGATACGCCCCAGGACCCGGTCGCGTACTGGAGCAACGCGGACCATTCACGGCAGGCTGACTTGTCGGCAGGATTCTCGCCCGCGCAGTTCGTGCCCACCGGGCTAGGGCCGGCGTTGACGGTGTCGCGCCCGAAGCTATAGGTGGCGCCGAGCGTCAATCCGCCGAACGTTCCCTTGTACGAGACCGCATTGTCGGCGCGCGCATTAGGGACATAGCTGTCCAGCGAACCAATGCCATACACCTGAGGTCCCAGGATATCCGCGTCGAGCATCGACCAGAACAGCATCGTGTATTGGCGTCCCAGCGCAATTTGCCCCCAGCTTCCGGACAACCCTACCAGTGCCTGCCTGCCAAACAACCTGCCGCCTTGCCCCGATGCCCCGGTGTCCGGAGCGAAACCGGATTCCAGCACAAAGAGGCTCTTGAGTCCGCCACCCAGGTCTTCTGTGCCGCGAATCCCCCAGCGCGACGGCACCGTACCTGTGATGTTCGGGACGCGTACCACGCTACTCCTGCTCGACCCGATCGAATTCACATACTCGATGCCTGTATCCACGACCCCGTACAGTGTCACTGATTGCGCCGTCGCGACCGCCGGCAGCGCAGCAAGCGATGTCAATACGAGCAGGCATTGCCGCATGCGGTAACGGATCTTTTCTTTCATTGTCTAGTTTCCTCCCTCTTCCCGATGTTGATGTTGGCGCTGTCAGTCTCTTTCCGCAGGCCGCTGCAGCAACAGCAATGCGGCAATAGCAGAGATGATGGTGATAGGAATGCTGGCGCCGATGATCGTGCTTGCGTTCTTGCCCATTGCCAGCAGTTGTCCGGCCAGCATCGGCCCGGCAATCGCACCAAGCCGTCCCACCGCGACGGCGGCGCCCACACCGGTACCGCGCACCGCCATCGGGTAATACGCGGCCCCCAGCGCATACAGCACGGATTGCGCGCCAGTGACAAACAGGCCAGCCAGAAACGCACCGAACGCCGTCCACGCCATTCCGGAGGCGGCCGCCATGGTGGCGAGAGCGACGATGATCCCGACATACATGCCCGACACGACGGCTCGCGGATGACCCCGGTCCATCAGCATGCCGATGCCCAACGCACCGGCACTGCCACCGATGTTGAAGATGATCTGCACGATGCCAGCCTGCGCCCGGGTCAAGCCATTCGCCACCATGAGCGACGGCAGCCAGTTCAGCAGGAAATAAAGCACAATCAGCGTGAAGAAGTAGCTGATCCAGAGACAACAGGTTGCTGCCGCGCGACGTTCAGCGAACAGCGCCCAGGCCACGGAAGGCGGCTTGACGGAATTTCCCTCCGGTCCGTCGAAGCGCCGCGACTCTGGCAGCATCAGCAGCATCGGCACCACGAGCAGCGGCCCTAAGCCACCGACATAGAAAATGTGACGCCATCCCGTTTCGCCGGCGGAGACGATGCCGATTACCGCCGCAATGGCACCGCCAAGTGGGATGCCACAGTACATGATGCTGACAGCGGTATTGCGCAGACGGGCAGGCACCGCTTCCGAGCAGATCGCGATCAAGTTTGGCATTGCGCCGCCCAGTCCCATGCCGGTGGCCACGCGAATGGCCACCAGGCTCCAGAAGTCCCAGGCGTGTGCCGTGCCGATAGAAAAGATCCCGAAAAGCGCCGTGGCCATGATCAGCACGCGCTTGCGACCAATGCGATCGGCCAGGCGTCCGCCAAGCATGGCACCCGGCAACAGGCCAAATGTACCGGCGCCGAAGGCCAACCCCATCTGGCTAACAGACAGCCCGAACTCGCGTGCCATGCGGGGCGCCGCGACACCTATCGATTGCAGGTCGAGTCCTTCCAGGAGCGCGACGATAAAGCATAGGCCGAGGGTCAGCGCTACGCCCGAGGCTGGCTCGGTGCGTACTACGGTTGATGATTGCATGGTGGTTCTTTGATCGATGCCGTATCAGATACGGAGGAAGTTCGCAGCGTTGTCAGCGCCACAGCTGCTTTGCTACGCGTGGTTGATACGCGCTTGCAGAACGAGACCGGGCAGGGAGTTGTGGCCCCTGCCGTGACCAGCTTCAATGCTGATGGCCGTATATCCGTTCATCAGCGCCTCGCTACCGACGCCACGAGGAGGGCGGCCATTGGGGGATCGCCGTTGTCATCGTTACCCCGGCCCATGATCGAGCCGAACGCTCTCTCGGCGGCCACCAAGGCGCCACCTGCAAAGCTCCACTGCATGAATGTCTCCCTATTGTCAGGTCGTGGCCAGCCCCGCGAAAGCAGTTTCCGTCGCGTTGCTGGTTGCCGAAAAGGTCAAGGCTGCCTCTTTGTGGTTGTCAATATAGTATCAGCCTACCTGATATTGCAAGTGGTTTATCATCGTTGCGTGTAAACCCCTAAACGACCCTTGGAACGCGATAAGACGCGCCGCATATCACCATGGCAACACCAAGAACGAAAAAGGCAGTCAACGCCGTCGTGCAAAGTCCCGTCGCTGGGCAGGAGACGGCCAACCCGGTTCCACCGCGTATTCCCTATCTCATTGCGCGGACCGATCGCATCGTCAAGCGCCGGTTGAGTGAAGTGCTGGCGCCGCATGGCATCACGCTGACAACATTTACTGCCATGTCGGTATTGCATGCGAGAGGCCGGCTCTCCAATGCACAGTTGGCCGAGCGGTCATTCATGTCCCCGCAGTCCGCCAATGAGATCGTCAAGATGATGGAAGCCAACGGGTGGATCATCCGTGAGCCCGATCCGACGCATGGACGCATCATCAAGCTGGGCTTGACGGAAGATGCACAGACGCTGTTGATGCAGTGCGACAAGGCCGTGAAACAGCTGGAGACGGAGATGCTTGACGGCATCGATCCGCAGCACGTATCCCTGCTACGCCAACTGCTGACGCAATGCGTTCGCAATCTGCGCTATTGATTCGGCAGCATGAACTTTGTATCTCTTGTGGCTGATTGAGTCGGTCCGACATGGCAGATGCTCGATGCCGGAAGCGAAAGCAATTGCATGAGCGTCGCAAGCAAGTCGTGCGATTGCATTTGCACCGGACATTGCAGTGATGGAGGTCGTCGCCAGGACCCGCTCTGTGCGCGGGGCCATCGACCCTTTCGCCAACGAATCTGGCCAGCGGTCCAGCCCGCGGACCTTCGTCGCAACGTCGGAGCCAGACGACTGAGTGCCGAGCCACATCGCGAGGTTCGCGATCTGGGGACGAGCGGCCCAAGCAAATTGAAAGGCCGTCGACCTGGCACCCTTGATATTGCTGATGCGGGGCAAGGAGAGCCGATGGAAATCGTATTCCCCGAAAGCACTCCCCAAAAACTGGACGCGGACGTGAAGCGTGCGCGTGGCCCGCCTCTCAGGCGCGTCCGCTGCGATTTGACCCTGGCAAGCCAGTTTCTGGCAAGTCGGGCCAGATCAATGTGAAAACCGTGCCACCGCCAGCCGCCTTCCTGCATTCGGCGTGCCCGCCATGCGCACGCGCGATGGCCGCCACCACGGCCAGCCCCAGGCCGCTGCCGCCCGAGCGCGCGCCTTCGGCCCGCCGGAACGCTGTGAACGCATGAGGAATGAAGTCCTCCGGCACGCCTGGTCCGTCATCCTCGACGCTGAGCTCGCACCAGCCATTCTTCGCATGAGACTGGATTCGCACCTGGCCTGGCACGGCATAGCGGCGCACGTTGTCAAGCAGCGCCAGCAGCGCCTGCCGCATGCGGACCGGATCGCAGCGTACGGGCTGCGTGTCCAGTTCCAGAATCGCGCGCTGCCCCCGCGCCTGGAGCGCGTCCCCAACCATGTCCACCACGGTGTTGGCTTCGGCGGCAAGATTGGCCTCACGCACCTGCAGATGCAGATGGCCGCTTTCCGCCAGGCTCACCACCCGCAGGTCCTCGATCAGTCGCCCCAGGCTCTCGACCTGGGCCAGCAGGCTGCGGAACTGTGATTCGTCGGGCATGAAAACGCCTTCGGCCAATCCTTGCAGGCGGCCGCGCAGGATGGTCACGGGTGTGCGCAGTTCGTGGGCGATCGCGGCGTTCCAGAACGCCTGTTCCTCGGTCACGCGCTGCAACTGATTCGCCAGCGCATTGAAGTCGTCAGCCAGCTGGGAGGCTTCGCCCAGCGAGCGGTCGCCCGCCACGGCGCGAGCGTCCAGATCGCCCTGCGCCATGCGGCGGATGCTGTCCGCCACCGAGTTCAGCGGCACCAGGATGCGCCGCGACAGATTGACAGCCACGACGACGGCCAGCGCCAGACCGCAGATCGTGGCGCCGATCATCCACACCCACTCCGGCCCTGTGGGTATCCAGCTGTCTTCGCATGCTTGCTCGGGCCAATAGATCCTCCATAGAAAGTAGAACGCGTACGACGTCAGAATGACGAGCAACGTGACGCCCAGCGCGATCGCCATCATGGACAGCACGATCTGGCGGCTCAGTCCGACCAGTTTCATTCGCCGCTCTGGAGCTTGTAGCCGACGCCGCGCACGCCAACGGGGATTCCCTGGACGCCGAGGTCCTCCAGCTTCTTGCGCAGCTTACTGACGTGGCTGTCCACCGTGCGTTCCATGGCATCCCCCTCCGGCAGGCAGGCGGCCAGCAGTTCGGTGCGGCTGAACACCCGTTTGGGCGCGCCCGCCAGATGGGCGAGCAGCTTGAATTCGGTTAGCGTAAGCGCCAGCGGCTGGCGCTGGCCTGCCACATGCAAGCTGGCTTCATGGTTCTCCAGGTCGATCTGGAATGGGGCCACGCGCAGGACCCGCCGATTCCGGCGATCGCCGCGCGTCACGGAGCGGCGCAGCACCGCTTGCGTCCTGGCCACCACTTCGGCCGGATTGAACGGCTTGACAACATAGTCGTCGGCGCCAATGCGCAGTCCCATCAGCTTGTCGATGTCCTGGTCCAGTGCCGTCAGCATGATAACGGGCGTGTCGCCACGGTGGCGGATCTCGGAGAGCACCTGCCAGCCGTCCAGGCGCGGCATCTGCACGTCTAGCAGCACCAGGTCGGGCTTGAGCGTCTGATGTAGTTCGAGCGCCCGCTGGCCGTCCGCGGCATGCATGGTGCGCAAGCCGCCGCGCGCCAGGTATGCCGCGAGAATTTCAGCGATCTCGGACTCGTCCTCGGCGATGAGCACCAGAAATTCGGATTCCCTCAGAACGTCCCAGTGTGAGTTTCTTTCAAGCCTGGCAGTCATTTTCTTCCCGCCTCCATCGAATCTCCACATTATCTCAGCCGAAACGCCATCGGGTCAAAGCAAACTCTCGTTCCTCTTTGTGGGCAGAGGGCTGCCTGCGCCTGAAGGAATTCAACATGAAGATCGAACGACTGTGCCGCCATGGCGGCTTGATTGCGCTTGCGGCCCTGATGCTGGCAGGCTGCGGTCAGGCCGAACCGGAGGGCGCGCCGCCGTCGCCGCTGGTTTCTGTCACGACTGTTAAGGCGTCCCGCCTGGAACTGAGCGAGGATCTGCCAGGACGCGTCTCCGCGGTGCGCATTGCCGAGATCCGGCCGCAGGTCAGCGGCATCGTGCAGCGCCGTCTGTTCGAACAGGGCACCGAGGTGAAGGCCGGCCAGCCGCTGTTTCAGATCAACCCCGCCCCCTTCAAGGCCGAAATGGACACGACCGCCGCCGCCCTGCGGCGGGCCGAGGCCGCGCTGGCGCGCGCCCAGGTGCAAACCAAGCGGCTGCAGTCCCTGGTAGAAGCCGATGCGGTCAGCCGCCAGGTCTACGACGACGCAGTCTCTCTGCGCGACCAGGCCGCCGCCGACGTGGCACAGGCCCGTGCCACGCTGGCGCGCCGGCAACTGGACCTGAAGTTCGCCACGGTGGAAGCGCCCATTGCCGGACGCATCGACCAGGCGCTGGTAACCGAGGGCGCGCTGGTCAGCAGCGGCGACGGCAATCCGATGGCGCGCATCCATCAGGTCGACCAGGTCTATGTCGACGTGCGTCGCCCGGCCTCATCGCTCGAATCGCTGCGTCAAGCGCTGGCAACGCGACAGGCAAGCGCCAGCGATGGCCTGCCGGTGGCAGTGTTGCGCGGCGATGGCGAGGCGTATGACGTCACCGGACGCATCCTGTTCTCGGGCATCAACGTCGATGCCGGTACCGGTGACGTGCTGTTGCGCGTGCTGGTGGACAACCCGCAACGTCTGCTGCTGCCGGGCATGTTCGTGCGCGCGCGAGTGCCGCGCGCCAGCTATGCCGATGCGCTGACGGTGCCGCAGCAGGCGGTTGTGCGAAACGGCAGCCGACCGCAGGTCTGGACCCTCGATTCCAAGAACCGGGCGCACCTCACCTCCGTCGAACTGGGCGAACTGGTGAGCCGGCGCTATCACATACTGTCCGGCCTTTCCGCCGGGCAGAACGTCGTAGTCGAAGGGATGGCGCGCCTGTCCGACGGCATTGAAGTGACAGTGCACGCGCGGCAGGCGCCTAGGCCTGCTGCTGCCGCGTCTTTGCTCTGAACGGTCGGAAGCGCACAGCCATGCCCCAATTCTTCATCCAGCGCCCGGTCTTTGCCTGGGTCGTCGCACTGTTCACCATCCTGCTGGGCTTGATCGCCATCCCAAAGCTGCCCATCGCGCGCTATCCATCGGTCGCACCGCCGACCGTGAATATCTCCGCTACCTACCCAGGTGCCACGCCGCAGACCATGAACGATGGGGTGCTCAGCCTCATCGAGCGGGAGCTGTCCAGCGTCAAGAACCTGCTTTACTTCGAGTCCTCGGCAGACACCTCTGGCTCGGCATCGGTCGTCGCCACCTTCAAGCCGGGTACTGACCCGGCCCTGGCACAGGTCGATGTGCAGAACAAGCTCAAGGCCATCGAACCGCGCCTCCCGCAAATGGTGCGCCAGAACGGACTGACAGTGGAGTCGGCATCGTCCGGCTTCCTGATGATTATCGGACTGAAGTCCGACGACGGCCGCTTTGACGAAACCGCGCTCAGCGACTACATTGCGCGCAATATCGTCGAGGAGTTGCGCCGCATCGAGGGCGTAGGACGCGTGCAGTTGTTCGGTGCCGAGCAGGCGATGCGGATCTGGGTGGATCCTGCCAAGCTGATTTCCTACGGCCTGACGATGAACGATCTTTCGTCGGCGATCAGTCAGCAAAACGTCCAGATCGCGCCGGGGAGCGTCGGAGCGTCGCCGGCATTGCCGGGCCAGCGCGTGACGGTGCCATTGACGGTGCAGGGCCAGCTCACCAACCCCGAGCAGTTCGCGGGCATCGTGCTGCGGGCCAACGCCAACGGCTCCAAGGTTGTGCTTGGCGACGTGGCGCGGGTCGAACTCGGCGCGCAGTCCTATGGCTTTATCAACCGCGAGAACGGCAAGACCGCTACTTCCGCGGCCGTGCAGCTTGCGCCGGGTGCCAATGCCGTCAGGACCGCCGAAAGCGTGCAGGCGCGCATGGCTGAACTGAGCAAGACCATGCCAGCGGGCATGAGCTACTCGATTCCCTTCAACACCGCACCCTTCGTCAAGATATCAATCGAAAAGGTCATCCATACACTGATCGAGGCGATGGTGCTGGTGTTCCTGGTCATGTATCTGTTCCTTCAGAACGTGCGCTATACGCTCATCCCGGCCATCGTGGCACCGATTGCATTGCTCGGCACCTTCAGCGTCATGTTGCTGTCGGGCTTCTCAATCAACGTCCTGACCATGTTCGGCATGGTGCTGGCCATCGGCATCATCGTGGACGACGCCATCGTAGTGGTGGAGAACGTCGAACGACTCATGGCACATGAAGGCCTGTCGCCCAAGGACGCCACGGCCAAGGCCATGAAGGAGATCACCGGCGCGGTCATCGGCATCACGCTGGTGTTGACGGCGGTATTCATCCCGATGGCGCTGGCCAGCGGCTCGGTAGGCGTGATCTACCAGCAGTTCACACTGTCGATGGCGGTGTCCATCCTGTTCTCGGCTTTCCTTGCGCTCACCCTGACACCCGCGCTGTGCGCGACGCTGCTCAAACCGGTCGCCCCCGGGCACCACGAGAAGCGAGGCTTCTTCGGCTGGTTCAACCGGCGTTTCAACCGGATGACGCAAGGCTATGAGTCGCGCGTCAGCAGGCTGGTGACGCGCACAGGCCGCGTGATGCTGGTGTTCGCCGCCATTGCGGCAATCCTGGTTCTGGCTTTCAGGCAACTGCCATCGTCCTTCCTGCCTGAGGAGGACCAGGGCTACTTCATGACTGCCATTCAGCTTCCCGCAGATGCCACGGCTGAGCGCACGTTGGATGTGGTCAAGGCATTTGAGCAGCACGTGGCCTCCCGCCCGTCTATCCAGTCCAACATGACCATCGTCGGCTTCGGCTTCTCGGGCTCCGGTCCAAACGCAGCGATAGGCTTCGCCATGTTGAAGGATTGGGAAGAGCGCAACGGCGCTACGGCCCAGGACGAAGTAAATCTGGCCCAGCAAGCCATGGCCAGCACAACGGAAGGCACGGTCATGACCCTGCTGCCGCCTGCCATCGACGAGCTGGGCACCAGTTCCGGCTTCACGTTGCGCCTGCAGGATCGCGCTAACCAGGGCTATGCGGCGCTCAAGGCCGCCGAGACCAAGCTGCTGGAACTCGCGGCGCAGAGCAAAGTCGTCAGCGGCGTTTACCCCGATGGCCTCCCGGCCGGAACCAGTATCCGTCTGGACATCGACCGACAGAAGGCAGAAGCGTTGGGCGTCGCGTTTACCAGCATCAGCGAAACGCTGTCCACGGCTATGGGTTCGCTGTACGTCAACGACTTTCCCAACGCCGGTCGTATGCAGCAGGTCATCATCCAGTCCGATGCGCCAGCACGCATGCAGATCGACGACGTGCTCAAGCTGTACGTGCGCAACGCCAGCGGCGGCATGGTGCCGTTGTCTGAAGTGGTCAGGCCGGCCTGGAGCGAGACACCGCTTCAGCTCGTGCGCTTCCTGGGCTTCCCCGCCGCGCGCATCTCCGGCAACGCCGCGCCCGGAACCTCCAGCGGTGCCGCCATGGCTGAAATGGAGCGCCTGGCCGCACAGTTGCCGGCCGGTTTTGCCATCGCCTGGACAGGCCAGTCACTGCAGGAGCGCCAGTCGGCCGATCAGGCGCCGGTACTGATGGCGCTGTCAATGCTGGTGGTGTTCCTGGTGCTCGCCGCGCTGTATGAGAGCTGGGCCATTCCACTGTCGGTCATGCTGGTGGTTCCCCTCGGCCTGCTTGGCGCAGTGCTGGCGGTGCTGATGCGCGGCATGCCCAACGATGTGTTCTTCAAGGTCGGCATGATCACCGTGATTGGCCTGTCGGCCAAGAACGCCATCCTGATCGTCGAGTTCGCCAAGCAACTGCGCGAACAGGGCAAGGGCCTGGTGGAGTCGGCGGTTGAAGCCGCTCGGCTACGCCTGCGCCCGATCCTGATGACCTCACTGGCTTTCGGCCTGGGCGTAGTGCCGCTGATGATCGCCATGGGCGCCAGCGCCGAAACCCAGCGCGCCATCGGCACCGGTGTGTTCGGCGGCATGGTCAGTGCGACTGTATTGGCTGTCTTCTTCGTCCCTGTCTTCTTTGTGTTCGTGATGGGCATGCAGGAGCGCTTCGAGGCATGGCGCGCATCCCGCCAGACGACTCCTGCGCCCCATCAAGAACAAGAGGGCTAATTCCATGCGACTACTCATTCTTCCGCTTGTTCTCGCCCTGTCAGCCTGCTCGCTGACCCCCGCGCTGGTCAAGCCCGTGCTGCCGGTGCCTGCGACGTTCCCGGCAGCGGACAGCCCCGCGACACGAGGCGATGCAGCCGACCTGGGCTGGCGCACAATGTTCGGCGACCGGCGGCTGCAGCGCTTGATCGAACTGGCACTTGCCAACAACCGCGACCTGCGCCTGGCTGCGCTGAATGTCGAGGCTGTTCAGGCCGAATACGGCGTCCAGCGCGCTGCGCGGCTGCCCGGTATTGACGCCACCGGAAGCGCCACGCGCCAGCGTACCGCCGCCAATGCCAGGGCCATCCCGGCCATGCCTGCGGCCACTCAGGATCAGTACAGTGTCAACCTGGGGCTGAACGCGTTCGAGATCGACCTGTTCGGTCGTGTGCGCTCGCTGTCCGATGCCGCCTTCGCCCGCTACGTGGCGAGCGACCATGGGCGCCGGGCGGCGCAAATCTCGCTGGTAGGCGCGGTGGCGGATGCCTACTTTGCAGAGCGGCTGGCGCAGGAACAGCAACAATTGGCCCAGCACACACTGGCCGACTGGCGGCAATCGCTCGACCTGGCGCGTCGGTTGAAAGAGGCCAACCAGAACAGCGGCCTGGACGTCGCCCAGGCCGAAGGCCAGGTCGCCAGTGCTGAGGCCGATCTGGAGGCGCGCACGCGTGCGCTGGCACAAGCTCGCAACGCGTTACGGCTCCTGGTTGGTACCGAGTTGCCGACGAACCTGCCTGCCCCCCTGTCTCTGGAAGAGCAGCCAGTCGTGACCCAATTGCCGGCAGGCTTGCCGTCCGATCTGTTGTTTCGCCGCCCGGACATTCTCCAGGCCGAGCAAAACCTGGTGGCAGCCAATTCCGACATCGGTGCTGCGCGCGCAGCATTCTTCCCACGCGTGTCACTGACCACGTCCCTGGGCTTCGCCAGCCCCGCCATGAGCGGCCTGTTCGATGGCCCACATCGCGTATGGGCCTTTGCACCCCAGATCACCTTGCCGTTATTCCGGGGCGGCAGGCTACGCTCCGAACTGCGTCTGGCCGAGGTGCGCAAGTCCAGTGCGATTGCCGGGTACGAACGGGCCATCCAGGCTGCGTTCCGAGAAGTAGCCGATGGTCTCGCGGGACGCTCAACCTTTGGCCGCCAGATCGAAGCGCAAACCCGAGCGGTCTCCAGTGCCGAACGCCGCGTCCGTCTCTCCAGTCTGCGCTACCGCGCGGGCGTCGAGGGAAGACTGGAGTTGCTGGATTCTCAGCGCCAGCTGTATGCGATTCAGCAGGCGTTGCTGGACCTGCGACGAGGGGAGTTCAGCAACGCAGTTGCGCTGTACAAGGCGCTGGGCGGTGGCCTTATGGAAAAGGACCTTGCACCAGATCCCATTCCGTTAGGGAGTGAGCGAGAAGAGCTTTCCGGGACTGCTAATGATGGATCAAGAAGCTAAAAACACCGCCCAATCCAAGGCCGTGTTCTTTGTCCACGATTGGAAGGGACGCAGCACGATCCAGGAATGCTGGAGCGCCATATCGCAGACATGGGCATGAAGACGGCTGGCCTGATGCTACCAGGATGTGGTGGGCGCCCCTGCGGATCTGCGCGATATTTCCTGGGAGACATGGCTCGATACCGTGCGCCGAAGATAGGGATTGGCCAATGCGCGACAACCGCTCCCCCCAAAGAGCTATCGGTCCACAACCTGGGAACGGTAACCTGCTGCGTCGTCACGAAGTGATATCTCGAGATTCAACCGACCTCAATATCTGCCGGCGGCGTCACCGTCGTCAGGTTCCCTTCTACAGGCCTAGGCCAGGATGGGGTGGGCGTACTATCCGTGCATTTTCTGGCGGTTTGCCCCGGAAAGTGATTATCTATCAAGGGCTTATAAATACTCCGATCGCGCGAAACGCGTTGCGCCGAAAAACCTCGCTACAGGCGGCTCTACGCCTTGCTACCGCTATGTTTTGCACGGAGAGTACGATCACCCCGATTAGGAGAGCGCGCCAAAGCGAGGGCTGACTAGACGGCAATGCGGTGGTTTTCTGCTGTGGCGATGGAGGGATACCATCGTTCAACCTTGATCAATATCGCATTGCTCGGGCCATCGCAGTGTGCTGGCCGGCTCTTGATCATCTGTTCGAGGTTCCGTACCCGCATGGCGATGTGAAACCAATCGAGGCGATCACCAAAGCCGAACTGGGCAGACCGTACGGTATCCCCGCCGGCCGAGAGAAAGGTAACCGGTTGATCCGGTTGCACACCTTCTCGCAGGAGGAAATTCAACATGCGATCGGCCCGCCGATTCTCCAGCTTGTGCACGTAGGCAAAACTGTGGCCGGCACCCTGATCCCGCGTGGACTTGCCGACAATCACTTCAAACCAACCGTCCTGGTGGCGCTTGCGGCCCGTCAGCCGAAGGTAGTCGCCGTCGACGCCAATCGCGCGCACTGGACTGGGCTCCGGGATGTCGGGCGAACGAATGCTCGCCGCCATCTCCACCCGCTGCCGGGCATCGGTAGCCTGTTCCGCTTCCAGCCGGCGACCGGGCGCGGTGACCTGGCGCCGGATCGAGTTGGCAGCCAGCATACGAGCGAGCGGCAACACCTCCTGCAGGACGTTGACGGTCAGGCCATAGGACATCAACGCTGCAAACTTGACTGGTGTTGGAGGTGATGTCGCCGCTGCAGACCATGAAACCCGGCCCGGATTCACAGTCCTGGATCATCGACAGGGTCAGCCCTAAGAGGCCGCGCAGAATCCCCAGCGAGCCCTTTACCCCATCGCTACCGGCACGGAACTCCATCACGGTTAGCACCAGTCCGATGGACCGGGCTGCGGGTCCGTGCAGATATTGCCGCTGCCAATAATGGCGGCCTCCAGTTTGCGTTGTGTCATAAGCGTTGTTCCGGGGCGGTCAGCCCATGCGGCAGTTCACGTTGCCCAGCGCCGCAATACGGGCCTGGATCAGGTCGCCGGCCTTCACAGGCACCATGGGGCCGAGTGCGCCGGACAGGATCACCTCCCCTGCCCGGAGGCCCTGGCCGCGTTCACTCATCAAACGGGCCAGCCAGTAGGTCGCCCGCAACGGATGGCCCAGGCAGGCGGAGCCGGCGCCCACAGAAACCGTCGCGCCCTGCCGGGTCATGGCCATGCCCAGGTCAGCCAGCGCCAGCGCGCCGATGGGCACCGGCTGGTCGCCGAGCACATACAGCCCGGAAGAGGCATTGTCCGCCACCGAGTCGAACAGGCTGATCTTCCAATCCGCGATCGCGCTGTCGACGATCTCCAGCGCCGGCAGCGCGTAGGCCAGGCAGTTCAGGAATTCAGCGTAGGTGGGTGATTGCGTGGACAGGTCCCGACCCACCACGAACGCGACCTCGGCCTCGATCTTCGGCTGGATCAGGCGCGCGCTTGGAATCTCGGCACCGTCGAGAAACTCCATGTCGTCGAACAGCACGCCAAAGTCCGGCTGGTCGACGCCTAGCTGCTGCTGCACAGCTGTCGAGGTCAGGCCGATCTTCTTGCCGACGATGCTGCGCCCGGACTCCAGCCGCGCGAGGGTATTCAACTCCGCAACCTGGTAGGCAACCTCAAGCCCCTCAAGCTGGTGCGACACGGAGACTGGGGATACAGGGACACGGGTCGCCCTGGCTTCGCGCAGCGTCAGCGACGCGTCTTGGATAGCTTCGATCGCGTTCAAGCGCCCTCCTTGCTCTGGACGGATGGTTTGATGCGGGAAGCAGCGCGATCGGGCAGCACCGGCTGCACGGAGGTATCGGACGTACCCAGCAGTTCGCGCAGCTTCGTGGTGGCCTCGTCAAGGCGGCGCCCTGGCACGACGCCGAAAACGAACCGGTCCGGACGCAGGATCGCCACGCTGCCATGGCGGGCGCCGGCGCGCTTCAGCCACCGGTACCAGTCGCCGGAAACATCTTCCAGTTCGATCAGGTCCGTCGGCCAGCACTGCTCGCTGGCACCATATGGCCGCTCGCCCCAGGGATAGATCACGGCATGGCGTATGCCGATACGGTCACACCACGTGCGCGCTTCGGCATCCAGCAGCGCTCTCGGGTCGACACCGGCCCCCAGCAGCACGAACCCTGCGCCCAGCACGTCATCCAGCCGATAGCGGCAGCCGTCGGAGGCGCGCACCATCGGCTGCGGCATCAGCGTCCCCTCGCGCCCTGACCAGCGGCGACGCGGCAGGCCGAGGTAGGCGCCGCGTCGATAGACCGGCCTCGGGATGAAGTCGCCGCGGGTGATGAACGGCCCGATCGCAGGCAGCCGCGTCAGGGCGCGCGATAGCCCGTTGCGCAGCATTGCGAGCGCCGGATTGGAGACCGAGACAAAGTCCTTCACCCGCACAGCCTCGCGGATCATCGCCGTGGCGTGGGGCCGGCGCTCGCGCTCATAGGTATCGAGCAAGCTGTCCGACGCCGCTCCGCTCAGCACGGCGTGCAGCTTCCAGCCCAGGTTATAGGCATCGCGCACGCCGGCGTTCATGCCCTGCCCGATGAACTGAGGCATCATGTGTGCGGCATCGCCCGCCAGGAATACGCGACGATCGCGCCAGCGCTCCGCCACGAGCGCATTGAAGGTGTAGACCAGCTTGCGCAGGATCTCGAAACGGTCGACGTCGACGTACCGGGAGAGGTAGCGGCGCACGGTCGCCGGATCCTCCATCTGCTCTTTGGTCTGGCCGGGAGCGAGCATGAACTCGAAGCGGTGATGGCCCTTCGGCTGCACGCAGTTCACCGTCGGGCATTCCGGATCGCAGACGAAAGCGAAATACGGCACGTGCCGCAGCCCTTCGATCCCATGCCTGGCCTTGATATCGACCACCAGCCACGGATTGGGGAAGGACCGTCCCGTCATCTTGATGCCAAGCTGGGTGCGCACCACGCTGCGTCCGCCATCGGCCCCGGCGAAATAGCGTGCGCGAACGCTGGCCTCGAACGCGTGCAGGCCCTGGCCACCCGCCTCCGGCGCCTGGCCGTAGCCGCTGCTTGCAGCGGCGATGTGGCGGATATCCACGCCCGCATCGTCCTGCTCGAACCCGACGACTTCGCGCCCGCGCAGGATAGTGACGGTCGGATAGTTCGACAGGTTATCGGCTAGCGCGGTTTCCAGGAACGGCTGGTAGAAGAAGTGGCTCTCCGCCCAGCCATATTGCCGGTCGCCGCTCTTTAGCGTGGCGAGGCACGAACCGTCGGGCAGCATCATCTGCACCGGGACGTCTTCCAGCATGTCGCGCAGCAGCCGGTCGGCCATGCCGAAGGACTGGAAGATGCGCATGCACTCGCCGTCGGTGTAGACGGCCCGCGCGTTGCCGTAGAACTGCGGCTCGCGCTCCAGCACCAGCACCGACACGCCGCGCATGCCGAGGGTATGCGCTAGCACCAGACCTGTTGGACCGAGGCCGGCGATGACGACGTCGACTTCCGCTTGCCGCGCGCTCATGGCTTCGCTCCCACTGTAAATTCACCGCGCGTCAGCGACAGCAAGCCGCGCCCGAAGCGGCGTGCCGACACGCCGAGCGTCAGGTTTTCGGGGTAGTGGCCCCACAGGCTGATGCCGCGATAGGTTGCCTGGCGCCAGTGCCGTTCGGCCTCTTCGGTCACCACGATCGGGTTCCAGCCGATTTCCATCTCGAAGCCGCTGGGCGTCTCCACATAGAACGACAGTTCACGATCATTGGGATGCTGGCCGATGGCATTTGCAATCGGGTAACCCAGTTCACGGCAGCGGCGATAGCCGTCGACCACGTCATCCAGGCTAGCCACCTGCAGGTTCATGTGATGGATGCTGGTACGCAACGGGTTCAGGCGTATACCCCGCGTGGATACGATGGCGACGGTATGGTGCCGCTCGTTCAGCCGCAGGAAGGTGAGATCGAGATCGACGCCGCTCAGGCGGTCCTCGATAGAGTCGGAGACGCGCGCATCGAAAATCCTTTCCCAGAACCCTTTCATTGACTCCGGCTCCCGGGTGCTGATGGCGACGTGGCCCAGACCGCCGGCACCGGTGAGAAAGCCGCTCGCCCTCATCCGCAGCGGGCGTTCGGTCATGACGGGCGTGGTGAACAGTTCGACCGAGGTGCGCTTGGGTCCGGTGAACGACCAGTACTCCGAAACGCCGCGCGCCGCCGCCTCGTCGCCACGGTGAAGCTGCGCCGAGACGCCGCTGTCGCGCACGCGCGCCAGCGCAAGGTGCAGCGCCGCGTCGTCGTCGAGCTCCCAGCCTAGCGCCACGACGTCCTCCGCCGGGCCACGCTGCACCACCAGACGGCGGGTGCGATCGTCCACACGCAGCGCCAGCGTGTCAGCCGAGACCTCATCGATGTGCAGCCCCAGCCCGTCAGCGGCAAAACGCTTCCACTCGGCCAGCCGGCTGGATTCAACGATCACATAGCCAAGCCGCACGCGGCCAAACAATGTCGTCTTCATGCGAACAGGCCCTCCTGCTTGGAGTACAACTGGCTGACCCGCACGAAGGGCTCGGGCGTGCGCCAGCGCGCATCCGGGAAGCGCTCCGTGGCGCGCTCATTGCGTGACGGCAGTTCGATGCACGTAAGCTCTGGACCGGCAAGGCTGGTCGCGTACATGACGACCGTGGCATAGTCATCCTGCAGCCCCGCCGCGCGCACCTGGTCGGCAATGCCGAAGCGGCACAGGGTCTCGAGCATGCGCGACGCCACGGCATTGCACCTGGCATCGGCCGCCTTGTCGGCGGACTTGGCCTCGACGACCAGTACATCGATGTCGCGGCGCGCCGCCTCGATCGCGGCGCACATGCCCACCGGGCCAGCGCCCACGACGATGATGGATGCCGCGGCGCTCATTGCACTGCCTCCATCCGCTTGTTGGCGAACGCCGTCACCGCGGCGTTGAATTCCTCCGCTCGCTCCCATTGCACCCAGTGGCCAGTGCGGCTGAACAAGTATGTGTCGCAGTTGGGCATGCGCTTCTGCAAGGACTGCGCGCCGCTGGGCCGGTTGACGAGGTCTTCCGTGCCCCACAGCACCAGCGTCGGGGCCTGCAACGTGGATAGGCGCGGATCGCGCGTGAAGTCGATCAGCCGGAATTTCGGCAGGCCTTTGGGCCGCACAAGCGGCGGCATGGCCACCACCTCGGGGTCCAGGCTGGCCAGGAATCGCCCTTCGATCACTGACTGCGGCACCCGCGCGCCGTCGAACACCAGGTACTGGCGGATAAAGGTGCTGAGCTTCTCCTTGCTCGGGCCTGCGCCGCTGTAGTAGTCGAGCAGGCACTTCAGCCCCGCCGTCGGCAGGCTGCGCGTGGTATCGATCCCGCCCGGCCCCATCAGCACCAGGCCCGCGACCCGTTGCGGGCGGTCCAGCGCCATGCGCAAGGCGCAGGCCCCGCCCAGCGAGTTGCCGACCACGCAGGCGCGGTCAACCTCCAGATAGTCCAGCAGGCCCAGCATCGCGCTGGCGCAGTCGCCGAAGGGGTCGGTGCGGCTGAGCCCCTTGGTGGAGCGGCCGTAGCCCGGCATGTCGGGCACGATCACCCGGAAATGACGCGCCAGCGCCGCGATATTGCGCTCGTAGTTCGGCACCCCCGAGGCCCCGGGGCCCCCGCCATGCAACATCAACAACGGCGCACCGGCGCCAGCCTCGGCATAGAAGATGTTCTTGCCGCCTATGCGGACGGTATTGCTGGTTAACGGAATCTGCAGGTCGGCAAGATTCATCGCGCACTCCCTCGAACTGATATGCGCCCATCATACTGAGACTATTGTCATTATGACAAGATTCTCGTTTTCCCTAGGTGGGATTAAAATGGCGGCGACGAACACGACGCAAAGCAGCGATGAAGCAAGCAGGCAAGGTTGACCATCGAACCCGCGTAGCGGCAGAGCGACGGGAGCGCATGCGGGCGCGCCTGGCAGAATGCGCGCTGGCGGTATTTGCAGAGAAAGGCGTGGGTGCCAGCGTGATCCAGGATGTGATCGCGGCGGCTGGCGTCTCGCAAGGCACCTTCTACAACTACTTCCGGACCAATGACGAGTTGCTGATCGCCGTCGCGGAAGAGCTCAGCAATGAGCTCATCAACGCCATTGAGCAGGCGGTCAGCGCGTACGAGGATCCCGCGGTCCGGATCGCGACCGGCGTGCGGCTCTACCTGTACAAGGCGCGCGCATTTCCCCTGTTCGCGCGTTTCATTGTCCGCACGGGCCTACATCTGGCGAGTCCGAACAATCTGCTCTACGAATACGTGCCGCAGCATCTGGAAGCGGGTTTTGCTTCCCGGCGCTTCCATCGCGTGCCGATCGAGGTGGCGCTTGACCTGATCGGCGGCCAGGCCCTAATGGCGATTGCCAGGCTGGAAGCTGGCGGAACCGCCGATGACTATCCGGAGTATGCCGTCGCGACGCTGCTCAGCGCGCTTGGAGTGCCGCAAAAGGAAGCGCAGCGGATCGCGTTCGCCCCGCTGCAACCGCTGACCATGTCGGAGGACTCTCTGGTAACGAGAGCGACGGCTCGTATGATCGCGCAGAAAGAGTAGCATCAAACCACGCTAGGAGGTGTGGGATTACCCCGCATTGATAGACAGTTACTCGGTTGAATTTGACATTGACAATGTTTGCTCCTGTTGGGAGGGTCGCGCGAGTTGTGCACGGGCGGGCGGCGGGTTGCCTTTGTCGACCACGGCGCCGCCCGACGCTGTTCGAAACGGAACATCAACGCGCTCCCAACGCTTCGATCATCGCCTTCACATGCGCAACGTCCTGCCCGCCGCATTCAAGTTCGACCGTCGCGCCGTTGGGTAGCCCCGCCCTCGGTAACGCTGGTGCCAGAGACGGGTGCTGGAATGGTTGAGCGCCATCCCGGATACCGATACGCCGGGCCGCAGACACGCCTCGACCAGTTGGCGCTTATCCCTCGGGTCAAAGTCGCGCTTTCCGTTGGAGCGAACACGGATCACCCTCAGCGGCGGAACCTCATATTCGTTGTCCATCATGCTTGCGTCCGCAAATAGTGGTAGCGGACGCAAGCCTGCCCACTCTCAGCCGAAAATGCCAGGTGGGTTCAATTTCGCGCTTACATCAGATCCGCATAGAGATTGCTTCCCCCTGCCACTGATGCGACCCCACTTTTTCATGAGATGGCTACCAGCCCGGACGGCGACTTGAATTCGGACGAATTGTCCGATGCCGCGTAGCATTTTAGGACGGTAGGCCACGTGCCCAGGGGGCATTCCGCCTCTAGCACCACCATCAAGATTGCGTGGCACGATATTTGCTGAAACAGCAAAGGCATCTTGATCGGTGCTCAGGATATTCTGATTCGAAGTGATTTGATTCCGGCAAGAGGCAATCGAGTCGGTATCTGGCTGCATGTACGGGATCTGTGGCATTCGAGCTGGCATCGACGGCGCTGTGTACTCGCTTTTGCCTGCGAG
The DNA here is from genome assembly GCF_057798855.1 of Cupriavidus sp. 96C5-1. Taxonomy (NCBI): domain Bacteria; kingdom Pseudomonadati; phylum Pseudomonadota; class Betaproteobacteria; order Burkholderiales; family Burkholderiaceae; genus Cupriavidus; species Cupriavidus sp. 96C5-1. The sequence goes on along the minus strand of NZ_JBYOJU010000063.1, from coordinate 19,547 downwards.
TCCATCCTGGACCTGCTGCCTGGTTCGTGGCGAACGAAGGCAACCGGTATTTACCGGCTTGCAAAGCAAAAAAGGAGAGAAAGACATGAAGGCTCTTGTGTATGGTGGCCCGGGCAAGAAATCGGTCAAGGACGTTCCAATGCCTGAGGTCATGGAACCCACCGACGCTGTGGTGAAAGTCACCCACACGACGATTTGCGGCTCGGATCTACATATCCTGAAGGGGGATGTCCCGACCTGCGAACCCGGTACGGTTCTGGGTCACGAAGGTGTAGGCGTGATCGAATCGGTCGGGGCGGGCGTGTCCAGCTTCAGGGCGGGCGATCGTGTGCTGATCTCCTGCATCAGCAGTTGCGGAAAGTGTGACTACTGCCGCCGCGCCATGTATTCGCACTGCACCACCGGAGGCTGGCTGCTGGGCCACACCATCAACGGCACGCAGGCCGAGTATGTTCGCATCCCTCACGCGGACACCAGCCTGTACCGCATTCCGCCCGGACAGGACGAAGCCTCATTGGTGATGCTCAGCGATATTCTGCCTACCGGGTTCGAGTGCGGCGTGCTTAATGGGAAAGTCGCCCCTGGCGGGACCGTCGCGATCGTGGGGGCTGGCCCGGTCGGGCTGGCTGCGCTGCTGACGGCGCAGTTCTATTCGCCCGCGCGCATTATCGTGATTGATCTGGACGATAGCCGCCTCGAGGTAGCCCTGCGTTTCGGTGCTACCGATACGATCAACAGTGGCCGCGAACTGGCCGCCGAGGCGGTGCGGCTCCTGACCGACGGATTGGGCGTGGACACGGCCATCGAAGCTGTCGGGATCCCGGCAACCTTTCAGGTTTGCCAGGACATCGTTGCGCCCGGTGGAGTGATTGCCAACGTGGGTGTACATGGCAGCAAAGTGGACCTCCATCTCGAAACGTTGTGGATGCAGAACATCTCTATCACAACGCGGCTGGTGGACACCCAGACGACGGGAATGCTGCTCAAGACCGTGGCGGCCAAGAAGCTGGATCCGGCTCAACTGATTACGCACCGGTTCCGCCTTGAGGAGATTATGCAAGCGTATGACACCTTCGCCAATGCGGCGCAGTCCAAGGCATTGAAGGTCATTATTTCCGCCTGAATTTCGGACGCCGTCCGACCGAATTTCGGACGCACAACCGATTATGCGAGGCCGTTTCGGGCCAGATCTGGCGCAAGCAGTTGAAGGCCGGACATTGCAATTCCTAATGCCCTACGGACTGCGCATAACCGGGAACTGTGCATAATCGCAATTATGCGCTGCAGAGCATAGTTGCGAATCTCGGCCATGCCTTGCCTTGGACCAACTCCCTGATCGTGGCGTTCGGGTGGCTTCTCACCAGTTCACGCAACTGCGCGTCGGGGCGGTAAACCCCCCCCCCAACACGCGAATGGACCACAAGGGGGGGGGGGGGGACCATAACCCTTCCCCTAACGGGCGGGGGGGCGGTTCCCGCGCCCCCACGACAAGGCTATTGACGCAAAGGCGACGTACCGAAGACGTCAGTCCGGCTCTCGGCCTTCTTCCACTTGCGTAGCCGTCCTCATCACCGAGCCATCAGCGCGAACACACCCCAGCCTAGGTATTCACGTGTGTAGGTAGTGTAGCGCTCGGGTTCCGAGGCCAGTTGGGCTCGAACCTCTTTCGCGAACTCGTCATCGGAATTGGCTTCAAGCCAGCAGCGCATGGTGAGCCATTTGGCCGCCTCGTATCTGTCCCAGCCGTCCTGGTCAGCCAGGACCATTTCAACGACGTCGTAGCCAAGGTGGCCGAAAGACGCGAGCAGTTCTGGAAGCTTGAGAAAGTCGGAGATGGAGTTGGCAAGGCACCCCTTAGCCACATCTTCCGTCGGCGGAAACTGCCGCCAGTAGGGCTCACCGATGAGGATGATCCCTCCGGCGCGCAGGCTGCGCGCCAAAAGCTCGATAGTGCCGCCGACTCCTCCGCCGATCCATGTGGCACCGACACAGGCCGCCACACAGGCTTTCTCGTCAGAGACATAGCCGGCGGCATCGCCATGGATGAACCGGACTTGATCGGCGACGCCGAGTTCTACCGCACGGCGTTTCGCTTGCTCAGTGAACAGTGGGCTCATGTCGATGCCGGTGCCGATAACGCCATGATCGCGTGCCCAGGTACATAGCATCTCCCCTGAACCGCTGCCGAGATCGAGCACTTGCGCCCCTGGTTGCAGGCGTAGAGCAGCACCGAGCGTGGCGAGCTTTTCGGGGGTAATCGGGTTATGGATGCGATGAGCGCTCTCAGTGATGTTGAAGATCCGTGGAATGTCCATTTCGCGAAATCTCTTTATGGGTGAACAGCTTCAACTGGATGACGCTGATATCTGTATTGTCGCCCGGCAGGAACATGCTGAACAGCTTCCCGTGAAGCCGCATCTCCTGATGTTTGAAGTGCGATTGGCCAGATGTGGCATCCGACCGATCACGCTAAGAACGCGTACAAGGCATTTGTACGCCGCCACGCTGCCGCCTGATCGAAGTCGGCTGCGTGGCGGCTTTGGTTTTGGACGTAACACCGGGAGCGGCCACCGCCGCGCCCGGATTTTTGACCACCGGCCCCAAGGCGGAACGGCTTGAAAGGCGCTCGCGCAATGTGGTTCGAAGGACGCGATCCAGACAGGACAGGTGAAGTGGACCGGATCGCGCGTGGATCTTGTATTCGGTTCAAATGCCCGGCTAAGGACACTCTGCGAAGTCTACGCAAGCGAGAACGGAGCGGACAGGTTCGTGAAGGACTTCGTCGCAGACTGGGTCAAGGTGATGAACCTCGACCGCTTCGATCTGCGTAAATAGCGGTGTGAAAATGCCCCGGGACCACGTGCCGGGGTGTCGCTCGCCTGGTCGCTCAGGCCGCTTGGCCCATCGCCGGGTCCGAGACCGAGTCCTTGCCGTTCTCGATTCGGCCAGCGAACCTGCGCTGGAACGCAGGCGCGGCGTCGCAGTTGACTACAAGGTCATACCAGCCGCCGCTTTCGCCCACCGCCCAGTTCAGCTCGCCGACCTGACCTACCTCGACACGCGCGGACCACGGACCATCGGTCCGGTAAGCCGTTGCGCTGACGCTGAAGTTGGCCGCCTTGGTGCCGCGGTTATACAGCTTGACCTGCACCTGCGGCGGATCGCACAACGCGTAGCAGACCTGGACTTCCACGCCGCCCGCGGTGGACTGCTCTTTCGTATCGCCGATGAATTCGCGGTGGTAGCCATTCGGGCCGAGCACCCAGAGGTTGTACCTGCCCGTGTCGGCGGCAGTACTCCAGAGCCCGTCGAGGGATTTGCCTGCTTCCACTACGTAGCGTCGCGGAATGCTGTCGAGATGAAGCTTGTCGTAGACGTGGAACACGGCACCAACGCCATTCGTGCTGTTGTTAGCAAACAGCAGCGTGACGGTCCCCGAGGCGTCGGTACGCGCGGTGGTGTGCAATTCGTAAGGCAGCGCACGGGAAGGGCGGGAGCCGGCTTCCTGCACCGGCAAGCTCGCCGCCGCGGGCACCGGAATCGCGGGCATGGCGGCTTGTGTCTTCACCAGGGTGTCGACCGCCACCTTGGTCGTGCGGCCGGCCAGCGTGGGAATGCGCTCCTTGTTCGGATTCACAAAGTTGAAGGCGGACGTCAGGTCGCCGCAAACGGCGCGGCGATACGCGCCGATCTGGGGCTCGCGCACGCCAAACCGCTTCTCCAGAAAGAGCAGCGTGGAGGTGTGGTCGAACGTCTGCGAGTTGACCCATCCGCCACGGCTCCACGGCGAGATCACCCAAAGCGGCACGCGCGGGCCGGGGCCGAAGGGTTTGCCGTCCATCGTCAGCTGGTTCGAAGTCGCCGGTGTATAGTTGAAGTACTCGAAGGCCATGTCGGCGTCTGACAGCGTGCTCGCGCCGGCCAAGGTGCCATCGGGGTTGCGCGACGGTGCCGACGGCGGCGGCAGGTGGTCGAAGAAGCCGTCGTTCTCGTCGTAGTTGATCAGCAGCACGGTCTTGCTCCAGACGTCCGGATTCGCGGTGAGCGCGTCCAGGACTTGCTGGATGTACCAGCCGCCTTGCGCTGGGCTGGAGGGGCCGGGGTGTTCGCTGTAGGTGGACGGCGCAACGATCCACGACACCGAGGGCAGCGTGCCGTTCTGCACGTCGTCACGGAACGTCTGCAGGAACCCGTCGGGCATCGTGTTGCCGAACCCCTTTGCAAGCGGGCTGAGCGCGTCGTCGATTGTGGGATCGTACGCGGGCGAGATGGCAGGGAGGGCTACCGGACGGCGCGCTACTGGCATCGACTCGATGGCGGCGCGCCAGTGGCGGAAGCACATCAACTCGTTGCAGCCGAAGTTGTCGTTCAAGGTTTGGTAGACCTTCCAGGGCACGCCGGCTGCCTCCAGGCGATCGGCGTAGGTGGTCCACGTCCAGCCCTGCGAGGACGGCCCGACATCGTTGCCGCCATTGAACTCGTTCACCATGGCCGCCACGTTGGAGCCGCTCGGGCCGTTGGTGCCAGTCCAGTAGAAAAGCCGGTTCGGAATGGTGCCGGTGTGCATCGAGCAGTGATAGGCGTCGCACAGCGTGAATGCATCTGCCAGGGCACGGTGGAACGGCACCTCGGTATTCTCGAAGTACGACATCGACAGTGGCGTCTTGGCGCTCGGCCACTTATTCATGCGGCCGTGATCCCACGCTGCCTGCGCATCGGGCCACGTGTGCGGCGTGCCGCCAGCGCGTTGCGCGTTGCCCTTCGCCACGTCGAGGTGGTACGGGGTGACAGTGTTGCCGAGCGCATCGGTCTGGTAGAAGACATTGCGACCATTGGCCAGCGGAATGGGATGGCGGTCGCCATAGCCGCGCACGCCCTTGAAGGTGCCGAAGTAGCTGTCGAAGGCGCGGTTTTCGAGCATCACCATCACCACGTGCTTGACGTCCTGAATGGTGCCGGTGGCGTTGTTGGCCTCGATGGCTAGCGCGCGCCGGATGCTCGGAGGGAAGGTGGAAAGCGTCGCGGCAGCGGCAGCGGTGCCAAGGGAGGAGCGCAGGAACTTGCGTTTGGAAGGATTGAAGGTCATACCGGATCAAGGATTGCGGGTTGCTCGGACAAAATCTTGGTGTGCCTCAGTCAGGGCGCTGGCGCGCAGTGCGCCGTGGTGCAGGCCGCTGGCGTAGTGCCGCCGGGGTTGGCCGGAGTGGTTGGCGTCGTCGCGTTGTCGTCGCCACCGCAGCCACCCAGCAACAACACGATGCATAGCGCACCAATGCCCAGCATGGATCGGCTTGTTTCTTGATGTGTAGGGATTGGTCTAGTCATGAGATGGTCAGTTGCAGTCCGAGCAAGAATCGTTGCGATGTGCTTCGTGGTCATTCGGGCGGCCGCAATGGCGAGTACTGCGACAACCACGGGGCGTACCTAGAGCAGGCTCGGCTGCGAGGGAAAGACTGTGCCGGTACGCTTCATGGGGTTTGTTTTCGACGCCGCGCGAGCGCGTTCGCGTCTGGTATGTCGGGGTACGTCGGGCCTGCCGATACGCGAGTCGTTGGTCCCGTTCCGGCATGCCATGGCATTTAGCAAAGGTGCGTCTCCACGCCCGCGCGCTCGCAGAGCGCTTGCAGCTCGGCGGAGACGTCGGCATCGGTGAAGAAGTGATCGACCTGTTCGAGCGTCGCCACCCTGCAGGGCGCCTCGCGCAGAAACTTGCTACTGTCGGCAAGCAGCAGCCTGCGATGGCTGTGCGTGAGGAGGACCTGGGTCAATTCGGCTTCGTCCGGCTGGAATTCGTAGAGCGTGCCGTCGGCGCTCACGGCGCCCACGCCGCAGATCGCGAAGTGCGCGCGGAACTTGCGCAGGAAGTCGAGCGTGGCGCTTCCCATCACATCGCGGTCGGCTGGCCGCAGCTTGCCGCCAGCCACCCAGGTCTCTATCCCAGGTTTGTCGGCCAAAGCCCGTACGGCATCGATGTTGTTCGTCACCACGCGTAGCGGCCGGTCCGGAGGAAGGGCACGCGCGAATTCCGCCACCGTCGTGCCATAGCCAAGAAAGATCGTCGCGTCGTCCTGCATGAGACCGACGGCCGCCTGCGCGATACGGCGCTTGCGTTCGATCTGGACATTGCTTCGCTGCAGGAAACTCTTATTGTGCTGGTTCGTCGGCAGGCTCAGTCCGCCGTGCACGCGCTTGACCAGGCCTTGTTCATCGAGATCGTTGATGTCGCGACGGATCGTTTGGCTGCTCACGTTGAAGTGGCCGGCCAGTTGCTCAGTGCTCAGCTGGTCGACTTCGTGCAACCAGTCGAGGATGTCTCGTTGACGGCGGCTCAGGCTCATTTGTTCATTCGCGCAAGAATTATGTTCGAATGAAAATGTACTTGGCGGATGTGACGACAACATGACCGGCATTGCCGGCGAGCGGATTCGTTTTGCGTTGCGGATTGGAGAGGCAGGTCGGGCGGAGCAATGCGCGGGTCTGGGGGGGGGATTGCACGCTCCGGGACAAGCTTGGGCGATGCCTGCTGACGGCCTAATCGGCAGCCGGCACAAAGGTGGCGTGACTTTGATGCAGGCTTCGATAAGGAATTTGGGAACCTATCGTCCCGATGCGAAGGGATAAATCCAAGCGGAAAGTCTCCGCAAGGATGAGAGTACCGATACGGGGCACAGGGGCGGAGACGTCCGTAGCAGGGTTGAAGGTCCTGTAGTGGGGCTGGACCGAAGGGGCGTCGGCCCAAGAGGAAAAGTAGATGAAGCCCGTGGCGTTCTTCTGCGAAAAGGACGGAATCTTTCGGGGCGGTAGTCGGGCTTGGAGCCGCCTGCAGCAAGGCTCTGCGGCGCCACGGCTTTCACTTGGGAAGTCGTCAAGGGGGTACCAGATAGCTGACCTAAGTTCGCATCCGGTAGGAAAGGCAGTGGCATGGGGCGCCCGCGCCCGGTGGTCCAGGACCGTTAACCCGCTTGGCCCGCGGCTTGCACGGCCGCGCCCAGGAATGCGAGTATCTCGCCCTCGTAAGCGGGCATCTCGGGCGCCGACGCCGAGCCCCAAAGCACGGCCACTACGTCGGCATCGCGGTTGATGTAGAGGTACTGGCCGAACACGCCTATGGCCGAGAACGCCCCGGGACCATGGGCCGGCAAGGCCTTCTCGCCCTGGGGCAGCAGCCACCACTGGCGGTGATAGCCCAGGGCATGGCCTCCCGCATAGGGCTTGACGTCGAGCAACGCCGAGTCCCCGGGCAGGTTGGGAATGTCGTCCACCCAGCCCGGCGGCAGCACGGCACGGCCCTCTACGCACCCGCCATTGGCGATGAAACGGCCAAAGCGCCCATAGTCGCGCAACACCGCGCCAAAGCCGCTGCTGCCTATCTCCATGCCATCAGGGCTGTCCAGCTGCCAGAAGCTATCTCGTTCCATCCCCAAGGGCTGCCAGATTTTTTTCGACAGGTAGCTGGCGGCACTCATGCCCGTGGCGGCGCTCACGATCTCGGCCTGCAGGAACGACTCTCCCGTGCTGTAGTTGAACACCGTTCCCGGCGCATGCATGCGCGGCAACTGCGCGAGCACCTTCAGGATGCTGCCCGGCACCAGGCTGAGCTGGGCTGCGAACATGGCACGCCTGTCCGATCCTGGATTGCGGTAGGTCTCGTCCCAGCGCAGGCCGGATGTCATGTTCAGCACCTGCTCCACCGTCACGCCCTCATAGCCCGATCCCTTGAGCGCGGGCACGTAGCGCACCACCGAATCGTCGAGGCTGGCAATGGCACCATCGTGCAGCGCCGCCCCTACCAGGGTGGAGGAGATGGACTTGGCCACGGAAAACGAGGTCCAGCGCGTGCCCTCGTCATTGCCCTGGGCATAGCGCTCGAGCACGACGTCGTCGCCCTTCATCACCAGCAGGCCGGTCACGTCGTTGCGCGCCATGAAGGCCTGGGCATCGAGGCTCTGGCCATCGACCTCGTAGCGCGGATCGATCTCCGGGCCCCGCCCCAGCGCACGAACCTGCGCGCCGCGCGGCACGATCCGCACCGGATATAGCGCCGGCATGTTGCGAAAGGTATGGGTCTGCACCTCGGCGCTGAGTTCATACAAATCCTGGGCCGCGCCCAGGCCTCGTTGTTCTTGTGGTCCTCGTTGGATCAGAGAGCTGCATTCGGGCGCCATGGCCTGAACTCCTTGCTGCGGTATGGAAAAGACGCGCCCCGAAAGTGCCCGGGCCACGCGGAGAATCGAAGGAAGTGGCAGTGCTTGCGCTCAGCGGTTCACCAGCCGACGCGGAATCACGAGCACGGCCAGGCTGCCCAGGGCCAGCATTGCGGCCAGCAAGTAAAGCCCCGTGGTGGCCGAACCTGTTACCGTGAACAGCTTGCCAAACACCGTGGGGCCCAGGAAGCCCGCCATCTGCCCAAAGGCGTTGATGAAGGCAATGCCCACCAGGGCCGCTGGGCCCGAAAGCAGGGCCGTTGGCAGATTCCAGTACAAGGCATTGGCTACCACGTTGCCCGTCACAGCCAGCAGCGATACCATCAAAAGCAAGTTGGCGTCGCCCATCGCAAACGGCATCAAGGCCACGCCCAGGACGCTGATCAGCCCGGGAATCGCCGTATGCCAGCGCCGCTCGCGCAAACGGTCCGAGGTGCGCCCCAGAGCCAGCATGCCCACCACGGCCAGCGCGAACGGCGCGGCCACCATCCAGCCGATGGTCACGGTGCTCTTGACGCCCGCGTCGCGCAGCATGCTGGGCATCCAGAACATCAGCGTCACCCCGGCCAGATAGGCGAAGTTGACGAAGGCCAGCAGCCAAACCAGGGGCGAGCGCATCGCCTGGGCCACGCTGTGCGTCATGGCTTGGTTACCATCGCTGGCCACATGGGCCTTGAGCATCTGCTTTTCCGCTGGGCTGAGCCAGCGCGCCTGGTCTATGCCGTCATCCAGATACCACAGCGCGATCACGCCCACCAGCGCGGCAGGCGCGCCTTCGAGCAGAAACAGCCACTGCCACGCAGCCATGAGGGAGCTGCTTGCGAAGTGCTGCAAGATCCAGCCAGAGACAACGCCGCCAAGCAAGCTGCCTACGGGAATGGCGGCCATGAACAAGGTGATCACGCGGCTGCGGCGCTCGGCCGGGTACCACTGCGTCAGATACAGCATCACCCCGGGGAAGAAGCCCGCCTCGGCCCCACCCAGCAAGAAGCGCACCGCGTAGAACTGCGTAGGTGTCTTCACCAGCAAGGTGGCCGCTGACAGCAGGCCCCACGTGATCAGAATGCGCGCGATCCAGCGGCGCGCGCCAAAGCGGCCCAGCATGATGTTGCTGGGCACTTCGAGCAGAAAATAGCTCACGAAGAAAATACCCGCGCCCAGGCCGAACACGGCTTCGCTAAAGCCAAGCTCGGCCTGCATGCCCAGCTTGGCAAAGCCCACGTTGGTGCGGTCTATGAAGGCAAACACATAGCCGATGAACAGAAAGCTGATCAGGCGCAGAGTGACCTTGGCGTAGATGCGATCCTGCTCGCCCTTGTCCTGGTCAAATGGTTCTCGAATGGGCGTGGCGGCCTGAGTGGTGGAATGCACGGGGCGTCTCCTGGGAGTTTTGATCGTTATGCCTGCGACTATGCGCGCTGGGTCAATGCAGGTGGTAGCGGTAAAATCTCAGGGCGCACACTTTTGGTTGTCATCTCCACCTGGCGACGCGATCAGCCCTCATGAAAAAACACCAGATGCATGCACTGGTCGCCGTGGCCGAGCACGGCAGCATCCGGCGCGCAGCCCAGTCCTTGTCGCTGTCCCAGACCGCCTTGACCAAGGCCTTGCGCGAACTGGAGCTGGACATGCAGGCCTCCTTGCTGCAACGCAACCCGCAGGGCGTGAGCCTCACGCCTGTGGGCGCGGAGTTACTGGCCCATGCCAAGCTCATACTCGCCCAGATGGACGAGGCGCGCGCCGCCGTGCGCCACAGGCAAGGCCTCGGCAGTCCGCCCGTCAAGGTGGCGGTCACGCCCACGTTCTCGCTGGTCTGCCTGACCGAGACCGTCTCGCGCTTTCGGCAACGCTTTCCCCACGCTCCGCTGAGCATCCGCGATGCCTTTCTGTCCCAGACCCTGCCCATGCTGCGCGATGGCACCATCGACTTGGCCATCGCGGCCGTACTGCCCGGGGCGCAGGGCTCGGACCTCGCATTTGAGAATCTGGGAGAGCTGGAAATCGCGCTCGCAGGCCGCCTGCCCGCCTCCGCCTCCGCTTCACGCAGCCGCAGCAAGCACCCGGTGCCGCAATCCTACGACCTAGCCGACCTGGCCCATGCCGCTCCCTGGCTGCTGGACAGCTCGCGCGGCGGCATCAGCGAGGCGGTAAGACGCTGGCTAGCCAGCCATAGCGTGAGCGCGCTGGGCCAGGCCATGGAATGCACCTCCTCCATGGCATCACTGGTACTTTCATCCGAAGGGGCCGCCATTGTTCCCACGCCCCGGCCCATCCTCTCGGTACCCTGGCTGGCCGGCGTTTCCAAGGAGATTGTCGTGCGCCAGCCCCTGCCCAGCCTGCCCCTGGGCCTCGTCACGCGCAAGGGCCACAGGCTGGACGCGTCGGCCGACTGGTTTGCCGAATGCGCGCGGCTGGAGATCCAGCGCATGCTGGCTTGAATTCACGCGAGCGCTGGCTTTGACGAACACATGTTTCACGTTCGCCAGTTCCGGAACGTCAGCCTTTGCCGCAGGATAGCTGCGCAACTGATCGGTGACGATCTTGCTCGGTACTGGGCATGAGCGAAGCAGCCGCTTGAAGAAGCGTTTGGCCGCAGCCTTGTCGCGCCGCTTTTGCAGCAGGATGTCGAGTTCGGCGCCATGCTCGACTACTGCGCGCCACAGCAGGTGTGGCGCGCCACGCGAGCGTCACGAACATCTCATCGAGATGTCAGGCGTTTCCCGGTTTGCGCCGCTCGGCTTTCACCCGGTGAGCAAAGTGGGCCCCGAATTTGTCACACCAGCAACGGATGGTCCCATAGGTTACGACCACGCCTCGCTCGAACAGCAGCTCCTCGATGTCGCGCAGGCTCAGATTGAACCGGAGGTACCAACGCACCGCGCTGCTGATGACCGCGGCGGGATAGCGATGGCCGCGATGGAGCGAGCTTGCCTCTTCTTCATAGCGCCATCTTACGCGACCGAGCCGGCAACCTGACAATGCCCGCATGCTTGATCTGCCTGGCGATGCTCAAGGACCAGATCGCCCGGCATCGGAAGCCGTGCCGCTCCGGCAGTAGGCATCATCACTCTCAAACGCCCATAGCCGGAAGAGCCGGCTTGCGGGACCAAGTGTGGTAGGGTGCCGGCTATGTTGGCCGAGCCCGCGAATGACGCTGCCCCCCTTCAGCCGGGCCAGGCCAAGGCGGCATGACAAAAATGGCGGGCAGATGCCATCAGGCGATCATCGAGTGCAGCCGACCTCTCCCCGTCCGGGGCGGCGCAACCTGGAGACCTAGTCGAAATGTTGACCGACGTTCGTTTGCGCGCGGCCTCTCAAACCGATTACCAGCAAATTTCCGAACTGCTTGAGTGCTGCGGACTGCCTACGGAGGATGTCTCCGACATCATCGATTCGTTCCAAATTGCGCTGGCAGATGGTCGGGTCATCGGGTGCGCGGCAGCAGAAAGGCACGGTGAGGCGATCCTTATCCGCTCGGTAGCGGTCGAGCCGACATTTCGTGACAGGGGTATCGCCAGCCAACTGGTCGAAGCGCTATTGATGCAGGCTCGCGGGACCGAAGTGCGCGAGGCCTACCTGTTGTCTACCACTGCCCCAGCCTACTTTGCGCGTTGGGGATTTTCCCTGTTCCCTGCTGATCAGGTCCCCGCAAAAATCAAAATGTCGGCGGCATTTCAACGTGCAGCACAGGCATCTGCTCTCTGCATGCGGTGCGAGCTCACTTGAGCCATCGAGGAGCGTTAGCGCCGGCGGGACCCCGTCGGCGCTCCTCGGCGTAACGCTTGCGCGGGGTGATTGGAACGTGCCGCTGTGCAAAGGTGTGAGCAGACCAGGCCCGTATATGCTCGCCACCCCTATCGCTACGCCTGCGCCCACCCGCTTCAGCGCCCCCCTCATCAGGCCGGATAGGGCAAGGGCGAAACCGCCCAAGGTCGGGGCAACGCCGGGATAGCCGTTCACCCACAGGCCACCGGCTCGCAAGGCCGGCCGCCTCTTCAGCCAAAAACGAGGCGGCACAGCGTCCCGGCTTACTTCGTCGTGTACCCGCCGTTGATCAGGATAGTCTGTCCGGTGATCCACCAGCCGTCGCTCACCAGATGGCGAATGAAGGGGACCACGTCCTCGATGTCGGTCAGCCCGGTCTTGCTGAAGGGAGACAACGCCGCGGCCGTCTTGTGATAGGCCTGCGCGTCGGTACTCTCCTGACCATAGAAGAACGGCGTGTCCATCGGGCCCGGGCCGACGGCAGTTACCGAAATGCCGCGCTCGCCGAACTCCTTGGCGGCCGCTCTTGTGAAATGCTCGACCGGCGCCTTGGTACCGGCATAGGAGGCGTAGAACGGCGTGAAGGCGCCCAGCAGCGAAGTGACGAGCGTGCAGATCTTGCCGCCGTCGTTGACATGCTTGCCGGCTTCCTTGAGGAAAAAGAATGCTGACTTGGCGTTGACCGCGCTCATCTCGTCGTATTCGGCTTCGCTGATCTCGACGATCGGCTTCTTCAGCACCTTGCCCACTGTGTTGATGGCGATGTCCGGGCGGCCGACGGCGGCTACTGCATTGGCGAACAGCTTTTCGACGGCGCTGGCCGTAGTCAGGTCGGCCTGCAGCGCGACGGCCTTGGCACCCGCGCTCTCGAGGGCGGCCACCGTGGCGTCTGCGTCGGCCTTGCTGGCATCGCTGTTGTAGTGAATGGCCACGGCCCTGGCGCCGTGGGCAACGAGGTCACGGGCGATCAGGCCGCCCAGGTTCTTGGCGCCGCCGGCGATCAGGATAACTTTGCCAGGGATGGTGTGCTTGGACATGGGAGACTCCAGTCAGGGGGGATGGCTAAAGGATTCTATTGGTCATAACTTGACCGATAAACTTCAATTTATTAGATTGACTAGTCATGATTTGTTACCAATAAAGCCATGGACCTGATCGACCAGCTGCGCATCTTCCAGCGTGTGGCGCACAGCGGCGGCTTCACCGCTGCGTCGGACCAGATGGGGCTCCCGCGACCTACCGTGTCGCTGGCCATCCAGCAGTTGGAAGCACGCCTGGGCGTGCGCTTGCTCAATCGCACGACGCGGCGAGTGAGCCTGACGCAGGACGGCGAGGCGCTACTGCAACGCGCCGCCACGCTGGTGGCTGATGCCGAGGAACTGGAGCAGCTGTTCCGCCCGCAGGGCGTGGCGCTTTCCGGGCGCCTGCGGGTGGACGTGCCCAGCCGCATCGCGCGCCGGCTGGTGGCCCCGGCGTTGCCGATGTTCTTCGAGCGCCATCCTGGCATGGTGCTGGAGTTGGGCTCTAGCGATCGTATGATCGATCTGGTGCAGGAAGGCATCGACTGCGCCCTGCGCGTGGGGAAGCTCTCCATCAGCAGCCTGGTGGCGCGGCCATTGGGCCAGCTGCAGCTCGTCAACTGCGCCAGCCCGGCCTATCTGTCGAAGCACGGCGTGCCCCAGTCACCTGCCGATCTGCCCGGTCATCGAGCCGTCAACTACGCGTCTCCCACGAGCGGACGCGTCTTACCCTGGGAGTGGATGGAGCACGGGTCCCTGCGGACCCTGCGGATGGATGGCGTGGTGGTGGTGAACAACGCCGAGACCTATATCGCCAGCTGCCTCGCCGGGTTGGGCTTGATCCAGATCCCGGCCTTCGACGTCAAGAATCACCTGTCGGCAGGCGAGCTGGTCGAGGTGCTGCAAGCGTGGCCAGCACCGTCAATCTCGGTCCATCTGGTCTATCCGCATCGCCGACACCTGTCACGGCGACTCCAGGCGTTCAGCGATTGGCTGACGGAGGTCTTAAAGGTAGCTGTTGGCTGAAGTTTGCAGTACAGGTTGAGGTCATCGCGCTTTTCGAGCATTTTCAGCCGGTAAGCTGCAGAAAGGCCAATCTAACAATGACTTATAAATCCCCCAATCAGGCATGATCCACTCGCAGACAATTCTTGCCTGCAGGCGATGCAGGTCGCCGTAGCGTGGCCGGACGGCGCCTTCCGTAACACCACACTGGGCCTGATGAGCATGCCAAAGACGATCGCGCCCTGATGGGCAAGCGCGTGTGCATCATCATTAGCGGCGGGAACGTGGACATTGACCGTTTCGCGGCGTTTCTTGCAGGCTAAGTTGTGTGATTCGCGCGTGTGCAACCGGTGTGCACGGCGGGTAGATGGGGTGATCGTACTATCCGTGCATTTTCTGGCGGTTTGCCCCGGAAAGTGATTATCTATCAGGGGCTTATAAATACTCCGATCGCGCGAAACGCATTGCTCGCTACAGGCGGCTCCGCGCCTTGCTACCGCTATGTTTTGCACGGATAGTACGATCACCCCATTTCCGACGATTTCCTGGCGCAATCATCGTGATGCAAGTGGAGTCGTAGTCCCGCTCGTCGTAGCCGTAGCGCGTCACCGCCCAGTGGCCTGTGCCATGGGCAGTGCATCGGCTTGGCTAAACCGACTCGCCGGCGACAGGGCTGCGATGCAACGATCAGTCGGCGGTGATTCCCGCCACCTTGATGATGCCCGCGTTGCGATCCAACTCGCTTTCCACCTTGCGCCGGAACGCTGCGGCGTCGAGGAAGGTCGACTCGAATCCCTGATCGCGCAGCTTGGTGCGCGTGTCCGGATCGGCCATTGCGGTGCTCACACCCTTGGCCAGGCGTGCCACGATGGGGGCCGGTGTGCCGCGCGGCACCACGATGCCAAACCAAGTTTCAAAGTCGTAGCCGGCCACACCGCTTTCGGCCACAGTGGGCACATTGGGCACCAGCGCCGAACGCGCGTGGCCCGTCAACGCGAGCGCCTTGACCTTGCCTGCCTTGATCTGCGGCAGCGCGGCGACCAGGGTGTCAATCGACAGCGGGATCTGGTTGCCGATCAGGTCGGTCATCGCCGGCGCGCTGCCGCGGTAGGGCACGTGCTGGAGCTTGACGCCGGTCTTCTGGGCCAGGAACTCGCCGGCCATGTGCGGCGTCGAGCCATTGCCAAACGAGCCGAAGCTCAGCGGCTGCTCGGAGGAGCGGGTGGTCAGATCGCCGAGACTGTTGAGTTTGGTTTGCGGATTGGTCAGGATCACGAACGACGTGCTTCCCGCCGCCGCCACGTACTCATAGCTCTTGAGCGGGTCGTACTTCAGGTTCTGATAGAGCAGCGGGTTCACCGTATACGTGGGGGCCCCGGAGATCATGACGGTGTAGCCGTCCGGCGCCGCGCGCGCCACTGCGGCGGCCGCGAGGCTGGTATTGGCGCCCGGGCGGTTTTCAACCACCACGGACTGGCCCAGGTTCTGTGCCAGCTTGGCGGCAAGGAGGCGACCGATGACGTCGGCGGATCCGCCCGGCGGGAACGGCACCACCAGGGTGACCGGCTTGGTCGGGTAGGTCTGCGCGCTTGCGCAGAGCGAGGCGGTGGAGACGACGCCAAACACGACGGCGTTGAGTATCTGCTTGATCATCTGAAACTCCCTTGCTTTGGTTTAGGTGGCAATCAGTCGGGAAGTCGCGGCGCCTGGAGCCAGAACTGCGTCGCTTGTTCAAAGGCGCGGGCCAGTTGCAGCACGCCGAGTTCGTCGCGGTAGCGGCCCACGATCTGGATGCCGACCGGCAAGCCGTCGGCGGTAAAGCCGCACGGCACCGAGATGACCGGGTGGCCGGTCAACGACAGGTAGTAGCCCGAACGCATCCAGTCGATGTAGTTGTGCATGGGCGTTCCCTCGATCTCATGCACGGTCTCGTGCTCGACTGGGAACGGCACCACCTGGCTGACTGGGCCGATCAGGAATTCGTGGGTCTGCATGAAGGCGTGCATGCGCGCGAACAGCGCCGCGCGCTGGCGTTCGGCCTGCACCAGCACCGAGCCCGCCTGCTGCAGGCCCAGTTCTATGTTCCAGATGACCGAGTCCTTGAGCTGGTCGCGTTTTTCCCGTAGGAGCATTTCATATCCCACCGCGAAAGCTTGCCCGCGCAGGGCCTGGAACGATGCATCGGCGCCGGAGAAATCGGGGCAGTCCATGTCGACCAGCGCGCCGAGCGCTTCGAAGACCGCCAACTGGCGATCGAGCGCCTGCACCACCGCCGGCTGCGTGGGCAAGCCGCCCCAAGTGGGCGCGAATGCAATGCGGGTGCCCTTGAAGTCGCGCTCGAGCGCGCCCAGGAAGCAGCGCGGATCCTGTTCGATCGACAGCGGATCGCGCGCGTCGGGGCCGGCCGTGGCGGCCAGCAGCAGCGCCACATCAGCCACCGTGCGGGCCATCGGCCCCGCCACGGTCAGCGCGTTGTACGGGCTGGCCGTGGGCCATTGCGGCACGCGGCCGGCGGACGGACGCAGCCCGACCACATTACAGAACGACGCCGGGTTGCGCAGCGAGCCGCCCATGTCGGTGCCATCGGCCAGCGGCACCATGCCGCAAGCCAGAGCCGCGGCCGCCCCGCCGCTGCTGCCGCCCGCGGTCTTGCCGAGGTCGTACGGGTTGCGGGTGGGGCCGAACACGGTGTTGAAGGTCTGCGACCCCGCGCCGAACTCCGGCAGGTTCGTCTTGCCCAGCGTGATGGCGCCAGCCGCACGTTCGCGGGTCACGATCAGGCTGTCCCGCTCGGGAATGAAATCGCGATAGACCGGTGAGCCATAAGTGGTGCGCATGCCCGCAGTCAGGAACGAGTCCTTGTGCGCGATCGGCAAGCCGTGCAGCAAGCCCAGCGGGGCGCCGCTGGCCTGTGCCTGGTCGGCACGGGCAGCCTGCGCCAGGGCGCGCTCCGCGTCGAGCGTCACGATGGCGTTGACCCGCGGGTTCCAGGTCTCGATCTGCGCCAAGTGCGCGGTTACCACCTCTGTAGCGCTGACCCGTCCGGCGCCGATTTCGGTCCGGAGTGCCACCGCGCTCAAGTGGCACAAGGGCTGCTTGCTCGTCATTGGATTCTCACTTGTATTGCTATACAATACACTGTATTGTTTATTCATTCATCATACGGGGATTCCGCAGCGGAGACAATCCACGCCAGCCTCCCCGATCAGCTTTTGCCGAGACACCATGACGATTTCATCCAAGGACCCGCGCGGCAGACTCACTGGCGCCACCTCGCCCGAGGACAACACGGAAACACCGACCGCCGCCCAGCGCGCCGACGATCCGTTGTTCGTGGGTTCGTTGGAAAAGGGCATGCGCGTGCTGGAGGCCTTCCGTGACAGCGCGGAATCGCTGGGACTGACCGACATCGCGCGCGTCACCGGCCTGGGCAAGAGCGCGGCGCAGCGCTTCGTCTACACCTGGGAGCAACTGAATTACCTGGTGAAAGACCCGGAATCGCGGCGCTATCGGCTTGGGCCTCGCGTGGTTGAGCTGGGCTACTTCTTCCTGCGCAATGACCGGCTGGTCGCGATGGCGGCGCCGCATCTGGTCGCCTTGCGCGACCGCTGCGGGCTGGCGGTGAACATGAGCGTGCTGGCGGGGCAGGACATGATCTACCTGCTGCGCTTGCCGAGCCGGCAACTGACACTGAACGAGATGCTGCCGGGCCGTCGCATGCCGGCCTGGAGCAACAGCGCGGGACGCATGCTGCTGACGCAGCTCGACGACGATGCAGTGCTCTCGGTGTTGCAGCGCTCGCCGCGGCAGCCGTTCACGGCGCGCACCCTGGTCGAGCCCGATGAACTGCTCGCCGCCATTCGCCAGGCCCGCGAAGACGGCTACGCGCTCACCGATAGTCAGGTACTGCAGAATCAGGTCGGCGCGGCAGTGCTGGTCCGCGACGGGAGGCAGTTCCCGCTCGCCGCCATCAGCGTCTCGGCTGCTGGGCACGATTATCCACGGGAGCGGCTTGTGCGGGAGATCGTGCCCGAGCTGTTCCAGACGGCACAGGCCATCTGCCCGGCCTGATCGCCGGGCGCGCGTGCAGTTGGGTTTTCCAGATCTCGGCCGTTAAAGAGGATTGGCCGCAATTCGCGAGATCTGCCGCACCTCCGCTAGCCGTTTGACTTCAAATCGGCACCTCCCTAAAAATTAACGCAACCCAAAGCTCGTGCGCTCGTTCTTCAGGTACCCATCTGTCCGCTAGTTTGCTGACTTATATGAGTAATGATCCTCAACACTTCCTGCCGGATTTCCCCTTCTTATTGCCACGCCCCAACTGCTCCTCCCTCGCCCAGTGCCAAGCGCAATGGTTTGGCCTTAGTTCAGACCCGCTCAAAAATCGCAGCAATACCCTGCCCGCCCCCGATGCACATGGTCACCAGCGCATAGCGGCCTTGCACGCGCTGCAGCTCGTACAGGGCCTTGACGGTGATCAGCGCGCCGGTGGCGCCGATGGGGTGGCCCAGCGAGATGCCTGAACCGTTCGGGTTGACCTTGGCCGAATCCAGCCCGAGCGCCTTGGTGACGGCGCAGGCCTGTGCGGCAAAGGCCTCGTTGGCTTCGATCACGTCGAGGTCGGCCACGGTCAGGCCAGCGCGTTCCAGCGCCTTCTTCGTGGCCGGCACCGGGCCGATGCCCATGGTCTTGGGATCGACGCCGGCATGCGCGTAGGAGACCAGGCGGGCCAGCGGCTTGAGGCCGCGTTTCTCGGCCTCGGCACGCTCCATCAGGACCACGGCGGCGGCGGCGTCGTTCAGGCCCGAGGCATTGCCCGCGGTAACCGTGCCATTCTCCTTGACGAAGACCGGCTTGAGCTTGGACATGTCCTCCATGACCGCGTCGTGGCGCACGTGCTCGTCGGTGTCGAAGGTGACGTCGCCCTTGCGGCCCTTCAGCGTGACCGGCAGGATCTGGTCCTTGAAGTGACCGGCGCGGATCGCCGCCGACGCACGGCGATGCGACTCCAGCGCGGCCTCGTCCTGCTGGATGCGGCTGATGTCGTATTCCTTGGCCACGTTCTCGGCGGTGACGCCCATGTGGATGCCATGGAAGGGATCGTGCAGCGCGCCCAGCATCATGTCGAGCATCTTGGCGTCGCCCATGCGCGCCCCCCAGCGTGCCGACTGCGCCAGGTACGGCGCACGGCTCATGCTTTCCGCCCCGCCGCCGATGGCCACGTCGGTATCGCCCAGCAGGATGGACTGCGCCGCGCTCACGATGGCCTGCAGGCCCGAGCCGCACAGGCGGTTGACGGTCAGTGCCGGCGCGTCGATGGTGACGCCGCCCTCCACTGCCGCCACCCGGCCGAGGTACATATCCCGTGGTTCGGTCTGGATCACGTTGCCAAACACCACATGGCCGACATCGTCACCGCTGACCTGGGCGCGGGCCAGTGCTTCACGCACCACCATGGCACCCATCTGGGTCGGGGAAAGATCCTTCAGGCTGCCGCCGAAGGTACCGATCGCGGTCCGCACGCCGCTCACCACCACCACTTCACGTGTCATCT
>NZ_JBYOJU010000062.1:0-45333 GCF_057798855.1 Cupriavidus sp. 96C5-1 | reverse complement strand
GGCGCGGTGGCTCCAGCTTGAGGCGAGTACCCCAAATCTGGGGCCACCGCGCCCACGACGAAACCAGTGCCGTTCGTGTTCGAGTGGCCATATAAACTGGTAACGGCAGATGCCTGAATGGGCAAGGGAGATCGTCATTCAGGGGTCATACAATGAAACCACCGTCATTCGCAGCGGCAATGCCGTTCGTGCCGGTAGCGCCAGCAGTTTATTAGAACCGCCGCGCCCACCACGAATCCGAAACGTCCCCGATCCTGATAAGCCAGCCCCCCTGCAAGGGGTCGCTTTCTTTTGGTTACTTTTCTTTACGAGTAAAGAAAAGTGACACCTCCATGTGCCCAAGAGCCCGACGCCACTCCGCCTTTAGGCCCTGCAATCCTAAATCAGATCCCAGCGCGATACGCACCCGCGGCTTTACCCCGGAGACTTTCCAGCCACCGATTAATGGTAGCGGCCTCGCCTGCGTTTTCCTGCACGGCGGGCCAACAACTCACAGGCTGCTCCGCGAGCCCGCGCACCTCCCGCGGACTCAGGCTGAAGCGGCGGCGAAAGGCGCGGCTGAACGTGCTCTCATTGGAAAAGCCGTAACGATACGCGAGTTCCGCGATGCTGAGCCCGCTGCCCCTGGATCGGGCCAGTGCATCGAAACAGCGATCCAGCCGCCTGCCCTGGATGTAGGCATTCACGCCGCCGTCACGCTCGAACAGGCGATAGAGGCTGGCCCGGGACAGGCGGAAAACGCCGGCGACCTGCTCTGGCGAAAGCGCTTCCGCGCCCAGGTGTTCTTCGATATGGCGCTGCACCAGCCTGCGCATGCTGCGGCGCGCCGCGGTCTGTACTTCAGGCTCGCTATCCCGAAGCCTGGCGCCACTGCCCTCCAGCATGATCAGCGCCGCGGTGACCGAGGCCGCCATCTCCTCGCCGGTCAGGCAGGCGCCGGCCAGCATGAGTTGCGACAGGTGAGACGCCAGCAGCCGCGTCGAACCCTGGCCGGCATCCAGCACGGTACCGTGCAGGTTCCAGCTTCGCAGCGAGGCCGGCAGGCGATCGCGCGGCACCGTCAGGGTGATATTGGCGAAGGACGGCGTCCAGCTATCCAGCGTCCTACCCAAGTCCAGCAGGCTGATCGAACCCTCGCCCGCGCTGAGCGCCCGCTTGCCGTATTCGCCCTGAACCCCGCCCTTGACGTAATACTGGACAAGGATATGGTCGATATTGCTGCGCCGGATCTCGACGATGCCGCGGTGGAAGCGATGAGCGCCAGCGCCGCTGCAGCGGGCGATCAGGCTATCGCCCAGGTGAAACACCTTCAGCTCGCCGGAGAAGGCGTCCGGCCTGGCGCCGATCTCGACGTCGAAGAGCGGCGACAATGCCGTGCGCCAGAGTTCGCAGGCATCCGGGTGCGCCTGCCCGTCGAGCCTGACATGCACTTGCGGCGGCGTTGCCGCCGGCGCGCCGCCGGTGGCCTCCGTGCCGGTGTGCGGTTGCGCTGCGATGGGTCCGGCTGCAGGGGCTGACACGTGACTCCCGGGGAGGTTCAGGTTGCGGCCTTCGGCACGGCCCGCAGCGGCATCGCGCCGCAGCGGGACCGCATGCGGCACTGCGCGCAGGCCTGCCGCAGACCGCATGATATCGAATGGAAGGCATCAGGCGCGCATTGTGGCAAAGCACCCCGCGCATTGCCATGCATTTCCTGTGCCGCCCCCCGTCAGCCGAGCTGCGGCTGCGTGGCAGCAAAGCTTGGCCGCTGGCGCATGGCGGCATGCGCCCGCTGCACGTTGGGACACTTCTCCAGCAAGGCCGCGCCTTCGGGGAACATGCCGACGTAGGCCAGGATCGGCGCGAGGAACAGGTCGGCCATCGACATCGCCGTGCCGACCAGGTAGTCGCGCTCGCCGTAGGCTTGCTCCAGCGTGTCGAGATGCCGGGCGATCTCCGGCAGCGCCGCGTCGATCACGGCGCGGTCGGGCTGGCTGTTCTCCCCCTTGGGGAAGACGTACTGCAGCACGTAGCGCCGTACCATGGCGTCGTAGGCATGGCAGTTGACCAGGCTGATCCACTGCTCGCCGCGCGCATGGGCGGTGACGCCCCACTGGGGCAGCAGGCTGGGTCCCTCGAAGGCTTCGTCGATATAGCCCAGGATGGCACGGGTCTCGTAGAAGGAGATCGGGCCATCGCACAGCACGGGGATGCGGCCGAACGGATTGTGCGCCAGCACCTCCGGCGTGTGCGGATGCAAGGGCTGCAGCGTATAGGCCACGCCTTTTTCTGCGAGCGCCATGCGCACCGTGCGGCAATAGCTGCTGCGCGGATCGCCGATCACGGTGACGGTGGCAGCGCTGCCGCTGGGATCCAGGTAATCGGCCAGGCGGTTGTACACCGACTGCCAGCCGCCCAGGTGCGAATCGCGGCTCTGCGTATCCGGGAATCCGCTATGGCGCATATGCAGGTGGGTGCCGCCGTCCTGCTCCGTCAGCGTGACCTCGATCAGGGTCTTGAGATCGGGGGGCAGGGAGCCGGCTTCCCATTGCCACGTATAAGCGAGGAAGTCGGCGCGGTCGATCGCCTGGTATTCGCCGCGGACGATGTGCTTCGCACCGTCGCGCCCGCCCATCACGATGCGGTATTTGCCGCCCACGCGCGGGTCGGCGGTGGCTTCGAGCACGCCCATGCCGCGCGGACAATGCCACGCGGCCAGCGCGGACTGGCTGGTGAATGCATCGAATACCTTGTCGCGCGGGGCGCGGATGAAGCGGGTCATTTCCAGGTGGAAGGTAGCGGCTTCGGTCATGATTTTTTCCCTCGGGCTTTGGTTGCATTGCGGGTGCCCTGGCTGGCGTCCGCGGCGTGGGTGCGCTCGACGAATTCGACAAGGCGGTCCAGGTTGCCTTCCCAGTGGCGGCGATACGTATCCAGCCAGTCATGCGCATCCCGCAGGGCCGCGGCACGCAGGTGACAGATACGCCAGCGCGCGCTGACTTCGCGCTCGATCAGCCCGGCATCCGCCAGCACGCGCAGGTGCCTGGAAATGGCCGGGGCCGACATGGCGAACGGGCGCGCCAGCTCGCTCACCGGTGCCTCGCCTTCCGCCAGCCGGGCCAGGATGGCGCGGCGGGTGGGATCGGCCAGGGCGGCAAAGATGGTGGTAAGCGGGTCGATTGGGGATGGCATGAACTCATTTAACCAACAGGTTAATCGAAAGTCAAGGCGAGTTCGTGTAGCATGGCCCGCACCATCGCAATCACGCCGACGCTTGGGAGAACGCAGGGATGCCGCGCAGGGAATCGGACGAAGCGAACGAAGCGGTCGATTTCGACATTCTCGCCCGCGCCGCCAGGGCGGCCACGCGGTACCGGGAGGCCGTCGCCGCGGACACGGGACAGCCGGCCGCGTCCTATGCCACGTGCCGCCAGGCGTGGCATGGCCCTACCCCCGAGACCGGCGCCGGCGCGGAGGAAACGATCGATGCCCTGATCGCGCTGGCGGAACCCGGCCTGCATCCCACCACCGGAGCGCGCTTCTTTGGCTGGGTGGTCGGCGCGTCGCATCCGGTCGGGGTCGCCGCCGACTGGCTCACCAGTGCCTGGGGGCAGAACTGCGGCAACCATCTCGGCGCGCCATCGGCCGCGGCGGCGGAAGAGACCGCCGCCAGGTGGCTGCTCGATATCCTGCGCCTGCCCGCCGGCGCTTCGGTCGGCTTTGTGACCGGCGCGACCATGGCCAGCTTCGCCTGCCTCGCGGCGGCGCGCAGCCATGTGCTGCAGCAGGCCGGCTGGGATGTGGAGGCGCAGGGCTTGTTCGGCGCCCCGGAAATCCATGTGCTGGTGGGCGACGACGCGCATACCTCCATCCTCGCCACCCTGCGCCTGCTGGGTCTCGGGCGGGACCGCGTGAAGCGCGTGCCTGCGGGCCCCGACGGCGCGATGCTGGTCCCGCAGTTTCGCGCCGTGCTGGCGAGCTGCGAGGGTCCGGCCATCGTGATCGCGCAGGCTGGCCAGATCAATACCGGCGCCTTCGACCCGGTGCCGGAAATGCTGCCGGACATCCGCGCGCGCGGCGCGTGGCTGCATGTGGACGGGGCTTTCGGGCTATGGGCCCGGGCTTGCCCCGAAACGGCTGCGCTGGCCGCCGGGTTCGAAGGCGCGGACTCCTGGGCGACCGACGGGCACAAATGGCTGCAAACGCCCTACGACTGCGGCTACGCCATCGTGGCGCACCCGGACGCGCACCGGCGCGCGTTGACGGCGGCGGCCAGCTACCTCCCCCCGGCGGACGCGGACGAGCGCGATCCTTCGCAGTATGTGCCGGAGCTTTCGCGCCGCGCGCGCGGCTTTGCCACCTGGGCCATGCTGCGCCATCTCGGGCGCGAGGGCATCGCCGGCATGGTGTCGCGCCACTGCCGGCTGGCGCGCCGCATGGCCGCGCGGCTGGAACGGGAACCCGGCATTGCCGTGCTGAACAGCGTCTCGCTCAACCAGGTCATTGCCGGCTTCGGCACCGGCGAGGACGATGCCGAAGCCGGCCGCCTGACACGGGAGGTGATCGCGCGCGTGCAGTCGGCGGGAGACTGCTATGTCGGCGGCGCGCGCTGGAAGGGACGCGAGGCGATGCGCGTGTCGGTCATCTCCTGGCCCACCGGAGAGGACGACATCGACCGCGCCGCGGACAGCATCATCGACGCCTGGCGCACTGTCTCCAGGCATCGATGACGTGGCGCGCCGGCTGGCCTGCGCGCGCGGGAGACCTGGTTCAGATCTTGGTGACGAAGGTCCTGGCGTGATACAGCGCGGTCAGGCTGAGCGCCGTGATGATGACGATGGCGAGCACGTCCGCGCCCGGATAGCCCCAGAAATCCGACATGGCATTCTCCTCGAACATGTGGTGATGCAGCGATGTTTGGTCAATGTGGCGATGACTCGCGCGGGGTTATAGCAAACCGGTATCCAGCATGCGCTGGCGGCCGAAGTCGCTCAGCCGGAAGCGGAACCGCATCTTGTCGGCATAGGCATCGAATCGTTCCTCGACGCTGGTCACCAGGCCGCCCGAGTACAGGTCGGTCAGGATGACCCGCACCGAACCGGCCCAGTAGGGTCCTTGCTTGCCATACTCCTGGCAGACCGACGCGGCGATATCGCTATCCCACATGCCGTCGGTGCCGGCGATCTGCTGCAATATGAAACCCTTGATATGCACTTTCGCCATTTCGTCGTCTCCGTTTCGTCGTTCCCGCCTGGGGAGTATTGCGCCGCCTTCAGAGTGCGCGGACCACTTCGAGGACGTCGCTCTTTTCCGTGTACATCAGGAAAGCGCCCGACACCACCAGCGTGAGGCCCAGCAGGAAATTCCACGCGGGGAACTGCAGCGTGAACGCCGCCAGGAACACCACGGCAAACGCACCGTAGAGCGCGGCGATCGCCTGCCCGCGGCCAACGCCGATCAGGGGGAAGGACTTGTACCAGGAGACATAGCAGAACCCGAAGGTGATGCCGGCCAGCAACAGCCAGGTGATAGCCTTGAGATTCCAGGTCTGCACGATCAGGTGGATCACGTCGACATCGCCGAACAGCGCCAGCGCCGGCAGCACCAGGCACAGCCAGTAGAGGGCTTCGGCGGTAAAGCGCACGGTGATGCCGCAATCCGGATCGGTCACATCGAGGGCGCGTCCCGCCAGTGCGCCCTCCACACCCCAGCCCAGCGCCGCCATCGCGCCGCCGAGATAGCCCAGCCACGAGGTATGCCGGCTTGACGCGCCCGAGAGTTCGCCCAGGATGCCGGGCGCGTAGATGGCGATGCCGCCGCCGATGATGACCAGGATGCCCAGCGCGGCGCGCAGGGTGATCTTTTCGTTGTACCAGACCCGGGCGATGCTGGCGCCGATGATCGGATACAGCAGCCCCGCGATGGCGGCGAACACGGCGCCCACATATCCCATGGCGAGAAAGGAACCGAAGATCGCCATCGGGCCGCCAAAGATGGCCGCGGCGAAGTACCACTTGGAAATGCGCCGCACGCGCACCAGGGTCCGGCCGAAATCCCGGAACTTGCCCAGCACGATCAGCCACAGGAAGAGGAACAGCAGCACCGAGAATGCATTGAACGTCGTGATGACGGCCGCCGCTGTCAGGAACTGCCGGGGGTTCGCCATATCCATCGTGGCGAACGGCGCCTCCTTCCAGACCGCCGCGCCGGGCACGTACCACGCGCCCCACAAGACCGCGCACCATAGCGCCCAGATAAATCCCCAACGGATACTGCGGGCACGGAATGCCGCTTTCGCCTGGCCGACGGTTGTCATGAATCCTCCTGTGGTAAGCGCGTCGGGATGCGCGCCTGTTTCCAGCTTCTGGTTCTGCTGCTCGCTTGCCCTCTTGTCCTCTTGCCCTCTTGTCCTGCGGCGCTGCCGCCGTCACGCCGGAAATTCTCGCGGCGGCGCAGGAGGATTATTGGAGGCAGGCGGCGGACAGGCAATAATCCAAAGGGGAGATACCTACAAAGAGGCATGAGGGCGAGGCAATCCACCCCGGAAAATGCGGGCGGTGCCGGCGCGCCTGGCGCGCACGCCTCCCGGCCGCCGGGCCCGGGGCAACGGCGGCGGTTGCGGGGCGCACGCAGGCACCGGGATCGGTGCCGGGAGATCAGTGGCGCTGCTTCTGGTGCTCGTGGCGCCAGACCACGGCCTCCAGCCGCGAATGCAGGTTCAGCTTGGACAGCACGTGCTTGACGTGCACCTTGACGGTACCCACGCTGATGCCGAGCTGGCGTGCAATGGTCTTGTTGCACAGGCCTTCGGCCAGGAAATCCAGCACCTCGCCTTCGCGGCTGGTCAGGTCCGCCTGCGCGGCGGGCACCCGCTGGTTGGTCGCGACCACCTGCATCAGGCTGCCGGTGACCGATTCGCTCAGTACCGAGGCGCCATTCGCCGCGCGCCTGAGACAGTCGCACAGGTCTTCGGGCTCCATATCCTTGAGCAGGTAGCCATGCGCGCCGGCGCGCAGCGCCGAGACCACGTCGCGCTCGCTGTCCGATACCGTCAGCATGATGAAACGCGCGTCGACCTGTTTTTCCCGCAAGGCGCCGATGGTTTCGATGCCGCTCATGCCCGGCATGTTGAGGTCGATCAGGATCACGTCGGGTTGCATGCGCACGGCCATGTCGACGCCTTCCGCGCCGGAGCCGGCTTCTCCGACCACGCGGAAATCCTCGTCCATGGCAATGAGCTGTGCCAGGCCTTTGCGGAAGAGGGCATGATCGTCGATGACCAGAACCGTATTGCCAGTCTCCATGGCCAGTTGTCTCCATTCTTATATTTCTGCGCGGCCGCGGCGCCTTGTTCCGGCTTGCTGCTACCTGGGCCGCGGGCCGCACCGCCACCTGTGCCGGTGGCTGTTTTGCAGGGGTATCGGAGATGGTACACGGCATCCCTGCTCTTGTGGACGCCGCCGGGCCTGGAGCGGAGCGGCCGCCCATCAGGATTTCCCTGATTGCGCCGCGCGCACTACCAGTCCGGCTGGCTCACGGGGCAAAAGCGCACTGCAACGCAGCATCCGCCGCCCGGACGCGGTGTAATGGCCAGGGCGCCGTCGAGGCTGAGCGCGCGCTCGCGCATGATGGCCGTCCCATGCTGGTTGCGCGGGTCTGCCGCCGGTTCGAAGCCGAGCCCGTCGTCCTCGATGGTGATCGCGATCGCGCCGTTGCCCTCGGGCAGCAGCCTGACCGTGGCCTGCGACGCGCCCGCATGACGCACGACGTTGGACAAGGCCTCGCGCACGATCTGCACGATGTGGAACTCTTCGTTGGCGGTGAGCCGGCAGCTCTTGAGGCGGTTGTCCAGCGTCATGGCTACGCTGCTGCGCGCGCCGTACTCGTCCAGCGCCTCCGCCAGCGCGGCGGACAGCCCCCTGGCGTTGATCTGCGTGCGGAACGTGGTGATCAGCTCGCGCAGCTTCCGGTAGGCGCCGTTCAGGCCCTCGCGCAGCGCTTCGGCGGTCGACGCCAGCTCGTCGCGCGCGTCCCCGCGTTCCGACAGCGTGCGCAGGCGGCTGACCTGGATCTTCATATAGGACAGCGATTGCGCCAGCGAGTCGTGCAGTTCGCGGGCCATGGCCGCGCGTTCTTCGATCAGCGCAACCCGCCGTCCTTCCTGCATGCGGCAAAAGCCGCCGATCGCCAGCGCCAGGTGACGCCCGACCGCCTCGGCGATCTGGCTGCCGTGCAACTGGCATTCCTGCGCGGTGCCGAACACCAGGAACAGGTGGCCATGGCGCACCTTGCCATCGCCGATAGGCACCGCCATGCCGGCCCCGGTGCCGCCCGCCGGCGCCTGCGCGCCATGCGCCTCCATTTCGAACACCGTATGCGGGCCGGCCACCGCCAGCGTGCGCACGCGTTCCACCTGCGCCCAGCCCAGCTCGCCGGCATGCACCACGGCCGGCAACTGCAGCGCCTCGCTGGTCTCGGCGGCCAGGCAGATGCCGCAGGCCCGCGCCGCCAGGCTGTCGGCCACCGCATGGCATACATTGCGCAGGGCCTGGGGCCCCAGCGCTTCGCCGGACAGCGCCGTCATGACCTGGTCCAGCAGCGTCAGCCAGCGGTCCTGCGGCGGCGTGGCCGGCGCACCCGCCGCGTGCGCCGGGACCTCGCCGGCCTGGCGCCGCAGCCGCAAGCCAACCAGCAGGCCGCCCGCGGCAACGATCAGCAAGGCAATGCGTACCGCGATATCGACCCGCAGGTGGCGCTGCAGCGATTCGGAAACGTCCACCGCCGCCTGCTCCAGCAGCGGCATGGCGCCCGCCACGGTATTGCCCGGCGAGGCCGCGAAGGCGCCGGCTTGTTCCGCCTCGGCAAGCGCTGACCCGAACGGCGGATCGGCCAGCAACGCGCGCGCCTCCGCCAGCCATTGCCGCGCCCCGGCACCCGCTTCATCGCCGCGCGCGAAGCCGCTGCCGCGCTGCCGCAATTCGGCCGCCTTGGTCATGAAACGCACCGCCTCGCTGGACCAGGCCGCGGTCAGCACGGGCTGCACCATCAGCGCCAGCGCGGCCAGCGCGGCGACCGTCGTCACCACCATCCATGCACGCGCGGGATGCGGTTGCCGCATGCGGAAAAGCAAGTATGATGGCGTGGCGCGTCGGGAAGGCACGGGGTTGGAGTTCATCGGATCACCTTGGGTCGCCATGCGCATTCAGCCCTGCGGGTTCGCACACCGGCGCATACCGGAATAACGAACGCGAATGCATGCGGGGAAATAATAAGGAGACAAGAGGGATTAGCGTGAGGGGAGCATCATGCTGACCGTATGGCTGTACCTGGCCGGCGCGGCCGCCGCCAGCGGCTACGCCATCGCCGCCACCATGGGCTGGCTGCCGGCCAGCACGCCGCTCGCGGCCGCCTGCCTCGGCGCCGCGCTGACCCTGGTGCTGGTGGCCGCCGTCGCCAATCGCCGCGCGCCCGCCAGGCTGCCCGGCGCCATCGCGGCCCGGCCCGGAGCCGGCCCCATCCCGGCCCATCACGACTATCGCGCCTTGGTCGACGGCATCGAGGACATCGTGTTCGAGACCGATGCCGACGCCGTTTTTCATTTCCTGAATCATGCGTGGAAATCCATCACCATGCTGGACGTGCGCGTATGCCTGCACACCTCGCTGTTTCGCTATGTCCATCCCGACGAGCAAGCCCTCAACCGCGAGCAGTTTCTCACAATCCTCTCGCAAAACAGCGATGCCTGCCGCTACGAAACGCGGCTGATCTGCCATGACGGACAGCTGCGCTGGATGGAGGTGCGGCTGCGGCCCCGCTTCGATGGGCATGGCCAGGTGTGCGGCACCACGGGCACGATGACCGATGTCCACTCGCGCAAGCGCGCGGAAGACGTGCTGCGCGCCCGCGACCGCAGCCTGTCCACCCTGCTGGACCACCTGCCCGGCATGGCCTTCCGCTGCCGCAACGACCGGCGCTGGACCATGGAGTTCGTCAGCGATGGCTGCTTCGAGCTGACCGGGCTGGAGGCGGTGGACCTGCTCAACCACCCGTCCTACGACGAACTGATCCATCCCGACGACCGCGCCTACGTCTGGGATTATGTGCAAAGCCAGCTGGCGCAGCACAAGGCCTTCCATCTGCGCTACCGCATCCGCACCCGCGCGGGCCAGGAGAAATGGGTCAACGAACGCAGCCGCGGCATTTTCGCCGGCAACGGCACCCTGCTCGCCATCGAAGGCTTCGTCTCCGACATCAGCAGCCAGAAACGCGACGAGGAGCGCGCCGAACGCGAGCCGCTGCACGACCGCCTGACCGGCCTCAAGAGCCGCGCCCTGCTGCTCGACCGGATCGACCTGGCGCTGCAGTACGGCGCGCCCTTCATGCTGCTCTGCCTGGATGTGGACAACCTCAAGCGGATCAACGAGCGGCATGGCCGTGCCTTCGGCGACCAGTTGCTGGGCCTGCTGGGCGAACGGCTCGCGGCCTGCTGCAAAGCGGGCGTCTCGGCCGGCCGCAGTGGCGGCGACGAGTTCGCGATCCTTGCCCTGGAGGCGCCCGCCGACCCTGCCCCCGGCCTCGACGGGCTGGCCCGTTTCGCGGGCAGTGCGCTGGGAGACCGCCAGCTGGCCGGCGTGATCTCCGCGCTGACGCTGGCGGACACCATCGCGAGCCTGCTGGACACGCCCTTCGAGATCGGCGGTGCCTCGGTTTCCATCAATGCCCGGCTCGGCATCGCGCTCAGCCTCGAACGCTACCCGGATGCCCGCACCATGCTGCGCGACGCCATGCGCGCCGTGTATTCGGCCCAATGGCAAAGCACCGGCGGCACGGTGCGCCTTGCCTTCGCCGGCGAGGCGGCGCGGCGCTCGGCGCAGGCGTGGCGCCGCGCCGTGGGCGAGTTCGCGCGCGGCTTCGATACGCAAGGGCTGCAGGTCAGCCTGGCCCAGGTCGTGCCGCCCGGCAGCGGCCCCGCGTGGGCCGAAGGCGCGGCGTGCTGGCATTCCGCGCGCACCGGCATCATCCCTGCGGAGCACCTGTTCCTGCATGCATCCCGGGCCGGCATGCTGGAAGCGCTGGTGGAACGCTACCTGCTCGCCATCTACGACCAGGCACGGCCGCGCTTGAAGCCGCGCCAGCGGCTGTGCCTGTGCCTCAATGCCACCCCGCTCAGTGCCGCGGTGCTGCGCGGCCTGCACGGCGCCCTGGCCGCCATCGCCGGCAAGGCCGCACCGGCCCAGCTCGACCTGCTGCTGCCGCCCTGCGCGGAGCCCGGCCTGACGGACCTCGATGCCGTTCTTGCAGGTTTGCGGGGAAACGGCATCCGCCTCGGCGTGGACCTCACCCTGGCTGCCGCCCGCGATGGCCCGCCCTTGCCCGACTGGAGCCTGCTTGCCGATTTCTGGCGTATCCGCATCGGCCCGGGCACCCAGGAAGCCGGCCGCCTGGAGCGCCTGCTGGAGATCGCGGCCCGGCACGGCATAACGGTAGCGGTGGCGGGCGGCCCCGACACCTTCGCCGCCCAGGGCCGGTTGCTGCATCGGGTCGGCGTGGCGGAGCCGATCGCGCCGGATGCATAGATGGCCGCCGGCGCGCATGGCAGGCAACGGTCGGCAGATCGGGACGTCAGAAGGTGCGCTTCAGGCCGAGGATCCAGTGCGCGGTGCCGAGGCGCTTGCCGTCGGCCACCCACAGCGTGCGGCTGGCGTTCGTTCCCGTATAGGCGAAGGAGACGGTCCAGCCGCCGCCGAAGGTCTTGCTGATGGCGGCGCGCCAGTCCGTATAGTCGTATTCGCCGTAGTTGCGCACCCACTGGCGGCCCACGTGCAGCCCCAGCGTGAAATCCTGCGGGAGCGGCACGTCCGCGTTCAGCTCCAGGTAGCCGCTGCCATGCGAATTGCCCTTGCCGGTACCGATCGAGGCGCTGCTGTACCCAAAGAAGTTGGTCAGCGTGCGCGAATATTTCAAGGTCAGGATATGCCAGCCGACGGCGCCGTACAGTTCGAGCGTGTTGTATTTGTCGTCCGAGCCCGGCAGCTTGGGATTCTCGGGATAGTAGAACTGCAGCAGGCCGGCATCGAAGCGCCAGTCGCCGAAGCTGCGGGCGTAGCCGCCGTACAGGTCCAGTTCCAGGCTGGCGTCGTTGATCGCCTTGTGGCTGACATTGGTGCCCCAGATCCCGGCATACAGGCCGCTCTCATGCGCGTAGTCGAAACCGCCCTGCAGCGCCGGCCGGTTCTGCGTATAGGTGATGCCGCGAAAGACATAGTTGCTCATGAGCGCGACGTTCCCGCTCACGGTATGCGGGCTGGCGGGCGCCGCCGGCTCTTCCTGCGCAAACGCGCATGGCATCGTGCCGGCCCCCGAGGCGAGGAAACAGCCAGAGGCAAGCGCCCTGGCCCAGCATGGCGACAGTTTCATGATTTACCTTCGACAGGACGAAGCGGCGGAGTGGCCGCAGTAACGGGAGCAGCCGGGGGAGCAGCCGGCAGCGCGCGCTGCCGGCAGGAGGGTCAGGTCAGAAATGGTTTTGCAGTTCCCTGCCGATATCGAAGATATCGCCCACGATGCCGTACCTGGCGATCGTGAAGATGGAGGCCTCCGGATCGGTATTGACCGCCACGATGGTATCGACGTGCTTCATGCCGGCCATATGCTGCACCGAGCCGGAGATGCCCATCGCCACATACAGCTTGCAGTTGGCCGCGGTCTTGCCGGACTGGCCGACCTGCCGCGATTTCGGCAGCCAGCCCGAGTCCGCGATCGGGCGCGAGCAGCCGAGCGTGGCGCCGAGCGAATCGGACAGTGCCTTGAACTGCTCGACGTTGTCTTCCTCGCCGACGCCACGGCCGATCGACAGGATGAAGTCGGCGCCGGGAATATCCACGTCGTCGCCGCCCGCCGGCTCCTCGAAGCCAAGATGCTGGCTGCGCGGCGCGACCTGCGGCACAGCGAGGCTGGAGACGGCCGGCGCGCCGGCCGCCTCGACCGGCTTGAAGGACCCCGGCCGCACGGTCAGCACCACCGTGGCGCGCCCGGGAAACTCCATTTCCACGTTGACCTTCTGCCCGTAGCCCGAACGGGTCGCGACCCAGCCGCCGGCGTCCCGCTCCACCTTGAACACATCGGTGGTGAAACCATGGCCGTCGCGCGCCACCAGCGGCGCGGCGTAGCCCAGCGTGTCCACGCTGTGGGGCAGCAGCACCAGCGAGGGCTGGCGCGCGGCGATCAACGCGCGCACCGATGCCTCGTAGACCTCCGGATCGAAGGCGTCGCCGGCGCTCTGTACGGTCACGATCTCGTCGACGCCTGCCAGCTTCAGCGATTCGGCGTATTGCCCCGGGTCGGCGGCAATCACCGCCACCTGCACCGGTTCGCCGCTCTCCGCCTTCAGCGCTGCCGCCAGGCCGATCAGCTCCCGGCTGACCGGGCGCAACTCTCCCTTGCGATGCTCGCTTATCACCAGAATGCCCGCCATCATGCCTCTCCCCTGAATTCCTTGATGATCCTTGCCAGTTGCGATGCCTGTTCCGCCGGTGTTCCCTCGATCATCTGCGCCCGCCCTTTCTCCGGCACATACATGCGCCGCACCCGCGATAGCGAACCGGCCGCGCCGGTGTCGCCCGCGGCAAGGCCGATGTCCTGCGGCGAAACCACCTCGATCTGCCGTTGCGCCGCTTGCTTGATGCCGCGCAGCGACGCATAGCGCGGTGTGTTGATGCCCAGCTGCAAGGTGAGCACCGCCGGGGTAGCGATCCTGACCGCGGCATAGGTACCGCCTTCAAGCTCGCGCCGGACCGTTGCCGTGCGCTCGCCCGGGGCGTACTCGAGCGCGGCCACCACCGCCGCGTGAGGCGCGTCCAGCAAGCCGGCCATGGCCATGCCGGTGGCGCCGTAGGCGTGATCGGAAGCCTGCACCCCGGCAAACACGAGATCCGCCGACTCGCGCCGCGCCAGTGCGGCGAGCACGCGCGCCACCGCGATCGGGTCGGCTTCTTCCAGGGCGTCGTCCCAGATACGGATTGCCCGGTCGGCGCCCTTGGCCAGGCATTTGCGCAGCTCCTCGTCCGCGCTGCCGGGCCCCACCGTGGCCACCACCACTTCGATGCCTTCGCCGCCCGGGCCTTCCTTCAGCCGCATGGCTTCTTCCAGCGTGTAGTTGTCCCACTCGTTCAGGTCATGCACCAGGAAGTCGGGATCGATATCGCGGCCATCGCCGCGCATCTCGAAATCCTCGTCCAGGGTCGCCACCTGCTTGATCGTCACCAGTATCTTCATATCGTCTCCATCGTCGTCAGCAGTGCTTGTTGTGTGGCTCTGGTCCGGGCCCCGCTCCGCGCCGCGGCTCGCATGCCGGCCTGGCGGGCGAAATGGCCGAAGATCCGGAACCGGACCTGCGCATCCGGATCGCCGCGCATGCGCCAGCGATCCAGGTCCGTCAGGTTCGGGTGCTCCAGCACCATGGCGCGGTGCAGGGCATAGCCGTCCTGCCGCAGGGGCAGCAGGACATCGCGCGGCGCCATGCGGTTCAGGATCACCGCGCGGCGCACGTCGGGACTCTCGTGCACCGCCAGCCGGGCCAGCCGCGCCGGCGAGGTGGCCGGATTGCGGGCCACGCCGGCCAGCACGTCCACGTCGGTGCTGCGGGCAAGGCGGCGCAGCAGCGGCGGCGCCAGGTCGTCGCGGTAGGCAACGCCCGCCTGCACCCAGCTGGCCGGATCGGCTGCAAGCCGCGCCAGCAAGGCGGCGGGGCAAGCCGGATGCCGGGCTGCCGCGCGCCTTACCTCGGCCTGCGCATCCCCCGCGGCAAGTGCCAGCAGGCCCGGCGGGCAGGCTGCATTGCGCGCCACGGTGCGGCGCACCCAGGCATCCTGGTCTTCCAGCAGCCAGCCGGCCATCCGTGCCGACAGGTCGGCGCGCCCGGCCAGCGCACGGCGCACGCCGCCATCGGGATCGAAACAGAGCGTCAGCAAGGCTTGCGCCGGCATGGCGGCATGGGCGGCGGCGGCCCGCCGCACGCTGGCGTCGCCATCGCCGGCCAGCTGCCGCAGCAATGCCACCGGCACGCGTGCCTGCTGCGCGAGACAACGCCGCTCCAGCACCGACCCCGGCATGGCCCGAAGCAAAGGCGCCGGGCAATGCGGATGCAGCAAGACCTGGGCGCGCACCGCCGCCTCGCCGGCCGCCGTCCACAATGCCAGCAGCGTGTCCGCGCCGGTGGCGAGGTTGATCGCCAGCAGGCGCTGCAGCGCAGGCAGCTGGCGCCGCTCCAGCGCCGCCAGTACATCGGGGGCGGCGCCGGCGTTCTCGCACAGCGCGCGCAGGATTTCGACCTGGCCGGCGCCTTCGGCGATTTCCGCCAGGATCGCGCGCGGCATCTGCGCGTGCCTTGCCAGCAGCAGGCGCAGGCGGCCGCTGTCCGCGCCGCGCCAGAGCGCCACCAGGCTGGCCGCGGGGGCGGCGGGATTGCGTGCGAGCCGAAGCCCCACCATGCCGTCAGCGCCGGCGATCCCGGCGAGCCGCGCCAGCACTGCCGGTGCGACAAACCCGGCCGACGCCAGCAGCAGGCGATCGCGCCGGGCGCCGAACAGGCGCGGCGACAGCCACTCGCGATGCACTGCCGGGGCATGGGGATAGAGCGCAGCCGCCGCATATGGCTCCACGTCCTCGAGGGCGCGCCGCAGCAGCTCGCTCCAGTGGCGGCCGGTGAATTCCATCGCCGCGCGCTCAGGCTTCGACCAGGCCGGCGACGGTGCCGTCCGCCTCGGCCACCACGTCCGCGGGCGCGGCCAGCGCGTCGCGGATCATCTCGATCAGCTCGCGCACCACGAACCTGCCCTCGTAGCCGCTGGTCTTCAGCGCGTCCTCGAACATGGTCAGGTCCTTCGGGCAGCACACCACGAAGACTTCCAGCCCTTCGATGCCGGCGGCCTCGCGCATGCGGTTCTGCGATGGTTTTTCCGCGCCGACCGGGTCGGGCATCCAGATGCGGCCGCCACCGGCGCCGCAGCAGAATGAATTGTCGCCATGGCGCGGCATCTCCACCAGCTCGCAGCCGATCTGCTTGAGGATGTCGCGCGGCGCGCCATAGCCCTTGTTGAAGCGGCCCAGGTGGCAAGGATCGTGCAGGGTCACGCGCAGGCGCTGCGGCTGGCGCACCTTGATCTGGCCCTGCTCCAGCATGCGCTGCACGAAGCTGGTGTAATGCTCGATCTCGTAGCTGCCGCCAAAATCCGGGTACTCGTTGCGGATGGTGTTGTAGGAATGCGGGTCGGTGGTGACGATGCGCTTGAACTGCGCGGTGCCCAGCGTCGCGATATTGGTCTCCGCCAGCAGTTCGTAGAGCCCTTCCTCGCCCACGCGGCGCACATCGTTGCCGGCATTGGACTCGCCCTCGAACAGCAGGCCGAAGTTCACGCCCGCCTCGTGCAGCAAGGTGGCGAACGCCTGGCTGACCTTCTGGTTGCGGGGATCGAACGAGGCGTAGTCGCCGACGAACCACAGCAGGTCCACCGGCTCCTTGCGCGCGTCCTTGATCTCGAACGGCAGCGACTTGGTCCAGGCCGCCCGCTTGCGCTTGGACTCCCCGAAGGAGTTGCCGGTCTTGTGGATGGTCTGCAGGGTCTTCTGCAGTTGCGGCTCCATATCGCCGTCTTCCACCAGCTTGCGGCGCATCTGCACGATGATGGGCACATGCTCGATCGCCACCGGGCAGATCTCCACGCAAGCCATGCAGGTGCGGCAGGACCACAAGGTCTCCATGAACACCTGGCCGCCGTCCTTGCCGTGCGGGCTCAGCTTGACCTCGTCCGGCAGGGCCTGCTTCTGCAGTGCGTCGTTGGCGAACTCGCGCAGCGACAGGATCACGTCGCGCGGCGACAGCGGCGCGCCGGACGCCCGCGCCGGGCACGCCTCGTGGCAGCGGCCGCACTTGGTGCAGGCATCCAGGTTGAGCAGGTGCTTCCAGGTGAAATCGGTGATCGTGCCGTAGCCGACCTTGTCCCCCGTGGCCGCCTGGCGCGGCAGGCGCTGCGCGGCCAGCGGATCGCGCAGCATCAGCGAGCCGGCGGCGGTAAAGATGTGCTTGACCTTGGTAAACGGGATCAGCGCGATCAGCGTCAATGCCAGCAAGCCGTGGAACCACCACAAGCCGCCGCGCAGCGCCCCCGCCACTCCGGCGCTGACGCCCACGGCGCGCATCGCCTCGGCCAGCGCGGCACCGAACGGCGACCACCAGCGCAGCGCCCACACCTCCGGCCGCTCCTGCAACCACACCAGCCGTGCGGCCTCCAGCACGTAGCCGGTGACGCCAATGATGATCAGCGCCCACAGGAAGGCCCAGTCCTCGCGGCGGTAGCCGCTGCGGTCGTAGCCCGGCTCGCCCGGCTTGCGGTCCGGGCGCGTGTAGTCCAGCTTGGGCGGCTTGATCCAGCCGCGCCGGATCATCATGTAGACCAGCCCGGCGATCATGGCGACGCCGGCGCAATCGAGTACCAGCGAGAACCACAGGTAGAACTTGCCGTGCCAGAAGCGCAGGCCGAACAGCTTGCCGGTGATGTCGTAATCCAGCGTGATGGTGGCGGTGCCGATGAACAGCAGCGCAAAGCCGTAGAAGATCAGCCGGTGGGCGCGGCCGGCGGCGGCATCGCGCCGGGCGATGGTGCGATGGCTGGCCACGGTGCGCAGCATCTGCATGAAGCGCGTGCCGATTTCCAGCGGCGTGCCCAGCGGCTGGCCGCGCCGGTACTTGCGAATCTGTACGTAGCAGCCGTAGCAGAACACGCCGATGGCGGCGAAGCCCGCCAGGTAGAACAGCACGATGGCGGGTGACGAGAATCCTTCAAACAGGACCCGGGTCACCTGGAGCGGGTCGAACTTGTCTGCGGCTGGCATGGCGGCTTTTCGTCCGTGTGGATGCGGGGGCGCGAAACGTCCGGAGGGAACGGCCTGCGCGGCCGTCCTCCGCCCGGGGTCAGATCTTGTAGATAATCTCGAACGTGCCTTCCTTCTTGTGCGGCACGCCCCAGACCGGCACCTCGCGGCGGTAGGGCAGCGGGATCTGCGGATCGCCTTCCTCGATCTCGCGCGCCAGGCGCTGGCCGCCGAAGGTGGCATCGGCGATCAGCCGCGGCGCTTCCGCGTCGCCGATCAGGTACACGCCCTTGATGCCGGCGCTCTCCCAACGGTCCTGCGCGGCCTTCAGCTGGCGATGGAGGCTATCGTCGGAACGGCGTCCGGTCACCAGCACCAGCGAGTCGAACTCCAGCCAGCGGTGGCTCTTGTTCTCGTCGCGCGGCGACTTGCCCGGGCCGCGATAGGTGCGGCGGGAGCCGTCGCCCCAGATGTTGTAGATCTCCAGCCGGCCCGGCTCGATGCGGCTGCAGAAATGGTCGCCCATCTCCTTCACGTGGAGCTCGTGCAGGCGCCGCATCATGTTCGGGTATTCCAGCGTGAAGTGCATGTAGTTGGCCAGGTGCACGCCGCTGACGATGGTCACCTCGTGGCCCGCGGTGGCCAGTTTCTCGGCCAGGCTCGGAGCCATGAAGTAGGTGTCGGCGTTGAGGATCACCACCCGCTTGCCGATCTTCTTCTTGCCGGCGATCACCTGCTCCGGCGTCAGCTGGTCGTCGCGCGAGGCGTCCGCGCCCGGGATCGGGTCGTGCGTCAGGCAGTTGGTGCCGTCGGAGACCCAGTGCGAGCCGGTGGCGATCACCACCTTCTCGGCGCCGTATTCCAGGATGGCGTTGGCCGTCAGCGCCTTCTGCCCGAGCGCGAGCTGGCTCTGCTTGTTCTTTTTCAGCAGCTTGTTGATCTGGGTCTCGCGGTAATCGCGGTGGTAGCCCCACTCGCCCAGGCCCGGCAGCGTGACGATCTGGTTCAGGTGGCCGCCGATCTTCTCCGCCTGGTCCACCAGGTGGACGGTATGGCCGCGCTCCATCAGCACGCGCGCGCATTCCGATCCGGCCGGGCCCGCGCCCACCACCAGCACCGCGTCGTCGGACTTCTTCCTGGCGAACTTCTCCGGGTGCCAGCCGCGGCGGTATTCCTCGCCGGCGGTGGCGTTCTGCGTGCAGATCATCGGCGGCCCGCCGATCTCCCAGCGCGAGATGCAGACATTGCAGCCGATGCAGACGCGGATATCGTCGATGCGGCCTTCCTCGATCTTCTTGGGCAGGAACGGGTCGGCAATCGACGGCCGCGCCGCGCCGATGATGTCGGCGATGCCCTTGGTCACGATCTCGGTCATCTTCTCGGGATCGGTAAAGCGCCCCACGCCCAGCACGGGCTTCTTCGACACCTGCTTGATAAAGCGGGTCCACGGGATCTGGTGGCCCTGCAGGTTGAAGCGCGAAGGGCCGGCATCCTCGCCCCACTCGGCGATGTCGCCCACGTCCACGTCCCACAGGTCGAGCAGGGAATCCGCCATCTCGACGAACTTCATGCCGTCCTGCTCCACCTCGATGCCGGCGCAGCCGTACAGCGAGTCCACCGCGAAGCGCGTGGCGATGGCGCAGTCGTCGCCCACCGCGCGGCGCACCTTCTCCAGCGTCTCCAGCCAGAAGCGGGCGCGGTTCTCCAGCGAGCCGCCGTACTTGTCGGTGCGCTTGTTGTAGTAAGGCGAGAGGAACTGCAGCGGCAGGTAGGAGTGCGCGCCGTACACGTAGACGATATCGAAGCCGGCGTCGCGTGCGCGATAGGCGGCGTCGACATAATACTGCTGCACCTGTGCGATATCGCGCAGGTCCATCTCCTTGCAGTAGGTCAGCGTCTCGAACTCCGACGCGTACTGGCTGGGGCCGCGCGGCGTGGCGCGGCTTTCCATGCAGGGCGCATGCGCGCCGCCGTACCACATCTCGATGCCGGCCAGCGCGCCGTACTTGTGCACCTCATCGGTCATTGCGCGCAGGTTGCGCACATCGCCCTCGTCCCAGATGCGCGCGGACATCCGGTGCGTGTCGTCCGATTCCGGGTGGATGGAGCAGTATTCCGTATTCAGGGCGGCCCAGCCCCCTTCCGCCTTCAGCGAGCGGTGCGCCGCCTGGAAGCCGGGCAGCGTGGACCCGGCGCCGATGCAGTGAGGCACCTGGTAAAACCGGTTGCGCAATGTCTTGGGACCGATCTGGATCGGTTCGAACAGGATGTCGTAGCGTGGGTCGCGGGCCATTTTTTTGTCTCCAGCCGGTTTGTGGAGCGAACGCGCAAGGCGTCGCAGGCAGTGCGGAGCGCGCTGGCTCCGCATTGAATCTTCCGTGGGTGCCGATCTTGCCGTGTCTTCGCCGCGCCTATCCCGGGGCGGTGCCCGCGCCGAGGGCGCGGCCGTCGTCGTACTGCGCCAGCCAGCCGATCGCGGCCTGGCGGTAACGCGTGATGCCCTTGTAGTCGACCAGTTCCTCCGGCAGAGTGCGCAGCACGCGGTGCAGGCGCGCCGCCCACTTGGGCACCGTGGCCAGTTCCTGCAGGCTGATCAGGTAGCAACGCACGCCAAAGCCGATGGCGTTGCTGCGCGGCAGCCGGAACAGGGTCTGCAGTTCCACCCGCAGGTGCACCAGCCCGCCCGCGTTCTCGCGGGTGACCGAGGCCCGGTCCGCGCCCCACTCCGGATAGCGCTCCGGCGAGGTGTCGAGGCGCGGGTGGATCGTCATGGTCCAGTTCAGCCGGCGCACCGGCGCGCCCACGCGCAGATGCAGCAGGTACTTCAGGGCACGGTCGAAAATGCCCAGCTCGTGCGCCAGCGGCACGGGCCCGTGCCACTCGCTGAAGCTCATGCCCAGATCGAAATCCAGCGACCAGTCGGCTTGCGTGGTGACCATGCCGGCATCCATGAACAGGTTGTCCTGGCGATGGTCCATCAGCACCCAGTCGCCCTGGTTCTGCCGTGTGATGTATTCCAGCGGCGAACAGGGCAGCGTCGCGGCGTCGCCGAAGACGAAGGCCTGGCGCAGGCCCAGCAGGCGGTTCTCCCAGGTCCAGCGCGCGCCATCGCGCGTCAGCGTGAAATGCGCGGGATAGGCGGCCGCCAGCGACGCCATCATCAGCTCCAGCGTGTCCCACTGCGCCTGCATCATGTGCGGCAGGGCCATGCAGCGCCCCGGGTCGCGGGCAAGGACCAGGGCGCGTTCGCGGCATTCGCCGATATAGTGCTCGTCGATGTCGAAGGGGTGTTCGGTGACGCTGCCCGCCGGCCCGGCGCCATGCGGCTCGATATTGACCGAGTACATGTACCGGTCTTCGGGGAACGGAAACGGAAAGCGCTGGATCGCCGCCGGGCTGTTGGCGTAGTCGAAACTGCCGCGGAAGGTTTCATCCGTCTTGAACGTGGGTTGCATCAAGCCTCCTAGATCGCCAGTACCAGGCGCCGGCAATTCGCCCGGGAGACGCAGGGCATCAGCTTTCGGCCGCCCGCCCTTTCCTCGGCGGAAAGATAGTGATCGTGGTGGACCAGTTCGCCGTCGGTTTCCAGCACCTCGAGCTCGCACTGGCCGCAGGCGCCGCCGCGGCACAGGTAGGGCACCTTCACGCCGGCCGCCTCGATCGCTTCGAGCAGGCTGGCCTGCGCGCCGACCTGGACGGTGATGCCGCTGCGCGCGAGCACCGCCTCGAACGGCGCGCCCGCCGGCGGTGCCAGGAACTGCTCCCAGTGCACGTGGCCGTCCGACCATCCCGCGGCGCCCGCCGCGCGGCGCACGGCGTCGATCATGCCGGCAAGACCGCATACATAGACGTCGGTACCCAGCGGCTGGCCCGCCAGCACCTTGGCGAAGTCCAGTTGCTGGCCAGCGTCCTCCACATACAGATGCAGCCTCTCGCCGGCCAGCCGGTGCAGCTCGCCGGCAAAACCGGCGTGCGCCTGGCTGCGCACCGCATAGTGCAGCTCATAGGGGGTCCCCAGCCCTTGCAGCTCGGCCAGTTGCGAGAAGAACGGCGTGATGCCGATGCCGCCGGCAATCAGGATATGTTTGCGGCGCGTCTTGAGCAGCGGGAAGAGATTGACCGGGGCAGAGACCCGCAGGAGCGCGCCCTCCCTCACCCGCTCGTGCATGAAGCGCGAACCGCCCCGCCCTTCGTCGACCCGGCGCACGCCGATCTGGTACCGGCCGGTCTCCCAGGGGGAACTCATCAGCGAATACGGATTGCGATGCAGGCGGCCCTCGCCCTGCATCTCGACCACGATATGGCTGCCCCCCGAGAAGGCGGGCAGCTCGCCCCCGTCGGCGTGCTCCAGCGTGAAGCGCTTGACCAGCGGCGTCACGGCCTCGATCCGCGTCACGCGCACCGGCATGCGGTCTTGCGGTTTCATGCTGCCCCCGGCGTTTCCGCGTCGGCCATCACGCCCATGAAGGCGGCGAGGCGGCGCGAGTAATGATCGCGCACCAGCAGCTTGCGGCGGCATCCCGTGCAAGCTGCGATACCGCCCGCCACCGCTTCGTTGCAGGTGCGGCAATGCACGCAATAGACCCGCCGCCGGCCCGGCGCCACGCATTCGCATTGCATCTCGGCGGGGTCCAGCCCGTGCCGTTCGGCCAGCCGGCTCGCCTGGGCGAGGAAGTCCTCGTCGCCTGCGGCGTAGAAGCGCAAACCCATCGGCAGCGATGCCAGCGCCTTGCCCAGTTCGTCGAGCAGCGCCGCGGTCGACGCGGCGACCGTGACATCCGCGCCGGCGGCCAGCACCGCCTGCGTCAGGTCGGCGCCGGCCCCGGCTGCGTACAGCAGCCTGCAAACCCCGGCATCCCCGGCCAGGCGCCGCAGCGCATCCCCGCCCGCGCCCCGGGCCACGGCCAGGTGCACCTTGCCGCTGCCGTCGAACTGCAGCGGACGGTACACCGGCATGCTCTTGATGCCTGTCACCAGCATGGCAAGCTCCTGGGTGGGTGGATCGGTGGGCGGGCGGGGCCGGTCCAGGGGTTCAGG
Organism: Cupriavidus sp. 96C5-1; assembly: GCF_057798855.1. NCBI lineage: Bacteria > Pseudomonadati > Pseudomonadota > Betaproteobacteria > Burkholderiales > Burkholderiaceae > Cupriavidus > Cupriavidus sp. 96C5-1. The sequence goes on along the minus strand of NZ_JBYOJU010000062.1, from coordinate 22,449 downwards.
CAGCCTTGACCTGGGTGCGCAGGCGCTGCGGATCGTAGAACGGCGTCTTCGTCACCGTGCCCGCATGGGTGCCGTTGCCGTCGCGGATCTCGACCCTGGTGCCCAGCGCCTTGCAGCCCGGCAGCAGGTGCACCAGCGCCAGCGATTGCATCAGGTAGCGGCTGAAGGTGGCGCTGGTCACCACGCCAGCCTCCTTGCCATCCACGAAGATCTTCGCTCCGGCCTCCACCGCGCGGTCATGGCGCACCGCCACGCCGGCCTGGAAGAAGCGCTCCTTGCCGCGCGCATTCAGCAGCGCCGCCTTGCCCACATAGCCGGCGGCCTTGTCGGTGTCGATGGCCCAGCCGAGATTGACCTCCCACGGCGTGGTGTCGCCCTCCGGCATGTCGAAAGGGAAAAACAGCAGGGCGGCCTCGATCCGCGCCAGCTCGAGCGAATCCCAGGCGCAGGGAATCAGCCCTTGCGGCTTGCCTGCCTCCAGCAGCGCGTCCCACAGGGCGACCGCGTCCGCGGACGCGCAGGCGATCTCGAAGCCTTCCTCGCCGGAGTAGCCGCCCCGGGAGATGACGATGCCGTGGCCGAACAGGGTGGTCTCGCGGTGCGCGAAGTACGGCAGGGAAGGCAGGGCGATGCCGACGTGCGCCTTGAGGATGGCCGCGGCGCGCGGCCCTTGCAGCGACAGCATGTGCACATCGAAGTCCTGCTCCCAGGCCACGTCGCGCCCCTGGGAGAGCGCGGCCAGCTGCCGCTGCGTATTGCCGCTGCCGTGGGACAGGCGGTACCGGTTCTCGCCATCGCAGATCACCATCAGGTCATCGCTGACGGCGCCGTTCTCGTCGACGGCGGCGGCCAGCCGCGCGGTACCCGGGCGCAGGCGGTGCACATCGATCGGCACCATGCCGTCGATGACCGCGGCGGCATCGGGACCGGACACCTTGACGATGTTCAGGCCGCTGATGTCGTACAGGCCGGCGGCGGTGCGCACGGCCACCACCTCGTCCTGCGGATCGCGCCGGTAGCGCCAGGGGATCGGCATATCGTTCCAGGTGTCGCCGTCCAGGTTCGAGCCAAGCTCGCGATGCCGTGCGTTCAGGATGGATTGTCTGCTCATGTGTGCTCTCCGCTGGGGTGCTTGCATTGGTGTCGAGTATGGCCAGCGCACGCCCGCCCAGCCATTTCCACTTGGCACTACCTCCTAGGTAGTAGCTGCCGCCCGTCCCCGTCCCTCGGCGGGCGTGGCTACCGCCTAAGAGGTATTGCGGCCGCCGGCCCCGTTGCGCAGACTCCTGCCACGGAAGTACGCCAGCGCAGCAGGAGACCTATCCATGACGGCCTTGACCCTGACCCAGCTCCCCGTGCGGCCCGCGGGCACCCATGCCGAGCGCATTGCGCGCGCCGTCGCCTGCCCGCAGTCGGCGACGGATGCCAGCGCCGCGGTGGTTCGCTCATGGACCCGTTGCCTGGGCGAATACGGGCTCGATCCGGAACTGCGTCCCGTGCCGCCGGTGCTCACCTCCAGCGAACTGCGCGAGCGTGGCCAACGCTTCGATGCCCTGGCCGACTGTGCGCGGCTGGAGATGACCACGCTCTATCAACAGCTCGCCGACCCCGATATGGCGGTGATGCTGACCGATGCCGAGGGCGTCGTCATGCATCTGGTCGCCTCCGACCGGTTCGCGCGGGAGATCGCCCCGGAAGGCCTGCGCGTCGGCGCCATCTGGAGCGAGCGCGAAGCCGGCACCAATGGCATGGGCACCTGCCTGGCGGAAGGCGGCGCGGTGGCGATCCGCCAGCACGAGCATTTCTTCCAGCGCTATACCGCCCTCACCTGCTCGGCGGCGCCGATCTTCGACGAGAACGGCGAGCTGGCGGCGGTGCTCGATGTCACCAGCCGCTCGCCCCTGCTGCTGCAGCAGCATTCCCCGGTCCTGGTCGGCATGTCGTGCCGCAATATCGAGAACCGGCTGTTCGACGCCCGCTTGCGCCATGCCTATCCGATCCGCTTCCACAGCCAGCCGGAACTGGTCTACACCGCCGGCGAGGGCAAGCTCGCGGTCGACCGGGACGGCGTGGTGCTCGCCGCCAACCGCAGCGCCCTGCTCCAGCTCGGCTGCCATTCGATGCAGGCATTGCGCGGCAAGCGCATCGACGAACTGTTCATGAGCACGCTCGACGAACTCGTGGCGCGCAGCGCGCGCCAGTCCTTTCATCCGGTGCCGGTCTATCTCGCGCAGGCATCCGACCGCTTTTTCATGGTCGCGCAGCAGCCGCCGCAGGACTGCCAGCCGCGGGTGGCCCGCCCGGCGGCGCGCCAGGCCGCGCCGCGCGAGTCCGCTGCGCCAGCGCCCGGGCACGCTTTGCCAGCCGCGGGCGATCCGCGCATGGACGCGCAGATCCGGCTCGCCACGCGGGTCATCGCGCGCAATGTGCCCGTCCTGCTTCATGGCGAAACCGGCACCGGCAAGGACGTCTTCGCCAATGCGCTGCACGCCGCCAGCCCGGCGGCGCGGGGCGCGTTCGTTGCCATCAATTGCGCCTCGCTGCCGGAATCGCTGATCGAAAGCGAGCTGTTCGGCTACCGGGCGGGCGCCTTTACCGGCGCCCAGCGCGAAGGCCGGCGCGGCAAGATCCTGCAGGCCGACGGCGGCACGCTGTTCCTCGACGAGATCGGCGACATGCCGCTGGCCCTGCAGGCGCGCCTGCTGCGCGTGCTGGAGGAGCGGCGGGTAACGCCGCTGGGCTCCGAGACCGCTACCAGGGTCGAGTTCCAGCTGATCAGCGCCAGCCACCGCAACCTGGCCGAACTGGTCCACGACGGGCGCTTCCGCGAGGACCTGTTCTACCGGCTGAGCGGCGTTGAACTGCGCCTGCCGCCCTTGCGCGAGCGCGCCGACCGGCTGGCCCTGATCCACGCCATCCTGGCGGAGGAAGCGGGCCCGGGCGAGGCCCCGCCCACGCTTGCGCCGGACGCCGAGCAGGCGCTGATGCGCTACGACTGGCCCGGCAACCTGCGCCAGCTGCGCTACGCGCTGCGCACCGCCGTGGCCCTGTGCGACGGCGCGCGGCTGACCAGCCGGCAACTCCCGCCGGAAGTCGTGCAAGGCGCGCCACGCCCTGCACGCCATGGCCGTGGCGCTGCCAGCGACGGGGCCGAGGCGGGCAAGGCCGCGCAGGAAACCCTGCCGCCCTTCAACGCCATCCAGTTGAACGAACGCAAAACCATCCTGGACCTGCTGCAGGGACACCGCTGGAACGTCAGCACGGTCGCCCGCACGCTGCGGGTCAGCCGCAATACGCTGTACCGCAAGATGCGCCTGCTATGCATCGAGATCGCACGGGAGGCGGCGGCGTCACGGCCTGCAGCCGGGGACTGAGAGCACTTCACCCGCGTCCCGCCTTGCGCCATGACACCTTGTCCGCAAAGCGGGACGCGGACCATGACACGCTGTCACCCGCCCGGCCGTGCGCCCTTCGCTGGCAGGCGCCCGGCGCAATGGTATGCCGTTTGCTAGTGGCTAGTGACTGGATCAACTGGATCGACTGGATCAACTGGATCAACCCGATCAGGCTGGCAAGGCGATTCGCGAAAGGCCCTCATCCATGCAAACGCTCGATAAGCTCGATAAGTTCGACAAGTCCGACAGGCCTGCCCGCGACAGCCATGGCCTCAACCCGCCCGGCACGGTCAGGGTTCACGCCAACGGGCGCCTGCATCTGGGTTTTCTCGACCCGGGCGCTTCGCTGGGGCGGCGCTTCGGCAGCCTGGGCCTGTCGATCGGCGGTCCGTCGACCCTCCTCGATCTCGGCCCGGCGGCGCAGGACCGGGTCGCCGCGGCGGATCCTGCCGCGCGACAGGAAGTCCCGCGCGTCTCAGCCTGGCTGGAACGGCTGAAGCAGGCCAGCGGCATCCAGCAGCCGCTGGCGGTGTGGCTGCATGAGGTACTGCCGGCACATGCGGGCTTTGGCTCGGGCACGCAGCTGGCGCTGGCGCTGGGCCGGGCGTTCGCCGGATTGCACGGCCTGCCGTGGTCGGGCGCCGACATCGCCCGCCTGCTCGGACGCGGAGGCCGCTCCGGCGTCGGCATCGCCGCGTTCGAACGCGGCGGGCTGCTGGTGGACAGCGGCCCGCGCAGCGCGGGCAGCGTGGCGCCGTTGACGGCGCGTTTCGACTTCCCGCCCGGCTGGCGCATCGTGCTGCTGCTCGACCACAGCCGCACCGGCCTGCACGGCACGGCCGAGAAGCAGGCCATGCAAGGGCTCCCGCCCTTCCCGCAGGCACTGTCCGCCGATCTCTGCCACCGCGTGCTGATGCAGATCCTGCCGGCGGCGGCCGAGCAGGATTTCGCGCCCTTCGCCGCGGGGCTCAATCACCTGCAGCAGGTCATCGGCGGCTACTTCGCGCCGGCGCAGGGAGGCGTGTACAGCAGTCCGGCGGTCAGCCGCGCGCTGGACTGGATCTCGCGCCACGCCCACGCCAACGCGGCCGCGATCGGCCAGAGCTCGTGGGGTCCGACCGGATTCGCCATCGTGCCCTCGCAGGCAGCGGCGGAACAGGCGGTGGCCGGCGTGCGCGCGGCGGGGCTGCTGGAGCCGCGCCTCCAGGCCCGCATCGTCACGGGCGCCAATCGCGGAGCACAGGTGGCGCCACCGGCGCGGCATGAGGCGAGCCTGTCGAAGCAGGCGGTTGCTTGCCGCGCGACGGCGTAGCGCGCGCCCGCGCTCTCCCCGGGAACCGCTTCCGCGGGAGAAGGCCGGTTGGAGGCACGTCAGATGCTGCCTCCCGGGACCGATGAATTTGAAATCAAGCCCTCAGACCACGGAGCAACCCAGAATGGCACGCCCCTACATCCTCCACATGTTCACGCCAGGCCGGCAAGCCAGCCCCTTCGACGTCAACATGGCCATCGACGCCGGCTACGAGCACGTCATCCCTTATGCCGAGGTCACCCGCGACAACATCGCCGCCCTGACCCAGGACGCCATCTTCTCCCGCGGGCCCAAAGGCGTGGCCAGCACGGGCCTCTTCATCGGCGGGCGCGACGTGGTGCTGGCGGCTGACATGCTCGACGCGGCGCGCAAGGCCATGGTGCCGCCGTTCGCGGTATCGGTCTTCGCCGACCCGAGCGGTTCCTACACCACGGCCGCGGCGCTGGTGGCGGCCGTCGAGCGGCAACTGCGCAAGGCGCACCGGACCGATTTCTCCGGCCGGCGGGTGCTGGTGCTCGGCGGCGGCGGCGCGGTCGGCCGTGTCGCCGGCGCGCTGGCCTCGCAGCTGGGCGCGCAGGTGTGGCTGTCCAACCGTACCGACGAGACACAGGCCGTGCGCATCAGCCAGGAGACCAATGCGCGCTTCAACGCGCAGACCGAGGGCCTCCTGATCCGCTCGGCGGAGGCGCTGCGGGCGGCGCTGGCCGATGCGGACATCGTATTTGCCACCGCCAGCGCCGGCGTCCAGGTCGTCGGCGAGGCGGACCGGGCCGCCGCCGGCAAGCTGCTGGTGGCCGCCGACGTCAACGCCGTGCCGCCGGCCGGCATCGCCGGGGTGGATGCCATGGACGACGGCAAGGGCATCGGTGCCGGCCGGGCGGTGGGGGTCGGCGCGCTCGCCATCGGCAATATCAAGTACCAGGTCCAGCACCGGCTGTTCCTGGCCATGCGCGAAGCCGCCGGGCCGGTCTACCTGGGCTTCCCCGAAGCCATGGCCATGGCGCGCACCGTGGCGGCCGAACTGCCCTGAACGCAAGGCGCCGGCACATCCACCATCGAACCGAGGCACCCATGCCAAGCACAACGCATTCCAGCCCTGCCAGCACACTCAGCGTCAACGCGCTCAGCCAGCCGCTCGTCGCGCGCCTGCTCGACCATCGTGCCGAGTGGCAGCTCGCGGTCTCCGAAGGGCCCCAGGGCGTGCGCATCGTCGATGCCGGCGTCGCGGCGCGCGGCAGCGTCGAGGCGGGCATCGCCATCGCCGGCATCTGCATGGGCGGGCTGGGCCAGGTGCGGCTGCGGCACGGCAGCGAAGGCTGGCCCACGCAGATCGAGGTCAGCAGCGGCCAGCCCGTGCTCGCCTGCCTGGCGAGCCAGTACGCCGGCTGGAGCCTGAGCGCCAGCAAGGAGGAAACCGGCGGCAAGGCATTCTTCGCGCTGGGCTCCGGGCCGGCGCGCGCGCTGGCCGGCAAGGAAACGCTGTTCGAGGAACTCGGCTACCGCGACCGCCTCCCCGACGACGGCAGCACCTGCCTGGTACTGGAGGTCGACCGCGCGCCGCCGGAGATCGTGATCCGGAAGCTCCTGCGGGACTGCGGGCTGCGGCCCGGGCAACTGACCATCGTCCTCACGCCGACGGCCAGCCTGGCCGGCACCACGCAGGTGGTGGGCCGCGTGCTGGAGGTTGCGCTGCACAAGGCGCACGTGCTTGGTTTTCCGCTGGACCGCATCATCGGCGGCAGTGGCGCCGCGCCGCTGCCGCCGCCCGGCGCCGACGCGGGCGAGGCGATGGGCCGCACCAACGACGCCATCCTCTATGGCGGCAGCGTGCACCTCACGGTCGACACCGACGACGACACCGCCCGGGCGCTGGCACAGGACCTCCCGTCAGCCAGGTCGCGCGACTATGGAAGGCCTTTCGCCGACGTGTTCAAGGAGTACGGCTACGATTTCTACCGCATCGACCCGGCCCTGTTCGCCCCGGCCGAGGCATGGGTCAGCAATCTCGCTTCCGGCCGGACCTGGCACGCGGGCGCGCCGAACCTGCCGCTGCTGCGCGCCCAATGGCTGCAGGAGGCCTGACATGACTGCCGCCCCATCGCGCGGGCCGCTGCGCGTCGCCATCATGACCGACGAAACGGGCTGGCATACCGCCCGGCTGAAGCAGGCGCTGCGCGAGCGAGCCTGCGAAGGCCGCTGCGTCAACCTGGCGGACTGCCGGATCGACACCACCTGGGCCTGGCATGGGCTGGTGATCCCGGGCTATGGGCGCGGCCTGCCGGACGCCGTGATCGTGCGCGGCCTTGCCTCCGGCAGCTTCGAGCAGGTCACGCTGCGGCTGGGCATCCTGCACGCGCTGCGCGAGCTGGGCGTGCCCGTGTACAACGATGCGCGCGCCATCGAGCGCAGCGTGGACAAGGGCATGACAAGCTTCCTGCTGCATCTGGCCGGTATTCCCACCCCCGCCACCTGGGTGAGCGAGTCCGTGCCGCAGGCGCAGCGCACGGTCATGCGCGAAAGCGCGGCCGGGCGCGCGCTGGTGCTCAAGCCGCTGTTCGGCTCGCAGGGCAAGGGGCTGCGGCGCATCGGGGCGGCGGCGGCGGGCGATGCGCCGGTGCCCTTGCCCGCGCTGGCGGCGTATCGGCATGTGGCCTACCTGCAGCGCTTCGTGCCTTCCCGGGCCGCGCCAGGCCAGCCCGGATTCGACTGGCGCGTGCTGGTGGTGGGCGGACGGGCGGTGGCGGCCATGCGCCGCGTCAGCCAGGGCTGGATCCACAATGTGGCGCAAGGCGCCCGCTGCGAGCATGCCGAGCTCGCGCCGGCGCTGGCCGCGCTCTCCGTGCGCGCTGCCGAGGCGCTTGGCCTCGACTATGCCGGCGTGGATCTCGTCCCCATCGGCGAAGGCGAGAACCCGGACCGGGCCATGGTCATCGAGGTCAATGGCGTGGCGGCCTGGCATGGACTCCAGTCCGTGACCAGGGTCGATATCGCCGGCCTGCTGGTCGACGACCTGCTGGCCCGCAAGCTGCCCGCGGCGCGCAGCGCACCGGCGCACCGCGCAGCCGTGGCGTGAGGGCGGCACCGGACGCCGGGGCGGCCGGCAACGCGGCGGCGGCATTCCTGTGGGCGTGCACGCTGGACGTGACCGTGGCCAAGCCGGGCAACGTCAGCATCGATGCCCCCGGCCACGGCATGACCGCCGGGCTCTTCCTGGACAGCGCGGCGGCGGCGGCGGCCCCGCTGACCAACCGCGCGCTCCAGGTCGGCGAGCGCATCGAGCAGGCGGTCGCGCAAACCCGGGCAATTGCGCGGTGCAATACCAACCTTGGCATCCTGCTGCTATGCGCGCCGCTTGCCGCTGCCATGGAAAGCGGGCCGCCGCGCGATGCCGATGCGCTCGGCAAGCGGATCGAGGCGGTACTGGCAGGCCTGACCGTGGCCGATGCCGAAGCCGCCTACCGGGCCATTGCGCATGCCATGCCGGCCGGCCTTGGCGCCGCGCCGGAGCAGGACGTGGCCGCCACGCCCACGGTCGGCCTGCGCGCCGCCATGCAGCTGGCCGCCATGCGCGATACGGTGGCGCGCCAGTATGCCAACGGCTATGCCGACCTCTTCACGCTCGGCCTGCCGGTGCTGCGCAGGCACCTGGCCGGGCATGGCGCCTGGCCCGGGCGGCTGCAGCGGGCGGTGACGGCAGTCTATCTCGCCTTCCTGGCGCGCTTTCCGGACTCGCATATCGCGCGCAAGCACGGGCTGCCGGCGGCAAGGCGCGTCAGCGACCGGGCACGCCTGTTCCACGGGCGCCTCGAGGCGGGCCAGCCCATCGATGCCGGGGCGCTCGCGCAATGGGACCGGGAGCTGAAAGCCGCCGGCCTGAACCCTGGCACCAGTGCCGACCTGACGGTGGCCAGCGCGATGATCGCGGGCTGCCTCGACCCGGCCCTGTGCGCGATGCCCATCGATCCGGGCCCGGCCGGCGCCGGGCGTACCAGGTGATGCAGCGGTAGTGCGGCAGCGGCAGTGCGGCGGCAGCCGCGGAACGGCGCGGCGCCGGCCGGTTCCGCCGCCACGCCGGGGCAGACCCTGATCAGAAGCCGGCCGCGCCCCGGCCCGGCCAGCCATGCCCGTGGTCTTGCGCGCGCAGGGCCTCGTCCCGGCGCCGTTCTATCGCAACCCCCACCGCCTCGACGTCGTCGAACTTCTTCGGCTTGACCACCACCACGCGCACCCAGTGCGCCCCAAAATCCTCCAGCAGCAGTTGCGCCACGCGCTCGGCAAAGGCCTCCAGCAACTGCAGGCGGTGCGTGTCCAGCAACGCGCGCAAGGCGGTGCGGACCCTGCCGTAGTCGATGGTGTCGCCGATCCGGTCGCTGCTGCAGGCGGCGCTGCGCGGCAGCCCGGCGGTCAGGTCGATGCGCAGCGGCTGCGGCGTGCGCAGTTCGCTATCGTCGATGCCGATGATGGTCTGCCCTTCGAAGCCTTCGATAAAGATCAGGTCCATCGGGCCGGGCGAGCGCGCCGGCGCCTCCCCGGCGGCCATCGATTCCGCCATCAGTCCCGGCAGCAAGCCAAACCCGGCCGCATCGGCCCGCATCATCATGTCGTCTCGTTTCATCTGCCCTCCGAGCAATGCACGCGCTACGCGGCGCAGGCTGCGCAAGCTGCGTGTCAACGCGCTACGGCCCCGGCCGCGCTCCGGTGCCAGTCTCGCAAGAAGCAGGCCACACGGACGCGCGGGGCGGCGCCCCGGTTCCGGCGCGGCCCGGCGGGCGGCCGGCGTGGCGCGGCTGCGCGGGACACAGGCAAGCGGACGGCACAACCTGTCCCGCCGGCGGCACAGCCGGCACGGCGCAACCGGCCGCCAGGGCCATGCGGATCAACGCGCCGGCGCCAGGCACGACTCCTGCAATCGTTGCTGCCGAGGTCGACCACCCTAGCGAGCCGCACGTTGCCCCATCCATCCGCAGCCACCCTTGCCGACACAGAAGGATTCGCCGTGATCGACGGCGATGGCATCGAGGCCCTTGCGCCCGACGACGGCGTGCCCCGCTTTGCCTGGGCCATTACCGGCTCCGGGCATTTCCTCGAGGAAAGCCTGGCGCTGGCCGCCACCCTGCCCGATGTGGACCTGTTCCTGTCGCGCGCGGCCGAGGAAGTGCTGGCGATCTACGGCATCCAGCTCAAGGACCTCAAGGCGCGCTTCCGGGTCTTTCGCGACAAGACCGCCAGCGCGGCGCCGGTGGGCATGTTCTACGCGCGCCGCTACCACACCGCCATCGTCGCGCCGGCCACCAGCAACACGGTCGCCAAATGCGCCTTCGGCATCTCCGACACGCTGCCGACCAATGTCCTTGCCCAGGCCGGCAAGCTCGGCATTCCCGGCATCGTGTACGCCTGCGATACCGAGCCGGTGGTGGTGACCAAGGGGCCGCACGGCTGGCTGAAGCTGCACCCCCGCAATATCGAGCTGGAGAACGTGGCGCGCCTGCGCCGCATCGACCATTGCCAGGTGGTGTGCTCCATCGGCGAGTTGCGGGGCGCACTGGATCAACGACTCAAGGCACTGTCCCTGACATGGAACATATCGTCTTCCTGACCGGCCGCCTGGCGGAAAAAGGCCTGGAACGCGTGCTGCGGAGCCTGGAGCCCGCGCCGTTTACCTGGGAAATCCGCGAAATCGGCCTGCAGGTGGCCGCGCTGATGACCGCCGACCTGGTGCGCCGCCGCGTGGCGGCGCCGGTGGCAGCGGACCGCATCATCGTCCCGGGCCGCTGCCGCGGCGATCTGGACGCGCTGTCGCAGCACTACGGCATGCCGGTCGAGCGCGGGCCGGAAGAACTCAAGGACCTGCCCCACTTCTTCAACCGCAAGGCCAGGCCGGCCGACCTGTCGCAACACGATATCGCCATCTTCGCCGAGATCGTCGACGCCCCCCAGCTCGATATCGAGGGCGTATGCGCGCGGGCGCGCCGGCACCGGGCGGACGGCGCCGACGTGATCGACCTTGGCTGCCTGCCCGCCACGCCCTTCCCGCACCTGGAGGAAACGGTGCGCGCGCTGAAGGCGGAGGGCTTCCTGGTCAGCGTGGATTCGATGAGCGCCGACGAGCTGGTGCGTGGCGGCAAGGCCGGCGCGGACTACTTGCTCAGCCTGACCCTGGAGACCCTGTGGGTGGCGGACGAAGTGGCTTCCACGCCGATCCTGGTGCCGCAGCAGCCGGGCGACGAGGCATCGCTGTACGCGGCGGTGGAAGCCATGGAGCAGCGCGGCCGGGCCTATATCGCCGATGCCATCCTCGACCCCATCCCGTTCGGCCTGCTGGCCTCGCTCGGGCGCTACGAGCGGCTGCGCCAGCGCTTTCCCAAGGCGCCCATCCTGCTCGGCGTGGGCAACCTGACCGAGCTGACCGAGGCCGACACCGGCGGCATCAACGCCATCCTGATGGGTATCGCGGTGGAGCTGCATGCCTGCGCGATCCTGACCACGCAGGTCAGCGGCCATGCGCGCCGCGCCATTCGCGAAGCCGATGTGGCGCGCCGGATGATGTACGCCGCGCGCGAGCAGAATGCCTTGCCCAAAGGCATCACCGACCAGATGATGACGCTGCATGCGCGAGAGCCCTATCCCGATACGCCGGAGGAAATCGCCGAGACCGCCAGCGCGATCCGCGACCCCAACTTCCGCGTGCAGGTGTCCGAGCAAGGGATCCACGCCTACAACCGCGACGGGCACCATGTGGCGGCGGACCCCTTCACGCTGTTTCCCCGGCTGCAGCTGGAGCACGATGGCAACCACGCCTTCTACATGGGCGTGGAGCTGGCCCGCGCGGAGATCGCCTGGCGGCTGGGCAAGCGCTACGTGCAGGACCAGTCGCTGGACTGGGGCTGCGCGGACGAGCGGGAGGCGCAGGACCTGAGCGAATGGTGCGCCCCTGGCGCCACCATGAAGAAACGGGCATGAAGCCGAGAGAGGCATGAGAGCCATGAGCAATGACGTGATCTACGAAACCATCGTCACCACCGTCTCGGCGGCGGGTGCGCCGCATATCGCGCCGATGGGCGTGCGCTACGCCGGCGGCGACATCGTGCTGATGCCGTTCCGGCCCTCCGCCACCTACGACAATATCGTCGGCACCGGCACTGCCGTGGTCAACCTGACCACGGACGTGCGCGTCTTCGCCGGCTGCGTCACCGGCCGCCGGCAATGGCCCACCGTGCCGGCGCAGCGGATCCACGGCGTGCGGCTGGCCGGCGCGCTGAGCCACGTCGAGCTGCGCCTGGCGCAGCAGAGCGGCGATCCCGCACGGCCCTCGCTGCGCATGGCCCGCGTGATCGAGGCCAGCCACGGCGATTTTCCCGGCTTCAACCGCGCGCAGGCGGCGGTCATCGAAGGCGCGGTGCTGGTCAGCCGGCTGCACCTGCTGCCGGCCGACAAGATCGCCCGCGAGATGGCCTACCTGCAGATCGCCATCGACAAGACCGCCGGCGCGGCGGAACGCGAAGCCTGGCAATGGCTGCAGCAACGCGTCGCGGCCTGGCACGCCGGCGATACCGGCCACGCCCATGGCGCCCGCCACGGCGCCAACCCCGAGCCCACCCTGGAGAAGACCCGATGACATCCCTGCTGACCAGCGTACGCAATGTGGAAGAGGCCCTGCAGGCCGCCACCGCCGGAGCCGACCTGATCGACCTGAAGGAACCCGGCGCCGGGGCGCTCGGCGCGCTGCCGGCGCAAACCGTGCGCGAGGTGGTTGGCGCGGTGCGCGCACGCTGGCCCGGACGCCTGCTGAGCGCGACGATCGGCGACCTGGCGCCGGCCGAGCATGCCGTCATGATGCTGATGGCCGATACCATCGGCAAATGCGGCGTCGACTACGTCAAGGTGGGGATAGCGCCCGGCGCGCAAGCGCGCGAAGCCTTGCAGCGCCTGGCGACCCTGCCGTGGCAGGTAGTACCGGTGTTCCTGGCCGACCACGGGGTGGACCTGAAGCTGGTCGAAGAGGCCTGCGCGATGGGATTCCCGGCGGTGATGGCCGACACCGAGGCCAAGCAGGCGGGCAGCCTGTTCGACCGTGTCGACATGGGCACGCTCGCCGCCATGACCGGCATGGCGCGAAGCCGAGGCGTCAAGGTTGGCCTGGCCGGCTCCCTGCAGCCCGGGCACCTGCCGCGGCTGCTTGCGCTGGCGCCGGACTTCGCCGGCTTCCGCGGCGCGCTGTGCGACGGCGGACGCGCAGGACGGCTCGATCCCGCGAAGGTAGCGGCGCTGCGCGCAGGCTTGCAGCGGACAGGCACGCCGGAACCGCTGCCGGCCTGAGCGACCGGCGTTCAGGCTCAGGACACTAGCCACCGTCCTGCGCAAGCGCGCCCAGCAGCTCGCGCAGCCGCTGCGGCTCGTCCTTCTGCAACAGCGCGACCGGATACGCCGCAGCCCGCGTGTAATGGCAGAAACGCCGGTCGACCACCCCCGCATCCGCATACTGCGCCAGCGTCATCCCCGGCTCGACCGGGCACGACTTGACCAGCACCAGCCGCCGGGCGCCGAGCCGGTTAGCCAGCCAGGCGGCAATGCTATCGGAAGTCGCATCCCAGCTCGCCAACGCATCCGGCTCCTTGCGCAACAGGCCGAAAGGCGTCCATACCGCAACGCCGCCATCGCGCAACACAGCGCGGATCGCATCGTCACCGGCCGCCACCTTCAGCCCCGGGCACAGCCCCTGCAGCATCAAGCCGTACTGGACCATGGCCAGCACCGCCATATTGTGCGCAACCAGGTCATCGAAGCCCCACTGCGCCTGCGACTCGCGCACCGCATCGGCAAACCCGCCGCCTCCCGGCACCACCACCACGCGCCCACCGCCAAACGCAGCCAGCTCCCGCAGCCAATCCCGCAACAGCGGGTCACGCCCCAAGCTGCCGCCAATCTTCACCACATGCACAAGAACCCCCACACAAAACGCGAAATAAAGAATGGGAGAGAGGGGAGAAGGAGAGGGGAGAAGGAGAGGGGAGAAGGAGAGCAAGCAGCCAACAGCCCATCCACAAGCAGCCCGATAGAAGCGGCGGACGACCAATCGGGAGCCACTGCGCCGGTAACGCAGATGCGTGAACTACCACGGCCCATCGCCATCGGGGGCACGACAATAAAAAGCAATGCCATCTGCAGTGGTGATGCCGTTCGCACCGGTAGCGCCAGCAGTCAGGCAGGACTGACGCGCCCACCACGAATCCGCAAAACGCCTTAGCCCGACAAGCCAGCCCCCCTGCAAGGGGTCGCTTTCTTTTGGTTACTTTTCTTTACGAGTAAAGAAAAGTGACACCTCCATGTGCCCAAGAGCCTGACGCCACTCCGCCTTTAGGCCCTGCAGACTTGTCTCAACCCACCCAAGCCCAAGAGCCTGACGCCACACCGCCTTTAGGCCCTGCAGACTTGTCTCAACCCACCCAATCCCGCAAACCCAAAACCCCACAAACCCAACACAAAAAAAATCACCTCCCCAAACAAATCTCCCGCCACAACATCCCCCCCACCGCCAGGCTAGCCGCACACACCCGCGCCCACTCCGCATACACCGGCGCCACCCCCACGATCTCCTCAAAAGCCCGATAAGGCCGTCCAAGCCTGCCAGCCAGGTCCCGCACCAGGAAGTGCCCGCAGCCCGCGCCGATCAGCGGCGCATCCGCCGGCAAGCCGGACCGGTCCATCACCCGCAACAGGTTATCGCCAAGCTCCGCGATCTGCGCCTGCCGCCATCCGCGGGCAACCTCCAGCCACTCCGCCGGCGCCGCGTCGCGCGCATCGAGCCCGATCATCCTGGCCAGCCGCTGCCGCGTAGCCTCGGGCGTCTTGGCACCGCCATCGGCGGGCGGGTGGGGATCGTGCGCATCCGGCAGCTCCCCGGTGATCCGGTACACATCCGCGGTGGTGGCAAACAGTTCGTTCATCACGTTATAGCTATCGCCCTTGAAGGCGATGCGGCGCGCCAGCGCGCACAGCGGCGTGCGCGCCACGCCCAGGTACACCAGTTCGCCGGAAGCGAGCCGGCCGGCATCGTCCCGGCCATGCGCTGCCACCGCGCCGTCCACGATGGGAATCAGGTCGCTGGTGGTGGTGCCGATGTCCACCAGCAGGCCATGCCCGATACGCGCGGCCGCCATGCTGGCGGTCGCCACCCAGTTGGCCGAGGCGATGTGCCGCCAGTCCGCCGCCACCTGCCGCCGCGTGCGCCAGCCCGCCGCGCCGGCAAAGAAGACGGCGCGCTCGCCGAAGGCGCGCCACATGACATCCGCCAGCGCCGCCACCCCGGCCTCCCGGTGCGCGAACAGGTCGGCCATTTCGCCGGTCATCGTGACCGCGTGCGCGGCCTCCGCGCAATCGGGCCAGCGTGCGCGCGCGCGCGCCATCACATCGTCCAGCAAATGCAGGCCCTGCCACAAGGGGCAGGCCCACTGCGCGATATCGCGCACGACACCGTCTTCCAGGCGCGCTGCCTTGATATTGGCACCACCGAGGTCCCAGCCATAGACAACATGCTCAGCGCCCATGGGACGCTCCATTGGTTTCGAGCCGTTCCACCTGGATCTGGTGCCCCGCCAGCATCTCGCAGGCCAGGTTGCGGCCAAGCCCGGCCGACAAGCCCGCATAGGCGCAGGTCACGCGCGGATTCACCTCGATCACCACCGGGCCACGCTCGGGATGCCAGACCAGGTCGATGCCGACGAAACCCCGCAAGCCCGGCATGCCCGCCACCACGCACCCGGCCACATCCGCCAGCCAGCGCCCGGCCGGCCCATCCAGTCCGATGGCATTGATCTGCACGCCATCGTCGTGCACCTGGCCCCATGCATCGATGCGGATGCGCTGCCGGTTCACGCTCAGCAATTCGGCCCCGCCGGGGCCGCAGAGCAGCGACACGCTGATCGGCTCGCCCTCCACCCAGGGCTCCAGCACCACCGGCTCGCCGTCCGCGAGGCGCCGCAGCCAGGCTTCATGCGCCGCCCCGAAGCCGCCGTAGGCGTGCGTCGCCACCGATCCCGCGCCATCGTCCGGCTTGACCACCCAGCGTCCGGGCTCGGGAATATCCCCTTCGCCCCATGGCCGGGTCGCGGCGACGCCGAGCGCGGCAAGCCGCTGCGCGGTCGCGCGCTTGCTGGTGGCCAGCGCGATCGCGCCGGCATCGCAGCCCAGCCAGCGCGCCTCGCCCACCATGTAGTTCAGGCTCAGCAGCACGCCGTCGGATTCCGGCGCGACGACCCAGCTCACATCGTGGCAGGCCGCCTGGCGGCGCACGAAGTCCGCCGCGTCCTCGCCGGGCGCGTGCGCGCACCAGTCCACCTTGTGCACGCCATGGCAATCGGGCTGCGGCTCGCCGGGCAATGCCGCGCAGGTGACCGCCACGTCGCCGATACGGGCCAGATCTGCGGCCATGGCGTCACGCATGGCCCTGCCCTGGCGCAGCAGGTGCGGCGCGGCGCGGGTATCCATGGCGCCCGCACTGATATATTCATAGACGAACACACGCGTCATCATTCCCTCTCCATGCACATCATTCCAGTCATCGACCTTCTCGGCGGCCGCGTTGTCCGAGCGGTGCGCGGCCAGCGCGACCAATACCGCCCCATCGTGTCCCGCCTGCATCCGGGCAGCGATCCGCTGGAACTGGCGCGGGCAATGCTTGCGCATTGCGCCAGTGCCACGCTGTATATCGCCGACCTCGACGCCCTCACCGGGCGCGCCGTGCAGGTCGAGGCGCTGCGGGCCCTGTGCGGTGCCTTGCCGGAAACCGAACTCTGGC
The DNA here is from genome assembly GCF_057798855.1 of Cupriavidus sp. 96C5-1. NCBI lineage: Bacteria > Pseudomonadati > Pseudomonadota > Betaproteobacteria > Burkholderiales > Burkholderiaceae > Cupriavidus > Cupriavidus sp. 96C5-1. The sequence continues at coordinate 5,948 of NZ_JBYOJU010000062.1, read as the reverse complement.
TGGATGGCGGCTTCGCCGATGCGGCGCAGGCCAGCGCGGCGCTGGACTCGCTGCGCGGCGCCGGCGCGCGGGTGGTGCCGGTGTTCGGCAGCGAAACCCTGTCCGAGCCGCCCGCCGCCGCGGGCAGCGCGCCGCCCTTCGACACCTGGCCCGACGCCGTGCTCTCGCTCGACCGGCGCCATGGCATGCCGCTGGGCAACGCGGCCTGGTGGCAGGCCAGCGCGGCCTGGCCGGCGCAACTGATCGTGATGGCGCTGGATCGCGTGGGCGCGTTCGAAGGGCCCGACCTGGACACGCTCGCGGCGATCCGCGCGCAGGCGGGCGCCGGGCGCCGGCTGGTCGGCGCCGGCGGCATTCGCGACGGCGACGATCTTGCCGCCGCCGCGCGTGCCGGGGCCAGCGCCTGGCTGGTTGCATCGGCCATTCACGATCTCCGTATCCCGCCGGCCGGCCAGGGAGGACCATCCTCCCGGCCGGCGCAGGCGGGCGCCATCACGCGGCAACACAAGCAGGCATAAACACGTTCCATGCCAGCCCGCCAGGGCGCGCTGGCGCGGCCTGGCGCCGCATGCGCACCAGCCCGGCGTGACAGGTTGCCCCGTGCATGGAGCACCAGTTGTCCCGCCGCTCCCGTCGCACGCGCGCCGATTGCGCCGCCCGGCCCTCCCCGCGAGGCGCCCGGCGCTCGCCGTAGCGGGCGCAGGCAGGCGCTCGGCCTGCCGCTGGCACAGGCTTTGCTCGACATGGGCATGGCACCCGCTCCCGATCTCCCCTCCGACACCCGTGGCCGCCCAGCCGGCCAGGCCAGCTGGACCTGTCCCTTCTGCGCGCTGCTGTGCGACGGCCTTGCCGTCCCGCAGGAAGCCGTGGACGGCCGGGCTCCGGCGCTGAACGGCAGCACTTGCCCGCGCGCGGCAAACGCGCTGGCGTGCTTCGATCCGCGGACAATGGCGGCTGCCCCGTGCGCCGATGGCCGCCCCGTGACGCTGCCCCAGGCGCTCGACGCCGCCGCGCGCTTGCTGCGCGAGAGCCGCCGCCCGCTGTTCGGCGGCCTTGCCACCGATATTGCAGGCACGCGCGCGCTCTACGCCCTGGCCAACCACAGCGGCGCCGTGCTCGACCATGCGCATGGCGACGCCATGACCGCCAGCCTGCGCGCCCTGCAGGATCGCGGCGCGTTCACCACCACGCTGGCCGAGGTGCGCAACCATGCCGACCTGATCCTGTGCATCGGCACCCAGCCGTCGCAAAAACACCCCGAGTTCTTCCGGCGCTGCGGGCTGACCGGCAGCGCGCAGCCATGCCCGCGCGAGCTGGCCTTCCTGGGCACGCCGATCGACCCGGCGGCGGCGCAACTGCCGAACACGCGCTGCAGCGAGGTGGCGCTGCCCGAGGGCGAGGACCTGTACCAGACGCTGGCCTTGCTGAACGCACTGTGCCGCCCGCGCGCGCTGGCCGACAGCCAGATCGCAAGCGCGGCGCTGCGCGATCTCTCGGCCCGCCTGCTGGCGGCGCGTTATGCCGTACTGGTGTGGACGCCCGCCACCCTCTGCGCGCAGGCAGGCGGCAAGCACGCCGCGCTGCTGATCGAGGGCATCCACCACCTGGTCAAGACGCTCAACCGCACCACGCGTGCCGGCGGCCTGCCGCTCGGCGGCGATGACGGCGGCAACACCGTCAACCAGGCCGTCACCTGGCTGTCGGGACTGCCCCTGCGCACGCACGTGCACCCCGGCGGGCTCGATCACGATCCGCACCGCTACGGGACCGAGCGCCTGCTGCGGGACGGCGATGCCGATGCGCTGCTGTGGGTCGCCAGTTTCACGCCGGACCTGCCCCCGCCCGCCAGCCGCGTGCCCACCGTGGTGCTCGGCCATCCGGCGCTGGCCGCCTCGATGGCCGGGCGCCCCGGCGTCTTTATCCCGGTATCGACCCCGGGCATCGGCTCGGCCGGCCACCTGTTCCGCACCGATGGCGGCATCGTGCTGCCGCTCAGCCCGCTGCGCGACGACGGCCTGCCGACGGTGGCGGCGGTGGCGGCGCAATTGCTGGCGCGGCTGCGGCAGGCCAGCGCGCCCATGGAGTCCGCATCATGAACACCTTGCGCCTGCACGGCGGCCGCGTGTACGACCCCGCGCGCGGCATCGACGGCCAGCTGGCCGATCTCTATGTCCGCGATGGGCGCATCGTCGCGCTGCCGCCCGGCACGCGGGCGGAGGCGGAGCTCGATATCGGCGGCATGGTGGTGATGGCCGGCGGCATCGATATGCACTCGCATATCGGCGGCGGCAAGGTCAACCTGGCCCGCATGCTGCTGCCCGAGGACCATCGCGACAGCATGGCCCCCGCCAGCCCGCTGGAGCTGGCCTCCTGCGGCACCTGCACGCCCGGCACGCTGGCCACCGGCTACCGTTATGCGCAGATGGGCTACACCGCCGCGTTCGAGCCCGCCATGATGGCGTCGAATGCACGCCAGACGCATTTCGAGATGGGCGATACGCCCGTCATCGATCACGGCGCCTACGTCATGCTCGGCAACGACGACCTGTTCCTGCGCATGCTGGCCGAGGGCACCGATTTCCAGCGCATCCGCGACTATGTCGGCTGGACCATCAATGCCAGCAAGGCGCTGGGCGTCAAGGTGGTCAACCCGGGCGGCATCTCGGCCTTCAAGTTCAACCAGCGCAAGCTCGACGTGGACGACCAGCACGTGCACTACCGCATCACCCCGCGCGACGTGCTGCGCACGCTGAGCCAGGCCCTGACCGAGCTCAAGGTGCCCCACCCCCTGCATATCCACGCCAGCAATCTCGGGGTGCCAGGCAATATCGAATCGACACTCGCCACCATGGCCGCGCTCGAAGGCCTGCCGGGCCACCTGACCCACATCCAGTTCCACAGCTACGGTGCGGATGGCCCGCGCAAATTCTCCTCGGCGGCGCTGCGCATTGCCGAGGCGGTCAACGCCAGCCCCAATATCTCGATCGACGTCGGCCAGATCATCTTCGGCCAGACCGTGACGGCCTCGGGCGACACCATGATGCAGGTGAAGAACGCCGACCTGGCCCACCCGCGCAAATGGATCGGCGCCGATATCGAATGCGACGCGGGCTGCGGCGTGGTGCCGTTCCGCTACCGCGAGCAGAGCTATGTCAACGCGCTGCAATGGGCCATCGGCCTGGAAGTCTTCCTGACGGTCAAGAACCCATGGCAGGTGACGCTGACCACCGACCACCCCAACGGCGGGCCGTTCACCAGCTACCCGCACCTGATCCGCCTGCTGATGGACAAGTCCTTCCGCGACGAGCAGCTTGCCAGGCTGCACCCGGAGGTGGCCGCCAACTGCGCGCTGCCCGATATCAAGCGGGAACTGACGCTGTACGAGATTGCCGTGCTGACCCGCGCCGGCCCGGCGCGCCTGCTGGGCCTGCGCGACCGCGGCCACCTGGGCGCGGGGGCGGCGGCCGACCTTGCCGTGTACCGCGAGGACGCCAACCGCGAAACCATGTTCACCGCGCCCGAATACGTGTTCAAGGACGGCGCCCTGGTGGCACGCGCGGGACGTATCGTGGCCACGCCCGCCGGCGGCACGCACTATGTCGAGCCCGACTACGACAAAGGCATCGAAAAGACCCTGCGCAAGTACAGCGACAGCCATCTCGCGCTGAACTTCGACAACGCCGCCATCGGCCACGACGAACTGTGCGCCTGCTGCAATGGCGGCAGGCTGCTGCCGGCGCTATGCGACCCGCTGCGCAGGCAGGACACCGTATGAACGGGCGCTCGACATCGCCGCGCGCCTGGGGACACCTCGCATGCTGATCAACGGACTCACCATCGACGACACCTTCGCGGAGGCTTTTCCGATGAAGGCCACCCGGCTGCTGGTCACGGCCCACAACCTGACCTGGGCGCGGCATGCCGCGGCCGCGCTCACGGGCTTCGCCACCTCGGTGATCGCCTGTGGCTGCGAGGCCGGCATCGAGCGCGAGATCGCGCCGGCCGATTCCCCGGACGGGCGGCCCGGCGTAGCGGTGCTGCTGTTCTCGATGTCGGGCAAGGAGCTGGCCAAGCAGGTCGAGCGCCGTGTCGGCCAGTGCGTGCTGACCTGTCCCACCACGGCGGTGTACGCGGGGCTCGCCGAAGGCGAGGCCATCCCGCTGGGCAAGAACCTGCGTTTCTTCGGCGATGGCTGGCAGATCGCCAAGATGATCGACGGCGTGCGCTACTGGCGCGTGCCGGTGATGGACGGCGAGTTCGTCTGCCAGGAAACCACCGCCGTGGTCAAGGCGGTAGGCGGCGGCAACCTGCTGATGCTGGCGCGCGACACCGACAGCGCGCTGGCCGCGGCAGAGGCTGCGGTGGCGGCAATGCGCCGGGTGCCCAATATCATCATGCCCTTTCCCGGCGGCGTGGTCCGCTCCGGCTCGAAGGTCGGCGCCAGGTACGCCGGCATGCATGCCTCCACCAACGATGCCTTCTGCCCCAGCCTGGCCGGGCTGGTGGCCGGCAGCCAGCTCGGCCCCGCCGTGCGCTGCGTGCTGGAGATCGTGATCGACGGCCTGACGGAAGCCGACGTGGCCGCCGCCATGCGGGCCGGGATCGCGGCGCTCGCCGGGCGCGGCGCCGCCGCCGGGCTGGTGCGCATCTCCGCCGGCAACTACGGCGGCAAGCTGGGCCCTTTCCACTTTCACCTGCACCGGCTCGCCAGCCAGGGAGAACGCGCATGAGCGGCCTGACCCTGCGCCTTGCCACCACCCCCGCGCTGCGGGTCGACCTGCGCCAGCTGACGCCCGCCGCGCTGGCCGGCATGGCGCCTGACGCGGTAGCGCGGCTGCCCCTGTGGCATGGCAACGAAGGCATCGCCCTCGGCGACTTGTTCACCGTGCTGGCCCATGCCGGCGATGGCGAGCCCAGCCTCACGCTGGAAGGCGACCTGGGACGCTTCGACCGGATCGGCTGGCGGATGTCCGGCGGCACGCTGCGGGTCGAGGGCAACGCGGGCGACTATCTCGGCTGCGGCATGCAGGGCGGCACGCTGCGCGTGAGCGGCAATGCCGGCGATTTTGCCGCGGCGGCGCTGGCCGGCGGCAACCTCGTCATCGGCGGCAACACCGGAGATTTCGCCGCCGCGGCGCTGCCCGGCGACATGGACGGCATGCGCGGCGGCACGCTCGTCATCGGCGGCAACGCCGGTGACCGCTTCGGCGACCGCATGCGGCGCGGTACCGCGCTGGTGGCGGGCAACGCCGGGGATTTTGCGGCCGCGCGCATGGTTGCGGGCACGATCGCGGTGGCTGGCGCCGTTGGTTGTCATCTGGCCTATGGCATGCGCCGCGGCACCGTCGTGCTGGTCAGCGCCAGGCCGCAGGCACGGGCTACCTTCGTGCGTGCGGATGGCAATTTCGATGTGTTCTGGACGTTGATGGCGCGCAGTCTGGCGCGCGCTGGGGGGGCTTTTGCGGCGTTGCCTGGGCTGCGGCCGCGGCGGGTGGTGGGGGATCTGGCGGTGGATGGTAAGGGGGAGTTGTTGAGTTTTGATTAGTGGGTTGGGGGGCTTGGGGGGCTTGGGGGGCTTGTGGGGACCTGATGTTGGTCTGCAGGGCCTAAAGGCGGAGTGGTGTCGGGGTCTTGGGCTTGGGTGGGTTGAGACAAGTCTGCAGGGCCTAAAGGCGGAGTGGTGTCGGGCTCTTGGGCTTGGGTGGGTTGAGACAAGTCTGCAGGGCCTAAAGGCGGTGTGGTGTCGGGCTCTTGGGCTTGGGTGGGTTGAGACAAGTCTGCAGGGCCTAAAGGCGGAGTGGCGTCAGGCTCTTGGGCACATGGAGGTGTCACTTTTCTTTACTCGTAAAGAAAAGTAACCAAAAGAAAGCGACCCCTTGCAGGGGGGCTGGCTTATCAGGATCGGGGACGTTTCGGATTCGTGGTGGGCGCGGCGGTTCTAATAAACT
>NZ_JBYOJU010000061.1:0-48888 GCF_057798855.1 Cupriavidus sp. 96C5-1 | reverse complement strand
CGCTATAATAGAACCAATACCATTTGCAGCGGCAATGCCATTCGCGCCGGTAGCGCCAGCAGTCAAGCAGGACTGACGTGCCCACCACGAATCCGCAAAGCCCCTGAGCCCGACAAGCCAGCCCCCCTGCAAGGGGTCGCTTTCTTTTGGTTACTTTTCTTTACGAGTAAAGAAAAGTGACACCTCCATGTGCCCAAGAGCCTGACACCACTCCGCCTTTAGGCCCTGCAATCCTAAATCATGCCAATAGAAAACCTATAGCGATCGAACTCCAATTCATAAATCTCTCGTTATCAACGATAAAAATTGAAATAACAATGCAACCGTACAGCAGAGCCGATGTTTACAGGCTCATAGCCGAGATTTTAAAAAATATTGCATCCAACTCATCGGAAAAATTGACGGAATTTGGAATAACCCAGCCTATCCACGGTGAAATCATTGATGAGCTGGAAAGCTCCGGCGATTCCATCGAAAATTTACGCCCTCCACCCTACAGCATAGCCTTCGAGGCAGACAGCACCGGCAGAGTGCCATTGGATATCTACAAAACGGAACCATTTCCGCAAGCATGGCGAGTCTCGTGCCAGCTATGGTCGGGAGACAGGAAGACAGACCTGACATTGATCGCCGATCTCCCGGAAGCGCGAGACGGACCATCGATTATTTTCAGGTTGCTGGAAACCCAATAGCAATTTTTGGCAAGTGCCATAATTCCGGAGTGGCCCGCCGCCGGCGCCCCCCCTTGCTACCTCGAGGGATTCTGTAAAATCGCATCGCTACCTGTCGCCATGACGATCCAGTTATCCCGCGTCTCATCCAGATTGACAAGCTGCTGCCTGGGGCGTTGATCGGCCCTACCCCTAACCCTGAGTAAGACCGACAGAACCGCGGTTTCCAGATGACGTCCGAATCCACCTACACGCCACAGATCAGCCCGGGCAATCCCGGCCAGACCTCTGTCTTCTCCATTGCCTTCAGCCGTGACGACGAAAGCTGGTCGGAGCACATCGACCTGACCAGCCTGCTTGAGGAAGTGCTGACTGCCGAAGGCCAGCGGGTGTCCCGTCACGGGGAATGGCTGCAGACTGCAGAGGACATCTGGCTGCTACCGCGACTGCTGAGTTGGGAGCTGTGCCCGGACGGCACGGGCCGGTCGTCTACCACCATCCAGGTCTCGCATGGCACGCTCGCGCCCGCGGGCTGCTTCGAGTTCCAGCATGCCGCCAGCCATGCCGACGCTGCGGATGCTTTCCGCAGTGGCTTCACGCAATGGGCGAGAACCGACGCAGTGGCGCTTCGCGAGAGCACCAGTGCCGCGGCCTCGGGGTGCATGTCGATGACGATGGACTTCCCGGCCAAGGCAGACCACCCGGAATTGCACCGCCGCGTGGTATTCGGTCCCGCCTCCCACTACATGGCAAGCCCGCAGGCACAGACGGCATGCCACGCCGACGACGGCAATGCGTGCGCAGGCGATGGAGAGAACGGCGAGCACGGCTTCTGCCCGTGCTGCCTGCTGACGCAGTCGATCGAAGCCTTCCTGCCCGTGCTCGAATCGAGCGGGTTCGCCGCCATCCGCCTGTACGCCGCACGCGATGATGACGGCGAAATCCACGCCGATTGCCGTGTCAATGGCGAAGACTATGCGAACGGCAAGACTGCGCTGATGGACTACGTAAAGACTTGGCCGGCAATGGGCTTTGAGTTCCGCAAGCAGCTCGTGGTGGTGCACAACGTGGCGTGAGGCCGTGCCTGCGAGAGCGGACAATGCCGCCGTGGATTGGCCGGCCCGGTCGTGGCCGCAGGTTTGCCGGCTGGATTTCGTGCAGCCGATCCCAGGCCCGTTCTGCCTGTCGTGCTGCCGCCGTTGGCAGCGCCTCCCCGGCCGCTCACCAATCGGCAGGGGCCAAGGCAGCGTAGAATACGCTCCTGCGCCCGGCGGCCGATCAGTCAGCCGCAAGGGCCAGCCGTGCAGAAGCCCGATGCCCCCGTTCTCGAATAAATAACAAGTTGAAAAATCCGGTCGACTATTGGCGCAATCGCCAGTTCATCCCGGCGCTCCGCCAAGGAGCGCACCTTGCCTGACGCCGAGACGACGACAAATCGCGCGCTGCCCGGCATCGCGGTACTCACCTTTGCCTTCGCGCTCAGCCAGTTCTTCCGCACCTGCCTGGCCGTGATGGCGCCGGAACTCCAGCATGACTTCGGGCTGTCGCCGGCGGGATTCGGCGCCCTGTCTTCCTGCTTCTTCCTGGCCTTCGGCGCCGCGCAGATTCCCATTGGCATTGCCTTCGACCGGTACGGCGTCGGCAGGCCGACCGCCCTGCTGCTGGCGGTTGGCGCGGTGTCTTCCATCCTGTTCATCCTGGCGCCGAACGGCACCTTTGCCATGCTTGCGCAAGCCGGCCTCGGACTGGCCTGCGCGCCGGTCTTCATGGGTCTGCTGCATTTTGCCTCGGAGCATCTTTCGGAAAAGCACTACGCCAGGGTAGCCAGCAAGTCCAATGCCATGGGGATGATCGGCGCGCTCTGCGCCACGGCGCCGCTCGGGTGGGCCATGCACCTGGCCGGCTGGCGCCCGGCCATGTCCTGCGCCGCACTGGGGATGGCCGCGGCCTGCTATGGCGTCTGGCGTTTCGTCAGGGACGAGGGGCATGCCGAGGCGCGCCATGTCCCGCTGCGATCGATGCTGCTGCAAAGCGCCAGGCTGCTGGCCATCGCGCCCTTGTGGACCCTCATCCCGCTGTGCGTCGCCATGGCGGCGGGCACCGCATTCCGCAATGCCTGGAGCGGCCCCTATCTGGCCACTGTCTACGGACTGGATTCCGGCCCGCGCGGGGTGGCGCTGACGCTGCTGAGCCTCAGCGGCTTCCTGACCGCATTCCTGCTGCCCGTGCTGGTCAGGCGCAGTTCGCTCAAGACCACCATCGCTGCCTGGACCGGCCTGACCATGACGGGCGCCATCCTGCTGACCCTGCGGCCTGCCGGCGGCCTGGCGTACGCGGTGGGACTGATGGCGTTGCTGTCGACCATCGGCATGCTGCATCCGCTGATCATGGCGCAGGGCCGCGGGCTGATTCCGCCGTCCTCGCGCGGCAGAGGCCTCGGCCTGCTCAATACCTTCGTCTTTGCCGGCTCGGCGATGACGTCATGGGCATTCGGCCTGATTGCCAACGCGGGCGATATCGGGCGCTGGCCGGTATCGAAGACATACTCTGCGATCTTCCTGTCGGCGACAGTGCTGGTGGCCGTCGCCTTGCTGTGCTACCTGTTCAGTCCGGCGGAAAGGAAAGCCTGAGCCCGCCGGGCATCATTCAAAAAATCGAATGCGCGCTGAGCGTGGTCAGCCACTCCAGCGCCTGCACCCCCGCCAGCGAGTTGCCGCTATGGTCCAGCCCCGGCGACCACACGCACACCGACCAGCGCCCCGGCAGCACCGCCACGATGCCGCCGCCCACCCCGCTCTTGGCGGGCAGGCCCACCCGGTAGACAAAGTCGCCGGCGGCGTCGTAAGTGCCGCAGGTCAGCATCAGCGCAGAGAGCCGCTTGGTGGGGCTGGCATCGAGCACGCGCTCGCCGCTCCACGGCACCACACCGCCGTGGGCCAGGAACAGCGCCGCGCGCGCCAGGTCCTCGCAGTTCATGGCGATAGCGCACTGGCGGCAATAAGCGTCGATCACCTTGTCGACCGGCATTTCCAGCCGCCCGAAGCTCTTCATGAAATAAGCCATGGCGCGGTTGCGATCGGCATGTTCGCGCTCGGATTGCGCCACGCGGGCGTCGTAGTCGATGGCAGGGTTGCCGCACAGCCGGCGCATGAATTGCACCAGCGCGGTCTCGGCCTGGACGAAGCGGCTGCACAGCACATCGGTGACCACCAGCGCACCGGCGTTGATGAAAGGATTGCGCGGCTTGCCTTGTTCGTACTCAAGCTGCACCAGCGAGTTGAACGCATTGCCCGAAGGCTCGCGCCCCACCCGCTGCCACAGGTCTTCGCCCAGCAACTGGAAGGCCAGCGTGCACGCGAACAGCTTGGAAATACTCTGGATCGAGAACGGCACCGCGGCGTCGCCGACGCAATGGCTGCGGCCATCGGCGAACACCAGCGCCATGCCGAAATGCGTGCAAGGCACCTTGCCCAGTTCGGGAATGTAGTCCGCCACCCGCCCCTGGCCCAGCAGGGGCTGGATGTCGCGGTGGATGCGTTGGAGGATGTGCGCGTAGTCCATGTCGGGAGTTGCCGGGCCGCTCTGTTGCGGGGCGTCGCGGCCGGATGGCGTCCGGCCCGCGACGGGGGTTCCGCGTATCGTACAACGAGACCTGGCCAGCCAAGGGGCCCTTGCCACGAAGGCCAGCCACCAACGCCCGATTGCCCGGCATGGCCCTTGCCTGGTAGCCGGCCCGCAGCGGCCTTACGCCGCCACCCGCCCACCGCGGTCCAGCGAAGCCGACACCCCCACCGCCAGCAGCGCCGCCAGCGCCACCGCCGCACCCAGCCAGGGCAGCTGGGTCAGCGGCAGGCCCGCGCTGATCATCAGGCCGCCCAGCCAGGCGCCGGTGGCATTGCCCAGATTGAAGGCCCCCTGGTTCAGCGTGGAGGCCAGGTTGGGCGCGCCCTTGGCCTTGTCGAGCACGCGCACCTGCGTGGCCGGCACCACCGCGAAGCTCACCATGCCCCAGATAAACAGCGTAAACAGGGTCGGCAGCGGGAAGTGGCTGGTCCACGAGAACACCAGCTGCACCACCGCCACCGCGGCCAGCAAGCTGGCCAGCGCGGGCATCAGCTTCCAGTCGGCCAGCTTGCCGCCGGCGATGCCGCCTACCGTGATGCCGGCGCCGAACAGCAGCAGCACCATGCTTTCCTGCTGCGCGGTGAAACCGGTCACGTCGCGCAGGATGTAGGCGATATACGTGAACACCGTGAACATGCTGACCGATGCCAGCGTGCTGATCAGCAGGGCCAGCTGGACCTGGGCGGCGCCGATCGAGCGGAATTCGCGCAGGATGCTGCCGGTCTGCATCGGGATAGCCTTGGGCAGCCATGCCACCAGCGCGGCCGCGGCGGCCACGCCGATCACGGTGACCGCCCAGAAGGTGGAGCGCCAGCCCATCAGGTGGCCAAAGGCTGTGCCGAACGGCACGCCCAGCACATTGGCCACGGTCAGCCCGGTGAACATCAGCGCCACCGCCTGCGCGCGCTTGTCGCGCGGCACAAGCTCGGCGGCCACCACCGCGCCAATGCCGAAGAAGGCGGCATGGCAGAAGGCGGTGACCACGCGCGCGGCCATCAGCAGTTCGTAGTTGGGCGCCAGCGCGCACAGCGCATTGCCAAGGATGAACAAGCCCATCAGCCCGACCAGCGCAGTCTTGCGCGGCCACTTGTTGGTCAGGATGGCGAGAATGGGCGCGCCCACGGCTACGCCGATGGCGTAGCCGGACACCAGCATGCCGGCGGCCGGGGCGGACACGCCAAGGTCGGCGGCGACGTCGGGCAACAGCCCCATGATGACGAATTCGGTGGTGCCAATGCCAAAGGCCGCGGCAGCCAGCGCGAGTAGCGGTAAACGCATGATCTTGTGATTGATGACGGAGAAGAGACCCGATGAGCTTGCCGGCGGCGGCACCGGGCACAGGCTGTGCCAATGGCGCGCCTGGCGAATCCGGCGCACATGCCGGGCATGAACGTTGCGCACGCTGCGGCAGGTGGACAAGCATGCCGCATGCCAGTGAGCGATGCGCTTCATTGCACCGGTCCTGTGACGCAAGTCCGGCATTCTGCGCCAATTTCGCGCGCCGCGTCAGGCGTCGCGCGAATAACCCTGCGCCCGTAGCGGTCGCATCGGGGGCTGCCCAAGCATGACTACGCAAGCCCGCGCCTAGAAGAACACGGTGCGGATCAGCGGCGCCGCCAGCACGCTGACCAGGCCGGCGATCATCATCACCAGCGAGGCCACCACGCCCTGCACTTCGCCGAGCTGCCGCGCTTTGGCGGTGCCTGCGCCGTGCGCCGCGGCGCCGAAGATGGCACCCTGCGCGAGCCGGCTGCGCACCGAAGGCAGGCAGGCCAGCACGGTCTCGCCGATGGCCATGCCCGTGAGCCCGGTGATCACGACGAAGACCGCGGCCAGGTCGGGTGGGCCGCCCAGCGCGCGTACCGCATCCACCGCGAACGGCGTGGTCACCGAACGCACCGCCAGGCCCTTCTGCAGCATCACCGACAAGCCAAGGCCACGCGCCAGCCATACGGAAGTCAGGACCGAGGTCAGCACCGCGGCCAGTACGCCGACCGAGATCGACAGCCAGTGCTGGCGCACCAGCGCGCGGTGGTCGTAGATCGGCAGCGCGAAGGCGATGGTGGCCGGGCCGAGCAGCCACATCAGCCAGCGCGTGTCGGCGAGGTAGTCGCGATAGGGAATCTGCGCGGCCAGCACCAGTGCGATCAGCACCGCGGGCGTGGCCAGCAGCGGCATCAGCCACAGCCGCGCCCGCCGCGCGTAGATGCGCTTGTTGAGGTAGTAGAAGGCAACGGTGGCCACCAGGCTCAGCGCAGCCAGCACGGTGTCATGCATGATGATGCTGCCTGTCGTTGATGGTGGCGGCGCCGGCGGTGCTCTTGCTCTTCCTGCCACGCCCGCGCCGCGCCAGCCGCAACTCGAGCCGGTACACCTGCTCCACCACCAGCGCGGTCACCAGCATGACTGCCAGCGTGCTCAGGGCGATCACCGCGCAGATGCGCCAGCCCTGGTGCCGGACCAGGTCGGGATACTGCACGACGGCCAGCACCGCCGGGATAAAGAACAGCAGCATCTCGCCCAGCAGCCAGTCCGCGCCGCGCCGTACCCAGCCACCCCGTACCGCCCCGCTGAACAGCAGCGCGGCCAGCACCAGCAGCCCCAGCAAACCCGCCGGCAAGGGTAGCCCGAGGCGCGAGCGCAGCCAGTCGGCCAGCAGCCAAAGGGCCGACAGCGCCACCACCTGGGCAAGCGCGATGGCGCCAGTGCGCACACGCGCACCGGCGGACGGGGATGAAGCCCCGGAGAGGCGGGTTGAGGTGGTGGCGGCGGCGCTTTGCATCGGAGTCTTCTGCTATGTCTATGTGACAGCCACGGTCAGGCGGCGATGACGCTAGTGTACGTAGCGCCATTCAATATATAAAATGAATATAAATTATTCAATCGATGCCAAATTGGAATGGCAATCTTGAATCGCACCTGAATCGCACAGCGGCTCGAAGCGAGACCGGAACACCATGGATATCCGCGCCCTGCGTTATTTCGTTGAAGTGGTCCGCCAGGGTGGTTTCACCCGCGCGGCGGAAACCCTGCATGTGACCCAGCCCACCATCAGCAAGATGGTCAAGAGCCTGGAGGAGGAGCTGGGCGGCCCGCTGCTGCTGCGCGAAGGCCGCACGGTGCAGCTGACCGACGCCGGCGAAGTGGTGTTCGCCCGCAGCCAGGCGGTGCTGGCCGAGGTGGCGCGGCTGCGCCAGGAAGTAGCCGAGGTGGACGGCATGGCGCGCGGGGAGCTGAAGGTAGGTATCCCGCCCATGGCCGGGCGCTACCTGGCGCCGGTGATCGGCGCCTATCGCCGCCAGTATCCCGGCGTGAAGCTGCGATTGCGCGAGCAAGGCGGCCGGGCGCTGGAAGAAGGCGTGGCCGCCGGCGAACTGGATCTTGGCGTGACGGTCTTGCCCGCCGCGGTGGCCGGGCTGGCCAGCCTCACGGTGACTCGCCAGGCGCTGGTCGCCGTGTTCCCCGGCGAGCAGGCGCCGCGCCGGGCCGGCGCGGTCCCGTTGACAGACCTCGCCGGCCTGCCCTTCGTCATGTACGAGGACGACTTCGTGCTCTACCGCGTCATCCTGGACGCCTGCGAGGCCGCCGGCTTCAGCCCGCAGATCGCGGGCCAGAGCCGGCACTGGGACTTTCTCGGCGAGCTGGTGGCGGCCGGCGTAGGCGTGGCGATCCTGCCGGCGCCGATCGCGGGCCAGCTGGATCCGGCCCGCGTGGCCATTCGCCCGCTAACCGCGCCGGAACTGGTGTGGGAACTGGGGCTGGTCTGGCGCGAAGGCTATCTGTCGCGCGCGGCGCGGGCCTGGCTGGCGTGCTGCGAGCAGGCCTTCGGCGGCGCGCGCAAGCCAGCCTGACGCCAGGCCGCGTCAGTTGCGCCCGATTTCCTGCAGGATGCGCGTCAGCAGGTAAAGACGCGGCACGATCGAATCGATCTCGATGTATTCGTCGCGCGCGTGATAGCCGAAGCCGGCCAGGCCGAAACTCTCCAGCACCGTGGGCTTGCCTGAGCGCGCGGCATAGCCCGCGTCGGTACCGCCGCCGGTCTGCGGCACCAGCGTCAGCTCGCGGTCGATCTCCTTGTAGATGCCCTGCGCCCGGGCTGCCAGCGCGCGGCTGCGCTGGTCGGCCACGTAAGGCGGATGGCCGGGCGTGAGGGTCAGCGTGGTTTCGGTGTCGGGAATCAGCCGGCCCGAAGCCAGCTTGGCTTGCAGCGCGGCCTGCAGCTTTTCCAGCGCGCCGGGCTGCGTCAGGCGGACATCGCCCACGGCCTCTGCCTTCTCGGTGATCTGGTTCAGCGGGCCGTTGGCGCTCGCCCTGGTCCAGACCAGGGCCGCGCCCGGCACGTCCTTGGCCACGTCGCGCGTTTGCAGCATCTGGTACGAAAGCTCGTAGAGCGCATTGCGCCCCAGTTCCGGCGCGGCGCCGGCGTGGGCGGCCCGGCCCTTGACGTCGAGCGTGGCAGTGGCGACGCCGGCCGAGGCCAGCAGCAACGGCTGCCCCTTCATCACCACCGAGCCCGCCGAGGGCTCGCAGGACAGCACCACGTCATGCTGCTCGGCCAGCCTGGCGATGGTGTCGCCCGAGCCGGGCGAACCCACTTCCTCGTCCGGGTTGAACAGCACGGTGATCTGGGCATAGTCCTGCCAGCCGGCCGACTTGAGGAGGGCCAGCGCGTGCAGGATCACCGCGATGCCGCCCTTGTCGTCGGCAATGCCGGGACCGTACAGGCGGTTGCCCTCCAGCCGGATCGGCTGGGTTGCCAGCGTGTTGGGGCCATAGACCGTGTCCATATGCGCAATCAGCATGATGCGGCGCTTGCCGGTGCCGGTGAAGGTACCCTTGACCATGGTGCCCGGCCCGCGCGTGACCGCAATGCGCTCGGTGGTGGCGCCCAGGGCCTTCAGCCGGCCCTCGGTGAAGCTGGCCATCTGCGCCAGGCCTGCGGCGTTGGCGCTGCCGGACTCGATCGACACCATGTCCTTCAACGACTGGATCAGCGCGGGCTCGGCGGCGCGCGCTGCTTCCAGCAACTGCGGGTCGGCCGCGCGGGCACTGCCGGCGGCGCCGAGGGCCAGCGCAAGCGCGGCGGCGGCAACATGGGTAAATCGGCGCAGGGATGGCTGCATGAAGTCTCCTGGTGGGTGTTTTTGTACGTTTGTACGTAGTTTGGTGCGTTGCTTGGGTGGCCTGATACCAGGCGCATTGCCCACCAGGCGATGCTAGCCGTAGCGGGCCCGGCAAGGTAGGATCAATCCCGCCATTTGGAATGCCGATCCCGCCATGCCCCTTTCATCCGATGTCCGCCGGCCCTCCGCCACCACTGCCGCCCCGGGGTCCGCCCGGGAAGCCGGCCATGGCCCGGGCGCCGCGGCCCCGACCAATCCCGATGGCAACCGCCCCGTGCCGCTGCATGTGCGCCTGCTCTGGCTGCCGGAAGCCATGCCAGGCATGCTGTTCGGGGCGCTGGACGTGCTGCGCACCGCCGCCGGGGTAGCCCGCCTGCAGCGCCCCGACGCCGATAGTGGCCTGAGCTGGTCGGTGATCGGCCCCTCGGGCCGCGCGCTGGCGCTGCCCGGCCTGGGGCTGGAGCCCGCGCGGCGGCGGCGCAGGACGGAAGACGGGAACGCGCTGGTGGTGGTGCCCGGCCTGCTTGCACGCAACGCCCCGCACCTGGGCGAGATCGTCAGTGGTGCGAGCCAGGCGCTGCGGTTGCTGGAACGGCACGCGCAGGCGGGCGGCTGGATCGCGGCCGGGGCCACCGGCATTGCCCTGCCCGCCGAACTCGGCTTGCTGGATGGGGGGCGCATGGGCGCGCCGTGGACGGTCCAGAGCTGGATGGTCAAGCGCTACCCGCGCTGCGACTTCTCCGCGAGCGAACCGATGAGCCTGCACCAGCGCGTGTTTGGCTGCGTTGCGCCGGCCTTGCAGACGGAATTCACGCTGCGGGTGCTGGGCCACCTGCACGACCCGGACCTGGCGCAGGCTTGCTCGCGCATGCTGCTGTACCAGGCCGAGCGCCAGCAACTGACGCCGGAGCTGGTGTCGCAACGCTGGCTGAGCAGGACCGCCGACAGTCCGGTCTACCGCGCCATGCGCTGGTTGCAGGCGAACATCGAAGCGCCGTACCGGCTGGCGCTGGTGGCGCAGGCGGCAGCGGTGAGCGAGCGCACCTTGCTGCGGCATTTCCGGCAGGTCAGCGGCATGTCCCCGCTGGAATACCTGCACAAGCTGCGCGTGGAGCGCGCCAAGACCCTGCTGGAGGTCACCCTGCATGGCTCGCAAGCCGTTGCCGAAGCCTGCGGCTACACCGATGCAGCGGCCTTCCGGCGGCTGTTCCAGCGCGCCACGGGGATGTCGATGTCGAGCTATCGGACGCGCTTCGCGCTGCGCTCGCAGCGGCGCTTCTGGCGCGTGGAAGACATGGCGCGCCCGGCTGGCGGGACATAAGCGCTACCAGCGTGCCGGCGCCGCCGGGAGCCGCCGGTCCCGCGCGGCCGCCCGCTCATGCTGTTGGCTCAGCTGCTTAGCACGATGCGATTGACCACGTCCTCCACGCCGTGCACATACCAGGCATCGCGCTCGGCCTGGCGTTTCGCGGCATCGGTGGTGGCATAGCCTTCGAGCGTGACGACGCGGTTCTCCGTATGCACCCGGATGCGGTCGGCATCGACGAACTGGTCGGTCTCCAGGACCAGCCTGAGCGCTTCCGTGACTTCGTCGTCGCGGTCGGCCTCGGCCGGTGCCACCACCAGTTCGTTGATCACGCAGCGGCAACCGCGCGACCACCACGCCAGCACGCCGGCCAGGCGCATGTGCGACAGGCTGATCACGTGGCCCCGCAGGGTCACGACGCCGTCCACGACTTCGATCGCGATCTCGCCGCTGGACTCGCCAACAGCCTCGCGCACCGGTTCGATGCGCCCTTTGGTATGCGCGCAGATCCGGCAATTGCGGAAGTCGATCGCCTGCAGCAGGCGCACGCAGACCGAATTGCGCAACTCGCTGTCGCCGACCGCCGCGCCGCCGTCGGCTACGCGCAGGTGATCGATCACCGCCGAGACGCCATCGACGCGGCGCACCATGGCGGCAACGCGGGTCTTGTCGACGATATCCGGCACTTCGCCTTCGAGTATCAGCGCGCCGTCGCTGAGGCGCAGTTGGATGGTGGGATGGATGGAATGGCTGTGGAAAGGCACGTGGGCAATGGCTGCCCTGGCCTGAGTCAGGACTGCTTCGCTGCTATGCATGATGTCTGCCTTATCTTTGAAAGGTCTGGATATAGGAGACGCGTTCCGTCCGGCGAACGCCCGCGCGGCCCCGCGCCCGGCACTGCGGCGCGAAACGGCGAATCTTCATTATAGGTAGCCAGGCTGGCCTCGCCCGACCTGTTGCCAGGCCGGGATGCGGCTTCCCGGGAGGGGCTGGCGAGCCGGCCCGCTCAGGACTCCAGCCGGGCGTCCATGGTGATCTCCGCCTTCAGCAGCTTCGATACCGGACAGCCCGCCTTGGCCGCCTGCACCGCTTGCTCGAACGCCGCCTGGTCGGCGCCGGGAATGCGCACCGCCACGTCCAGGTGCACGGCGGTGATGCTGAAGCCAGTGCCGTCCTTGTCCAGCGTCACGGTGGCCTTGGTCGCGATGTTTTCGGCCACCATATTGGCCTCGCCTAGGATGAGCGACAGCGCCATCGAGAAGCAGCCCGCGTGGGCAGCCCCGATGAGTTCCTCGGGGTTGGTGCCGGGCCCGCCCTCGAAGCGGGCCTTGAAGCCATAAGGCGCATCCTTGAGCACCCCGCTCTCTGCCGAGATGGTGCCCTGGCCGTCCTTGATGCCGCCCTGCCATCTAGCCGATCCGTACTTTTTCATGAGTGATCTCCATGGTCAAAGGGGTTGTGGCGCGACCCTCGCCGCGCCTGTGGCGGGATGGTGGGTACCCGCCGGATGACTTTCCAGCTACGCTAGCGCGACGCGGGAAGGACCGCCTAAGTGCCTCGCCAAAGACAGGCCACGTTTCTGAATTTCCCGAAAAAATCACCAAAGCGCCGACAATTTCGGCAAATAAACAGGTAATTACTCTCAATTCACGCGAATTCCAGGGAACTGAATCGACCGCGCGATTGCCTTACCTCCGCGACGCCGCCTCGGCGGACTGCTGCCGCCCCAGGCTGAACCACAATAGGATGCAAAGGGAGAAACGGCCAGCAAGCCGCCGCAGGCGATAGCACCACATCAAAACAACGCGCTGTATTCATCACAACAAAGGGAGAACGGATGCCATTGACGTCCAATAAATTGCCTGGCTGGACCCTTTGGCTGCCGCTGGCAGCCTGGGCCATTCTGGGGGCGGGGTTGCTGGCGCCCGGCCAGTCGCTGGTGCTGGTGCTGGCCGGCCTGGCACTGGCCGGCTCGGTGTTTGCCGCGGTCCACCATGCCGAGGTGGTGGCGCACAAGGTGGGCGAGCCGTTTGGCACGCTGGTGCTGGCGATCGCCGTGACGGTGATCGAGGTGGCGCTGATTGTCTCGGTGATGCTGTCCTCCGGCCCGGAGAAGGCCGGACTGGCGCGCGATACCGTGTTTGCCGCGGCCATGCTGGTATGCAACGGCATTGTCGGGATCTGCCTGCTCGTGGGCGGCCTGCGCCATCGCGAGCAGGCATTCCAGGCGCCCGGCGCCACCGCCGCGCTGGCGGTGCTGGCCGCGCTGGCGGTGCTGACCATGGTGCTGCCGAACTACACCAGCGCCATTCCCGGGCCGGTCCTGTCACAGTCCCAGCAGGCCTTTGCAGGCATCGCTTCGCTGGTGCTCTACGGTAGCTTCGTCTTTGTGCAGACGGTGCGCCATCGGGACTACTTCCTCGTCCCGGGCATCTCGGACGAGAGCGTGCACGCTCCGCCCCCGCCCGCGCGGATCGCCCTGGCCAGCGGCGGCATGCTGCTGGCATGCCTGGTGGCCGTGGTCGGGCTGGCCAAGCTGCTCTCGCCAACGGTGGAGGCGGCCGTCGCCGCCGCCGGCGCCCCGCCGGCCGTGGTCGGCATCGTGATCGCCGCGCTGGTGCTGCTGCCCGAGGGCCTGGCCGCCCTGCGCGCCGCCCGTGCCGACCGCCTGCAGACCAGCATGAACCTGGCGCTGGGTTCCGCGCTGGCGAGTATCGGGCTGACCATTCCCACCGTGGCCGCGGTCTTTATCGCGGTCGGCAAGCCGCTGACGCTGGGCCTGGGCCCGACGGAAACGGTGCTGCTCGCGCTGACCCTGCTGGTCAGCACGCTGACGCTCCACTCGGGGCGCACCACCATGCTGCAAGGCGTGGTGCACCTGGTGATCCTCGCGGCCTACCTGTTCCTGTCGGTTGTGCCCTGACCGGGCGGATCCTCCCACCTGCCATCGCGCGCGCCTTTTGCGTCATTCCCGTGACGCGGGCGCGCGCCCGCCGCCCGGCGAGCGCACACATTGCACGCTCGCCATGAGACCAAAACGGTGCTGGTTGCGTGCGGCCTATTTGCGCACACTGGCGCCCATGACGACCCCACCGAGCTATCTCGACAGCCCTTCGCGGCCAGTATCCAGCGGACCCGCAGGGACCGGCGATGCGCGCGGACCGCGCCACCGCGTTGCCGGCGCAAAGCCCGCTCGCCGCCGCCTGCCTGCCGGCTGAAACCCAGGATTCCCATCATGCGAATCGTCATCGTCGGCGCCGGCGTGGCCGGCTCCATCATGGCCCGCGCGCTTGGCATGCAAGCGGGACTGGAGGTCACCTGCCTGGAGCAGGGAGCGCCGGCCGATCATGCCGCATCCAGCGTCGGCCTGGCGCTTGGCCCCAATGCCATCAAGGCGCTCCACCTGCGGGACCCCCTGCAGGCCAGCGCCATCGGCGAGGCCGGCCTGCCCTGGGACCGCTGGCGCATGTCGCTGTGCAGCGGCGAGGTGCTGGCCGACCTGCCGCTGGCATGCGTGGCGGACCATGGCGGCGTGCGCATCCTGCGCGCCGCGCTTTACCGCGTGCTGCGGCGTGCCGCGGGGGGATCCGTGCGCTATGGCTGCCGGCTGGCGGCATGTGGTGTCAGCGCGCGGGATCCCGCGCGCAGCTATGTGATGTGGGAGCAAGACGGGCGCCGCGGCCGGATCGACGATATCGACCTGCTGATCGCCGCCGATGGACGTGCATCGGCGGTCCGGCCGGCATTCGGTGGGCCGCCCGCTGCGCACCATGATGGCGCCTCGCCCCTCTCGCTCTTCCATTTGCTGGCACCCGATACCGGCGGCGGGCTGATCGACGATTACGAGCAATGGTGCAACGGCCCCAACCGGCTGCGGGCCCTCCGTCTGCCGGAGGGCCAGGTATCCATCGCCGGCATCCTGCCGCAACCCTTCGCCAGCGGCAATGGCCGGGCTATCGACGCGCTCTGCGCGGCCTACACGCCCACGCAAGCGCGCCCGAGCCCGCCGGTGGCGTGGCTGCTCGACACCCTGCGCGCCCGCGCCGATGCCATCCACTGGTGCCGCAGGCAGGCGTCCGGCATCCGTTTTGCCGAGCCGCGCGCGCAGGTGATGTACCTCGGCGACAGCGCTCACGCGATGGCGCCGGCCCTTGGCCAGGGCGCCACCCAGGCCATCGAGGACGCCTGCGCCGCCGCCGGGCTGATCGCGGCGGCGCTGGCCCGGGGCGAAACCGATCCGCGCGCCTGGCTCGCTCGTTTCGAAGCAGACCGGCTCCAGCGCATGCGCCTGGTCATGTCGGCTGCGCCGGACGCCGCCGGCCCGATACCGTCCCTCACGCCCGGGCAGGACCGGGCACCGCTGCTGGCCGCGCTGCGGCAGCTCTACTGCCCGGCGGCGGCGCCCCAGCATCGCGGCGCCGCGGCCTGACACCTGGCGGACCGGCAGCCTGCATGACCCAGGCAGGGAACGGAAAGGCCGCAGGAGCACGCGCGCACGATCCTTGCTAGTGAGAGCGGATCGATCTCACCAGCGCCCGAGCGCAACCGCCATGCTCCATCCGCCTCGCCTCTATCTCTATCTGGACGCCGTGGCCCGCCACGGCTCGATCCGCAAGGCCGCCGAGCAGCTCCACGTCGCCTCCACCGCGCTCAACCGCAAGATCCTGGAGGTCGAGCAGGATATCGGCACTGCGCTGTTCGAGCGCCTGCCGCGCGGCGTACGGCTGACCGCCGCCGGCGAGGTGCTGATCGCCACCGTGCGCCGCAGCCTGGCCGATCTCGACTCGGCCGCCGCGCAGATGGAGCAGTTGCGCGGGCTGGTACGCGGCACGGTGCGCATCGCCACGGTCGAATCGGTCGCCACCGATTTCCTGCCCGAGGTCATCGGCCGCTACCAGTCCACCCACCGGGGCGTGCAGTTTCGCGTGGCGGTCGGCAACTCCGGCGACCTGCTCGCCGCGCTCAAGGAAGACGAGGCCGACCTGTTGCTGGCGCACGATCCGCCGCCCACGCCTTTCCTGCAGGAACTGGCGGTGTCCGCCCAGCCCTTCTGCGCGATGATGCGGCCGGACCATCCGCTGGCCGGCCGGCGCGCGCTGCGGCTGTCGGACTGTCAGCCTTATCCCGTTGCGCTCGGGCCCGAGAGCTTTGGCAGCCGCCGGCTGATCGAGGCCATCTGCGCGCGCAACCGCCTGTCGCTGCGGGTCATGCTGGAAGCCACCACGGTGGAAATGCTCAAGAGCTTCGCGCGCCAGACCGGCGCGATCTGCTTCCAGTTCCAGGCCGGCACGCTGCGCGAGACACGCCAGGGCACGCTGATTGCCGTGCCGCTGTCCGACCCCGAGCTGTGCGGCGGCCGCCTGGTGCTTGGGGCGCGCAAGGGCCGCAGCCTGCCGCCGCCTGCGGCGGCCTTCGCCGAGCACCTGAAGGCGGCGCTGACCGGCCTGCACCAGCCGCTGGCCGAAGCCGCCTGATGCGTGCCCGCAACACCGCGAACGCGGCACGCAGGCGCCACCGTGCCAGCCCGTGCGCCCACTGCCTGCGCGTGCGCAGCCAGGGCGGCGATACCACCGGAGAGTGCACACAATTTGCGCGCGCCATGAGAAGAAATAAGTGCTGGTTGTATGCAATCGAATTGCCGCAAACTGCATCCATCGCATGACGGAATGCTTCACCAGCGGCCTGGTCCCGCAATCCACCAAGGCAAGATGAAAATCCACGACCCCGCCCTCCTCGCCTCCCGCCCGGCGAGCCACGCAAGTGAGCCGGCAGGACGCATGAGCCGGCCAGGCTGAACACCGGCGCATCCGCGCCAGCCCTTTCCAGCGTACGCGCAAGGATTCAAGAAAGCCGGGGCATGACCCCGGAGGAGCCTTGTCGTGCTCTGCGGAATGGACAGAGGCAACGACAGAAGCCGCAACAGAGCCAGCAACGGTTAGAAACGTCCAGATACGAAAAAACGAGGTCAACCATGGAGGTCTTTATGCAACACGAATTCAAGCCGGTCATGAAACTGGCAGTCCTGGCCGCAGCCTTGCTCTGCGGCAATGCGATGGCGCAATCCAGCGTCACGCTGTACGGCATGGTCGACGCCTACGTGGGCGCCACCAAGGCAGGCGGCGCCGAGCGCGCCTACGGGGTCAACAGCGGCGGCATGCAAACCTCGTACTGGGGCATCAAGGGTACCGAGGACCTCGGTACCGGGCTCAAGGCCATCTTCGACCTCAACGGCTTCCTGCGCCCGGACACCGGCAAGCAGGGCCGCTTCGACGGCGACGCCATGTTCACCCGCAATGCCTACGTCGGCCTGCAGAGCGCGACGCTGGGCACGGTCAAGCTCGGGCGCAACACCACGCCCTACTTTATTTCGACCATCCTGTTCAACCCGCTGGTCGACTCCTATGTGTTCTCGCCGGCGATCTTCCACACCTACTTCTCGGCAAGCAACGGCCGCGTCTACGACCCGGGCATCATCGGCGATTCGGGCTGGAGCAATTCGGTGGTGTACTCCACGCCGAACTTCAGCGGCCTCACCGCCAATGCGATCTACTCCTTCGGCGAGCAGGCCGGCAGCATCGGCAAGAACAAGTGGGGCGGCAACGTGCTCTACTTCAACGGCGCCTTCGGCGCCACCGTGGCCTTCCAGCAGGTCAAGTTCAACAGCGCGCCGGGCGACGTGACCTCGCCCACGGCGCTGGCCGGCTTCGACAAGCAGAACGCCGTACAGGTCGGCGTGAGCTACGACCTCAAGGTGGTCAAGCTGTTCGCGCAGGGCCAGTACATCAAGAGCGACGTCAACAACGCCACCGGCGACATCAAGCACACCAACGGCCAGGTCGGCGCCTCGGTGCCGGTCGGCAACGGCAATGTGCTGGTCTCCTATGCCTACGACAAGACCAGGAACAGCGTCGCGGACTTCAAGCGCA
The DNA here is from genome assembly GCF_057798855.1 of Cupriavidus sp. 96C5-1. NCBI lineage: Bacteria > Pseudomonadati > Pseudomonadota > Betaproteobacteria > Burkholderiales > Burkholderiaceae > Cupriavidus > Cupriavidus sp. 96C5-1. The sequence goes on along the minus strand of NZ_JBYOJU010000061.1, from coordinate 31,238 downwards.
ACACGGTCGGCCTGGCGTATGACTACAACCTGTCCAAGCGCACCGACGTCTATGCCGCCTATTTCTACGACAAGCTGAGCGACCAGTCGCACGGCGACAGCTTCGGCGTGGGCGTGCGTCACCGCTTCTGACAGGAAGGGGGGTTGGCAGGCGGGCTATGCTTCGGTGTAGCCCGCTTGCTCAATTCGGGTGTGCTCTTGCTGGGCGGCCTTGTCGTCCGGCGCGCGCTCAAGCTTAGCCCTGGTGCAGGTTGGCGGTTGCTTGAGCGCCTCCTCCTTGAGCAAATCGTAGTGAGAGCAGGCCGCCTCTATCACAGTGCCGGCTCCGGCGAGCCACCGGCCGTTCGATCTTGTTGCCTTGCATATCGAACGCGTCAACGATTATGCGTCGTTCGACGGAGGCGGCCGCCGGGTCAGGGGATCACTTCGAGGTGCCGCGCGCCATCCGGCACGGCGTCGACCACCAGCCGCCGGTCGAAAGTCGCAAGCATGCCGCGATGTGCGCGCGCCAGCGCGAGCAGATAGGTATCGGTAACCTGGTCGGTCGCAAGCATCCGGCCGGCGTCGACATGGTGCGCATCGAGCAGGCTCACATTATCCGGCCAGAACCGGTGGCCGGGATGCGCACGCAACTGTGCGACGAGCGGTGCGACGGTGGCCGGCGTCTCGAGCGTATTCGGATAGCGCGGGTTGCCGATGATGCGCAGCACGCCATTTTCGGTCAGCGGACAGGTGGCCCACGCCGCGTGCCCGACCCGGCCGAACCACGCGTGCGCCGCCTCGTGCTGGACATGGCCGGCATCGAGGAGCGCAATCAATACGTTGACGTCGAGCAGGTAGGCCATCAGGGCGTCTCGTCGCGCAGTTGATTGACGATCTCGAGCGTGACCGGGCGTGCCGCACGTGCATTCGGCAGCACCGGCAACCCGTTTCGGATCGCCGGCGCCTCGCCGGCCGGTCGCTGCAACGCGGCGCGAGCAAGCGCCGACAGCACGCGGCCGATCGACACGTGCTCGCGCTCGGCGCGCGCGCGCGCAACCGCGAGCACGTCGTCGTCGATATCGAGGGTGGTACGCATGGGATTCTCCTGAGCATCACGCATCAAACATCAACAGTGTAGCAGACGCGCATCAAGCATCAAGCATCAAGCATCAAGCATCAAGCATCAAAGTGCATGCGATCGCCGGCGCGCGACCCTGAGGCGGCATTCCATCCCCCCCTTCATCACCGCACCTTCTTGCTCCGGTACTCCTCGTAGAGCGCATCCAGTCATCCAGCGACGTCGCCGGCGGAGGGTCGATCGGCACCGCTACAGCGGGGCTTCCGCGTCCTCCGGCGCGCGGCGCGCGGACCATACGCTATCGGCCGGCCCATGCTTGGCCCGCCAGGCCGCTGCCCGCGCCATCCGGGCGAAACACGCTGCGCCGGCCAGCGCCGTCAGGTCCACGCCCAGCGCTTCTGCGCTCCAGTGCGCCGCCAGGCCTGCGCCGGGAAACAACCAGGCCAGCAGCGACGTCAGCGGAATCGCCAGGGTGGCCGACGCTGCAAACCAGAGCAGATGACCCGATGCCCTGGCGCCGCCGCGCAAGAAGGCCCACCCCACACTGGCAAGGAAGACCATGTAGTAGATGCGCAGCGGCAAGCTGCCAGGGTCGGCGACGCGGCCATGCAACCATCGGCTGGCAACGATGGCCAGCGAAACGCCGCAGACGCAGCCCAGGCACACGCCCGCGGTGGCGGCGGCCATGGCGTAGGCACTGCGCCGCTGTTGCGGCGCAGTGCCGCCCCGGCGCTGGGCTTTACGCCGGCTTTCGATCCACAGCAGGTTGCCGCTGTAGAACAGCCACGCGCCGGCCAGCGCCAGCAAGAAGTACATCCAGCGTACGGGCGTGCCGCCATAGGTGGCGAAATGCAAGGCGAAGAAACTGCTGAGGGTGGCCGTCGCCGCGCCTTGGCGTCCCGGCAGGTAGTCGACCGTCGTGACCCGGCCGCTGTACGGATCCAGCGCGACGAAGCCGCCCATGGCACGCGGGGAGATGGCGGTATCGTCGTGCCCCCATATCCGGACCACGGCGCGCGGTCCGGTGACCTGTTGATATTGCAGTGCCTGCGGCTCGAACGTCGGCGACAGCGCCTTGGCTTGCGCGACCAGGACCGCGGGCGCGAGCATCGCGGCGGGATCGCGCGGCGCGACCGGCACGGTGGCGCCGGGACGCTGGCCGAAGGCGGCGGCAAGCCTGCCGCCATGAAACATCTTGTCCTGCAGGGCGTAGATGCCATCGTGAAAGGCGAAGACGGTGGCCGTCAGCGCCATGACGAGATGAAATGGCAGGCTGACGATCCCTACCACGTTATGCGCGTCCAGCCACATGCGCTTCAGATTCCGGCCCAGGCGCAGCGCAAAGAGATCCTTGACCAGCGTGGGCAGCAAGACGATAACCCCTGACACCAGGGCCACCGCGTAAAGCGCCGCAACCAGGCCCATCACCCACCGGCTGGCATCCGTGTCGATCGGCAGGCCGACGACGCGATGCAGAACGTCGATGCACTCCGCCAGGCGCGACGGTTGGCTCTGTTCGACGCGCAAGGCGCCGTCCGCCTGCATCCAGGCGACGTAGTGGCGGTCCAGGCGGGTGTCGTGCTCGTCCGCGCTTGCGTTGTGGATCTGCCAGCTCAGGCGGGCCGGCGCGGCTTCGTTGGGTTTCAGATGCAGCAGAAAGCTCCTGCCGGCCTCGGGCGCGGCCTGCAGCGTGCGCCGGATCAAGTCCGGCGCTTCCGATAACGGAACCGCCTGCACCGCCGTGGGCGGCGCAGCCCAGCGAGCCAGCGGTGCCTTGAACACCGTCAGCGCGCCGGCATAGAAGGCGATGAACAAAGCCATGCCGGCGATGAGGCCTGTCCAGGTGTGAACGCTCTTGTAGACGCGAAGGATGTCCGTGCGCATGATTCTCCGGGTTCGACGTACTAGTCCACTGAATCACTGAAATTGGTCGGTGCCTGCCATGTCATGCGGGCACATCGCGTCGTTGCAAATGCTCGCAATAGCCGTGCTATTGCTGCGCTTTGCGCCTAGCGCTGCATCCCGCATGACATGTCCTGCCCCTCCCATTTCAATGATTCAGCGGACTAGGACAGGCGCGTCAGCGCCAGTGCGCCGAAGACCGCCAGGTTCGCGGCGCCGAGCCACCACCAGGCGCGCGGGCCGCTGCGGAACAGGAAACTGCCGCTCAGGATGCCCAGCCAGACCGGCGGCACCAGCCACATCGCCAATTGGGCCCGGGCGCTCGGCGCCGCGTCTTGCAGCGCGTGCCGGAGCAGGCCGCTGCTGCCCAGGGCAAAGGTGAGCCCCAGCAGCGCGCCGGCCAGCGTCTTGGAAACCCAGTCGCGCCGGATCGCGGGCGCGGAAGACTTGCTCGCCATGTCAAGGACGTCTCAAGGAAATCAGCGCGCCAAGATAGGGCAGCAGCACGAACACCAGCATCGCCCAAGCGCACAGCGTGAAGACGGCGGCCGCCAGTTGTACGGCCTGCGCCAGCATCGCCAGCCCCCCGGCCTGCAGGGCAGCGCCGGCGGCACGCCCCGGCCCGGCGGCAAGCGGCCGGGCCAGCCAGCGCTGATTCGGCGACGTCAGGTACTGGCTGAGGCAGCCCGCAAAGACGAGCAACAGGAACAGGATCATCACCATGTTCATCCGGACGGAAGTTCCAGGGCCGGCTCACATTTCGGCGGTGAGATTCACGGCGAAACGCCGCCCCTGATCGACCAGCCAGTTGCCGCTCAGGCCGTTCGCGCGCGTGCGTTCGTCAACCGGCACCATCTTGTTGGCCAGGTTCAGCACCGCGAAGCTGAGCGAGAAATGCTTGTCGAGGCGGTAACGCCCGCCGATGTCGAAGGTCGTCGTCGACGGCCGCTCACGCACGCCTTGCGCGCCATTGCGGAAAGCGGCCCAGTACTCGGCACCGGTATGGTTGACGCTGGCGTACAGGTGGAGCCGTGGCGCCGGCGTCCAGTCGACCTGCGCGCTGAGCTTGTGCCTGGGCGTCTTGTCGAGCGGATAGCCATTGAGCGAGCTGCCGTTGAACGCCTTCTCGCCGCTGCCGTCGCGGCGCGACTGCGTGAAGGTGTATGCGCCCGAGACCTTGAGCTGCCCGGTGAGCCGCGTGCCTGCGCCGAGCTCGAGCCCGTACAGCTTGACCCGGTCGACGTTGTCGTACACATAGACGTTGCGCCCGGGCGAACGCGGATCGGCCACGCCCGTGTCGTGGCTGGTCACCTTGTTCCTGAACAGGTTGTTGAACAGGGTGAGGCCGGCATACCGCTCGCCATCGGCGTCGTAGCGTATGCCGAGTTCCTCGGTCACGCTGGTCTCCGGCTTCAGGTCCGGGTTCCCGCACAGCGTGCCACGCACCGCGCCCGCCGCGCCACCGGACGTCATGCAGTAGCCGGCGGTGCTTTGGCGCAGCGTCGGCGGTTTGAAGCCGCTTGACACGCCGCCGCGCGCCGTCCACGCCTGGCTCAGCTTGTAGACGCCGTAGACGCGCGGGCTGACGTGGCTGCCATAGCGCTCGTCGTGGTCGAGCCGCAGGCCCGTCGTGAGCGTGAAGCGATCGCTGAGGAAGTGGTCGTTCTCGCCGAACAGCGCCCATGCGTTGCGTTTGATGTGGTCCGCATTGATCGGGTAACCGGTCGGCACGGCATCCTGCCGCCCCACGCCCGACAGCCCGGTCCAGATGTGCTGGCCGCCTGCCGTCAGAACGTTGCGTCCACGCCACCAGGGGATCTCGACCCTCCCCTCCAGCACCGTGCCGGTGACAGCGGGCTTCACCGGCGAGCTGCCGACCGGCGTCCAGCGCTCCTGGGTGCCGCGCTCGCCGAACAGCGACAGCGTCGAGTTGCCGAAGTCCCAGCGGCCGTTGTGCGTGACGCCCCAGTAGTCGCGCACGTGGCGCGTCTCGACGATCGCTGTCGTCGCCGTGCCAGGTGTGAGAGGCGCATCGCTCCTGCCAGGCGTGCTGAGGTAGCTCAACTGCTCTCGACCCGCGTTGAAGCTGATGTCCTGGCGGGCCGTCGGCTTGGCCGAGAGCCTGACGTCGACGCTCCCGGTACGCTGCCCGTTCGCGCCGTTCGACCCGCTTAGCGGGTAGTAGATACTGTCCTCGCCGCGATGAAGCGCCCTGCCCGACACCTGGAGACCAAGCACGTCCGCCTTGAGCGGACCGCCGACCCAGAAATCGACGCTCTGCGTATCGCCCTGGTTCGACTCGTGCTGCCAGACGCTGCCCGCCGTGATCGTGCCGCCCCAGCGCTTGGGCACCTTGCGCGTGATCACGTTGATCACGCCGCCCATCGCATCGGCGCCATACAGCGACGACATGGGTCCGCGCACGATCTCGATGCGTTCGATGGCGCTCAACGGCGGCATCAGGTTGCTCTGCACGCCGGCGGTGCCGCGGTTCATCGTCTCCCGGGTGCTCTGGCGACGGCCATCGACGAGGATCAGGGTGTACTCGCCCGGCATGCCGCGGATCGAAATGTCCTGGTCGCTCGGAGACGCGCCGACAACGCTGACCCCCTCGATGTTGCCAACGATCTCGTTGAGCGACGTGTACGGCTTCGCCTCGATGTCTTCCCGCGTGATCACCGAGATGCTCGCGGGCGCTTCCTTGATCGCCTGCTCGCGCTGGCTGGCGGTCACGACGACGGGCGCCAGCGTCGTTGTGCCATCCGTGGGCGCTGACGCCCCCTGCGCCCATGCGCACGGCGCGCCGATCAGGGACAGGCCGGCGATGACGACCGGCTTCCACACGCAGGTTGTTGCAGGAATCGACATGGCAGCGTTCTTGTCCTCTTATAGTGGAATAATGAAAATAAGTATCATTCGCACTATAAGAGACGGAGAACGCCAAAAACTTTGCGGGAGCCACGAAGACCTTTGCCTGACGCACAGGAGCGCCGTCAGGTCTGGCCGCCGCGCCGCGCCTGCTTCGGCGTCACGCCGAAGCGGCGCTTGTAGGCCGTGGCGAAGTTCTCGGCGCCGGCGTAGCCGGCGAGCACGGCCGCCTGCTTGACGCTGACCGCATCGCGCTCGAGCGCAAGGCGCGCGCGCTGCAGGTTGTTCTCGCGCAGGAAGTCGAAGATGGTCGTGCCGAAGACGGCACGGAACTGCCGCTGCATCGCATTCGCGTTCATGCCGGCGTGACGCGCGATCGCGTCGAGCGACAGCCGCTGCGCCGCCTCGCTGCCAAGAAACGCGCGCAGATCCGCCATCCGGCGGTAATCGCGCGGGCCGAGCACCGCCGAGTCCGGGACGCCCGCCGGCGTGACCGACTGCAGCGGCTCGAACACCTCGCCCAACAGGTCGAGCACGCGGCTTTCCAGATAGATGGCTTGCAGCATGGATTGATAGGCGGGCGGCCGCACGATTTGCTCGGCCAGCGCCGCCGCGCGCGGCGTAGGCGGCCCGACGCGCATCGACAAGTGCGTGGATAGCAGCGAATCCAGATGCGCCGGCATGGCCGCGCCGCTCGCCGCCTGCAGTTGCGCGAGCCAGTCACCCGACACGCCGAGGCTGAGCCGCCGCGCATAGCGGCCCTTGCTGAACCGGCGGCGGAACGTGTCCGGCTCGACCGCGTTGAAGAGGAGCGATTGGGGGCGCGATTGGGGGCGCAACCGGGCCTGCGCAAGCGGCGCGCGTACCAGCGCAGGCGCCGCGCGCCGGGCAGCCGTCCTCAATGCGACGGGGCGCTCGCCGTACCACAGGTCGAGCGCGCCCTCGAGCAGCAATACGACATGCAGGCCCGGTGTGCACAGTCCCGTGACCACGGCATCGAACTCGTCCACCGCGTCGTCGGCATGGAGGGACAAGCCCGGCCGCACCTCACGGATTTTTACCCTGTGCGCCGCCAGTCCTGGGCGCTCGGCATCTGGACGGGCTTCTCCCTCAGCGGTCATCACCATCGTGCCATTCCCCCGGTGGCGCGGCGCCATGGTGCGCCTGCCCCCTTTCGTCGATCCATCGGACCATCGGCATGCCGTTTGGCATCACCCGATGATTGCAAATGCGAATTATTCGCATCCCCATGCTATCCGGACCGGCGTGATGCTGACAAGCGCATTTTCACTACATCGGTGCGGCCGTTTGCTGCCGAACACCAGCGCGCCGAATCACTGGTCCTCATGACGAACCCCATCCATGCTCACGCGGCATCGATCCGATCAAGAGCGCCAATGGAATAATGGAATAACGGACAAAATACATGGGCGCGCACCATGTTTTCGGATTAGTCTGATTTTCAGCATAGGGAACGCAGAGCGGAATGGATCCGTCGTGCCATCTACCTGTCAGAGCCCCGATCGGAATCGGCGCCCCATGACAAATACACATGCATGACTTCCACGGCTTCAAACCTGCCGTTCCGACAGCAAGGCCTGGCATCCATTCCCGTAGCGCCGTCAAAGCAGCTGGCAGAATTCAATGTTGTGATAGGGATTGTTGAGCGCGTGGATTTCCGGTTCGCAGCCTGCGCGTTCTACTCGAACGCTCGAAGCAGGAGTGACATACCCACGGTTCGGCCAACTTGGTGCCAAAATGGGAACGGCGTAATGGCCTGGAGCCATCGATAACGTGCTTAGGGAGTGCTGCGAATGGATGCGCTTCCCGTGCCCGGCTTTTGTGTCAGGTCAACTACCCCGGCCTAAAGGCCGGAGCTTGTAAAGGCAACTGACCAAGCTCGGGTTGACCAGGCAAAGCGGTAACCAACCCGCTACGTTGTGAATAGGTGCAAGACCAACGTTGGGATGCTTCACTCAGTCCCAACCTCTTGAAGCCCCGGTTGCAGACAAGCGACAGGGTAAGCACGAAACGGATCGGGGCAGATCGCCGGTTCGCAACATTGCCGAGGAGAGACTTCCCGCAAGGGAGGCGTCACCAGGCCCGTAAGGGCACCTTTTGGGAGAGATTGCGTGGCAGTCTTTGTGTTGGACAAGAGCGGCAAGCCACTCATGCCGTGCAGCGAGAAGCGAGCAAGATTGCTGCTGACGCGCGGCCGCGCGCGCGTGCACCGTGTGATGCCCTTCGCTATCCGTCTGGTGGATCGGCAAAAGGCGGACTGCTCCCTGCAACCGCTTCGCCTGAAGCTCGATCCCGGCAGCAAGCGAACTGGCGTGGCAATCGTTCGCGAGGCCGGCTCCGGCGACGACAAGACGGCTCGGCATGCTGCCGTCCTGTCCCTGGCGGAACTGATCCACCGCGGCGCGCAGATCAGCCTGAGCCTGACCGCACGGCGGGCTATGCGCCGGGCACGACGCGGTCGCAAGACGCGCTATCGGGCCGCCCGCTTCAGCAACCGACGCAAGCCAGCGGGGTGGCTGGCGCCTAGCCTGCAGCACCGTGTCGACACGACGATGGCCTGGGTAAGCCGTTTCCTGGCACTCGCGCCGATTACCGCCATCAGCACCGAACTCGTCCGCTTCGACATGCAGGCGATGCAGAACCCGGAGATAACGGGCGTCGAGTACCAACTAGGGGAACTGGCAGGCTACGAAATCCGTGAATATCTGCTTGAGAAATGGGGGCGGCAGTGCGCCTACTGCGATGCCCGCGACACGCCGCTGGAGATGGAGCACATCGAAGCACGCGCCGCCGGCGGGTCGAATCGCATATCCAATCTCACGCTCGCTTGCTTGCCTTGCAATCGCAAGAAAGCAGCGCGGCCCCTCGCTGAGTTCCTGCGCAAGGATCCAGAACGCGTCAAACGGATTCTGGCACGGGCAAAGGCATCACTTCGCGACGCCGCAGCCGTCAACTCGACCCGCTGGGCGCTATATAACGCGCTGGTGACCACGGGCCTGCCGGTGGAGACCGGATCGGGCGGTCGAACCAAGTACAACCGCCGGCGCCTCGAACTGCCAAAGACCCATGCGCTGGACGCAGCGTGCGTTGGCGTGGTGGATTCTGTCTCGGCCTGGCAGAAGCCCACGTTGACGATCAAGTGCGCCGGCCGCGGCGCCTACCAGCGCACACGCCTCACAGCGTCTGGTTTCCCCCGCGGCTACTTGATGCGGAGCAAACGCGCGTTTGGCTTCCAGACCGGTGACATGGTCCGGGCCGAAGTGCCGGCGGGGAAGAAGGCTGGCACACATGTGGGCCGGGTCGCGATTCGCGCGACCGGATCCTTCAACATTCAGACCGCCCACGGGCCTGTGCAAGGCATTTCTCATCGCTATTGCAGGATCATTCAGCGCGGTGACGGATACGGTTACTCATTCGTAGCGCATTCCACAATGGAGAGCGGGCAAAGGGGCGACGCTTCGCGTCGCGCGCTATCCCTCCCCGGCCTGAAGGCCGAGGTTTCTCGCGCAAACTGATGAACGATAACCAACAAACGAACCTGCTTCGGACCGACAATGCATGCATAGTCCACTAGCCGCCATTCAAATTGACTCTGTCCGCAACCCGGCATGAAGCACGCCTCGCCTGTCGCTGTTTCCATCGCGGGTGATGACAGCAGCACCGACCTCGATACCCTGCTGACCCAGGTCCGCGCATGCCGCCTGTGCGAAGCCCACCTCCCGCTTGGCCCCCGCCCGGTCGTACAAGCCGCCGCCACGGCCCGCATCCTGATTGTCGGCCAGGCGCCGGGCACGCGCGTGCATGCCAGCGGCATTCCCTGGGATGACCCCAGCGGTGACCGGCTGCGTGAGTGGATGGGCGTGGACAAGACGGTGTTTTACGATGCCGCGCGCATCGCCATCATCCCGATGGGGCTGTGCTACCCGGGCCGTGGCGCCAGTGGCGACCTGCCGCCGCGCAAGGAATGCGCGCCGTTGTGGATGGATGCGCTGCTGGCGCGCCTGCCGGACATCGAACTGACCTTGCTGGTCGGGCAATATGCGCAGCGGCGTTTCCTGGGGGCGGCGGCGCGCGGCGGCGTGACATCAACGGTGGCCGGCTTTGCCGCGCACGGGCCGGGCTATATCCCTCTGCCACACCCTTCGCCGCGCAACCAGGGATGGTTCAAGCACAACAGCTGGTTCGCGCAGGATTTGCTGCCGGTGCTGCGCCAGCGGGTGGAGGCCGTTCTCTCGGCACCCATCAAAGCGAACCGTCGGCTCGGGTCATGCATTCCAGTCACGGCTCCGGGCGTCTCATTAGATGAGAGGTGTGCTGGAGGGGCCGCACAATGCAGCCAATAACGCTCAGATAGCGCGCCGATAACGCTGACATTTCCGAACCGGAGTCACATGCTGCCCGCCCGCCGCATCATTGGCAAGGACGCGCAGCGCAAAAAGAACTGCGCCACGTGGGCGCAGTTTTTCTTGCTGCCGGCTTCTGCTTTCGCAGCGGCCAGCCGTGCCGCCTTACTTTGCAGCCGTGGCGGGCATCACCGATTCCATCGCGTCGCGCATCGGCTTCATGGCCGTTTCATAGGCCGCGACCCAGCTCGGTGCGCCAGCGTCGGCGGCAGGGAATGCGCTGCCGGCGCTCGACATCAGGTTCTTGCCGAACGACGCCATGGCTTCCTGGGTCTGCGTGGCGTAGGTGCGCATCTGGCGCTGGGCTTCCTGCGCGAACTCGGCGCCGGTGCTGGCGAAGATCTCGTTCACATGGCCGGCGTAGGCGTTCATCTTCTGGGCAAACCCATTCGCCAGTTCCGGCTTGAGGCCGGCCATGCCGGCGCCAACGGGCTGCTGGCTGGATTCGCGGACGTAGTTCGTGGTATCCGCCAGGCTGCTCTTGACGGCCTGCATGTTCAGCGCGCTGATTTTTTCCGCACCGCGGGCCAGGGGGCCGACCAGGGCGAGAAACAGGTCGAGGTTGGCTTGCTGGACGCCGAAAAACTGAGCTTGGGTGGGATTTGCCATGAAATAGTCTCCTGGGGATGATCCAACGCTGCCGAAGGGGGTTTCGTGAGCGGCATCATCGCGATTGCTGCAGTGCAGCAATCAGGCGAATGATAGACGCATCCCGGCAAGAGTCAAGCAAATCCAGCAATCGGCGCAAAGTGGCGCCAATGCAACTCGCAATGCCGAGGTGTTGCAATCCGGGCATGCCGCGCCCTTTTCCTGCCGCGCCCCATTCCTGTTCTCCACGCCCCGGGCCAGCCCGCCGGCGCCCATTTCTTGCGCATCGCACCACCAGCGAGCACGCGCTGCCTCCTCACTGCCTGAGCCTGGACCCGCGTGGATGGCCACGATATCCCCTTGAAATTCAAGCAGTTATATACCGCGCCGCAGCAAGGATGAGGGATCCCGGCAAACGTGGCCTGAACTTTGCGTAATCGGTATAAATGCCAACTGTCGACAGCTGACCATCGACCTACAGTTACCCGATCGCCAACCCGAGGAAACCCAAACATGGGCAACAACGTCTCTTCCCGCCTGGTTCCCGCCATCTCCGAGGCCGAGCAACGAGTGCGTGAGGATCTCGCCGCCGCATACCGCCTGGTCGCCCTGTATGGCATGGACGACAGCATCTACACCCATATCTCGGCCCGGGTGCCGGGCACCGGGGACCGCTTCCTGATCAACCCGTTCGGGATGTTGTTCCGGGATATCACCGCGTCTTCGCTGGTGTGCATCGACCTGGACGGCAACATCGTCAGCGGCCCTCCCGGGCAAGACGTGAACCCGGCTGGCTTCACCATCCACAGCGCGGTGCATGCCGCCCGGCACGACGCGGTGTGCGTGCTGCATACGCATACGGTGGCGGGCGTGGCCGTCTCGTCGCTGGCCTGCGGCCTGCAGCCGTCGAATCAGTGGGCGCTGCAATTCCACGACCGCGTGTCGTACCACGACTTCGAAGGCATCGCGCTCGACCATGAGGAGCGCGAGCGGCTGGTGGCCGACCTGGGACCCGACAAGCGCGCCCTGATCCTGCGCAACCACGGCCTGGTGACGTTGGGCCGCAGCGTGGCCGAGGCCTTCATCCTGATGCACAACCTGGAGCGCGCCTGCCGCGTGCAGGTGGCGATCCAGTCCAGCGGCCAGCCGGTCAATCCGGTGCCGGCAGCCATCTGCGAGAAGACCGCGCGCCAGTATGAGAGCGGCGACACCAACCGCAAGCCGGGCGCAGCCGACCCGTACGCGCGCGAATGGCGCGCCTTGCTGGAGCGGCTGGAGCCAGCCGCCGCCACGTCGTTCCGCGACTGACGCCCTGCCCGCCTTACCCATTCCGGCTTGTCGGTTACGTGTCTTTACGTGTTGCCAGTTATCTGTCCCTAGCCCCCAGGAGAGTTCCGCAATGAATCGTCGCCAACTGATCAAGATGGGTGTTGCCACCACCGGGCTGTCGCTCGCCGGTGTTCCGTTCCACGTCCTCGCGGCGGGAAAGAAGGGGGGCGTGATCAACGCGCTCGTGCAGCCGGAGCCGTCCGGCCTGATGATCGGCATCACCCAGAACGGCCCCACCCAGCTGATCTCCGGCAACATCTACGAGGGGCTGCTGCGCTATGACGAGAAGCTGGAACCGCAGCCTTCGCTGGCAACCTCCTGGACGGTGAACCCGGCCGGCACCTTGTACACGTTCAAGCTCAAGCCCAAGGTCACCTGGCATGACGGCAAGCCGTTCACCGCGGCTGACGTGGTGTTCTCCGCCGACGTGTTCCTGCGCAAGACGCATGCCCGGCTGCGCGCCAACCTGGCGGCGGTGGAGAGCATCCGCGCGGTGGACCCGCTCACGGTCGAGTTCAAGCTGAAATACCCATTTGGCCCCTTCCTCGGCATCTTCGAAGTGGGCACCATGCCCATGGTGCCCAAGCATATCTACGAGGGCACGGATTTCCTGACCAACCCGGCCAACGCCCGGCCCATCGGCACCGGTCCGCTGAAGTTCAAGGAATGGGTGCGCGGCTCGTACATCCAGCTGGTGCGCAACGAGGCATATCACCAGCCCGACGTGCCGCTGGTCGACAGCGTGTACTTCCACGTGATTCCCGATGCGTCGGCGCGGGCCGCCGCGTTCGAGTCCGGCAAGGTCGACCTGGTGCCCGGCGGCGCGGTGGAGTACTTCGACGTGGCGCGCCTGAGCAAGCTGCCCGGCGTGCAGGTCACCACCAAGGGCTGGGAATTCTTCGCCCCGCACTCCTGGCTGTGGGTCAACAACCGCAAGGCGCCGATGGACAATATCAAGTTCCGCCAGGCGCTGGCCTTTGCCATCGACCGCGACGCGATCGCCAAGGTGGCCTGGCAAGGCTATGCGAAGAGCGCAACCGGCCCCTTCAACAGCCACATCAAGTACGCCAGCACCGACGTGGCCAAGTATCCGCGCGACCTGGCCCGCGCCAAACAGTTGCTGGCCGAATCCGGCTACAAGGGCGAGACCCTGCGCCTGCTTCCCCTGCCCTATGGTGAAACCTGGACCCGCTCGGCCGAGATCGTGCGCCAGAACCTGCAGCAGGCCGGCGTGAAGATCGAGATGACGCCGACCGACGTGGCGGGCTGGGGCGAGCGGCTGAACAAGTGGGACTACGACCTTGCCTTCACCTACGTCTACCAGTACGGCGACCCGGCCCTGGGCGTGGCGCGCAACTACACCTCGGACAACATCGCGCAGGGCTCGCCGTTCAACAACGTCGAGGGCTATCGCAACGCCAAGGTCGACGAGCTGTTCCAGGCCGGCGCGCGCGAGATCGACCCGGCCAAGCGCGCGGCGATCTATCACGAGGTGCAGAAGATCCTGGTCGACGAGATGCCGGTGGTGTGGATGCACGAGCTCAACTTCCCCACGCTGTACCGCAGCCGCATCAACAATCCCATCAGTTCCGGCATTGGCCTGAACGACGGCATCGGCCGCGCCTGGCTGGCGTGATGGCAGTCATCTTCTTCTCTGGGGCAAAGCCATGAGTCGTACGCAGCGCATGCTAGGCCGGGTGGTACAGGGCGTGATCGCGATCCTGGTCATCGCAACCGTCAACTTCCTGCTGATCCGGGCCGCGCCGGGCGACCCGGTCTCGGTGATGGCCGGCGAGGCCGGCGCCTCCGACCCGCAGTTCGTCGCGCAGCTGCGCACGCAGTTCGGGCTGGACAAGCCGGTGCCGGAGCAGCTCGCCACCTACCTCGGCCACGTGGTGCACCTGGACCTGGGCTTCTCCTACCGGCAGCAGCAGCCGGTGCTGGACCTGATCCTGCAGCGCCTGCCGGCCACGCTGATCCTGACCGGCAGCGCCTTCCTGCTCTCGGTGCTGTTCGGCGTGGTGCTGGGGGCATGGGCGAGCCGGCGCGCGGGGAGCTGGGTGGACAACGCCATCACCCTGTTCGCCCTGGTGTTCTACGCCACGCCGCTCTACTGGCTGGCGATGATGGCGGTGCTGCTGTTCTCGGTGAAGCTCGACTGGCTGCCCGGCTTTGGCTACTTCACCGTGGGGGCGGACCTGCACGGCCTGGCGCTGGCGTTCGACATTGCCTCGCACCTGGTGCTGCCCGCGCTCACGCTGGCGCTGTTCTACATGGCGGTGTATGCGCGGATGACCCGGGCCTCGATGCTGGAGGTGGCGCAGATGGATTTCGTCAAGACCGCGCGCGCCAAGGGCGTACGCCCGGGACGCATCCAGCGCGCCCACATCCTGCGCAACGCGCTGCTGCCGGTGGTGACGCTGGCCGGCATCCAGGCCGGCGGCATGATCGGCGGCGCGGTGCTGACCGAGACGGTGTTCGCCTGGCCCGGCATCGGCCGGCTGATGTTCGATGCCCTGCTGCAGCGCGACTACAACCTGCTGCTGGGCTGCTTCCTGGTCACCGCGGCCATGGCCGTGTTGTTCAACCTGTTGACCGACTTTGTCTACACGCTGGTCGACCCGCGGATCGAGATGCAATGAAAAATACTTTCTGGCGGCGCTTCTGCCGCAACAAGGCGGCCGTGCTCGGCATGGCGGTGCTGGTGGGCTTTGCCGTGCTCGCGCTGTTCGGCCCGTGGCTGGCCGGGCACGATCCCTGGGACATGGTGCAGCAGCCGTTCCTGCAACCCATGCAGGAGCCCGGCTTTGCCATGGGCACCGACACCATGGGGCGCGACATCCTGGCGGGCGTGATCCACGGCGCGCGCATCTCGCTGCTGATCGGCGTGGTGTCCACCGTGGTCTCGCTGCTGATCGGCGTGACGCTGGGCGCCATCTCCGGCTACTTCGGCGGCTGGATCGATGCGGCGCTGATGCGCTTCACGGAGCTGTTCCAGGCGGTGCCGAGCTTTGCGCTGGCGCTGGTGCTGGTGGCGATCTTCGAGCCGTCGATCGGCTCCATCGTGGCGGCCATCGCCATCGTGTCCTGGCCGCCGGTGGCGCGCCTGGTGCGCAGCGAGTTCCTCACGCTGCGCCAGCGCGACTTCGTGCAGGCCGCCAAGCTGGCCGGGCAATCGACGCCGCGCATCATCCTGTCGCAGATCCTGCCCAATGCCAGCTCCCCGATCGTGGTGATGGCCTCGCTGATGGTGGCGACCGCCATCCTGCTCGAATCCAGCCTGAGCTTCCTTGGGCTCGGCGACCCCAACCACATGAGCTGGGGCTATATGGTGGGCTCGGCCCGCACGGTGCTGCGCCAGGCCTGGTGGATGGCGGTGTTTCCCGGCACGGCCATCCTGCTGACGGTGCTGGCGCTCAATATGGTGGGCGAAGGCCTGAACGACGCGCTGAACGCGCGCCTTGGCGGGAGCGGACGATGAGCACGCCGGTACTTGATATCCAGGACCTGAGCATCCGCCTGCCGGCCGGCGGCGACCGCACGCTGGCGGTGCAAGGCGCCTCGCTGACGCTGCAGGCCGGCCAGACGCTGTGCGTGGTGGGCGAGTCCGGCTCGGGCAAGTCCATGATCGCCAATGCGGTGATGGGCCTGCTGCCGCGGCCGCACGTGGAGCCGGTTGCCGGGCGCATCCTGTTCGAGGGCCAGGACCTGCTGCGGCTGGATGACGACGCCATGCGCGATTTGCGCGGGCAGAAGATCGGCATGGTGTTCCAGGAGCCCATGACCGCGCTCAACCCGGTGATGCGCATCGGCGACCAGATCGCTGAAGTCTTCGACGCGCACCTGCGCCTGTCCGCCACCGAAAAGCGCAGGCGCATCGTGGCGGCGCTGGCCGACGTGGGCCTGCCCGATCCGGCGCTGCTGTACGACAGCTACCCCTTCCGCCTGTCGGGCGGACAGCGCCAGCGCGTGATGATCGCGTGCGCCATGGCGCTGGAGCCGCGCCTGCTGATCGCCGATGAGCCCACCACCGCGCTCGACGTGACCACGCAGGCGCAGATCCTGCAATTGATCCGCGACCTGCAGAAGCGGCGCGGCATGGCCGTGCTGTTCATCACGCACGACTTTGGCGTGGTGTCGGAGATCGCCGACCAGGTGGTGGTCATGCAGACCGGCAACATCGTCGAGGCCGGGCCGGCCGCGCGCGTGCTGACCGATCCGCAGCACCCCTACACCCGCAAGCTGATCAGCGCCATTCCGGGTGGCCATCTGCGCCAGCCCCCCGCGCAGGCCGAGGTCAACCGGGTCCTGCAGGTGCAGGACCTGTGCAAGACCTACCGCACCGGCGGCGGCCTGCTGCGGCGCGGGCGCGAGGTGCAGGCCGCGCGCAACGTGAACTTCGAGCTGCTGCGCGGGCAGACGCTCGGGCTGGTGGGCGAATCGGGCTCCGGCAAATCCACCGTGGGCCGCTGCATCGTCGGCCTGGCACCGTTCGACAGCGGCCGCATCGTGATCAACGGGCGCAACCTGTCCCAGGGCGGCGGGCTGCTGCAGCGCGCGGGCGGCAAGCTGCAGATGGTGTTCCAGGACCCCTATGCGTCGCTCAATCCGCGCCACCGGATCGGCGCGGCCATCGCGGCTGGCCCCATCGCGCAGGGCGTGTCGCGCGAAGAAGCGCAAGCCCGCACGCGCGAGCTGCTCGGCCTGGTCGGGCTGGGGCCGGAGGCAGCCGAGCGCTATCCGCATGAATTCTCCGGCGGGCAGCGCCAGCGCATCGGCATTGCCCGGGCCCTGGCCATGCAGCCGGAGCTGCTGGTGGCGGACGAGCCCGTCTCCGCGCTGGATGTGTCGGTGCAGGCGCAGGTGCTGGAGCTGTTCGCCAAGGTGCGCGAGCAATTCAAGCTGGCCATGGTCTTCATCACCCACGACCTGCGCGTGGCCGCGCAGATGTGCGACAAGATCGCGGTGATGCAGCGGGGCGAGGTGGTCGAGTACGGCGAGACGGCCCGCGTGCTGAGCGCGCCCGAGCATCCGTACACGCGCAAGCTGATCGACGCCATCCCACGCCTGGCCAGGGCGCAGGATGTGGACGAGGCGCCGGAGCCGGCCCGCTTGCAGGCCGTCGGAGGCTACGCATGACGCGCACCGATCTCGATAATCCCGCCGAAACCTTGGACATGACGACCGGCAAACCACCGTGCGTGGCACTGCTGAGCAGCGTGCTCGACATGCACTACCTCGTCCCCGCCTTCCGCGCGGCGGCGCCGGGGGTGGACCTGCGCGTTGGACCCGACCTGGGCGCGCTGGGCGACATCGATGCCGCGGTCTGCTGGGCGCCCCCGCCGGGCCTGCTGGCCGCCATGCCCAACCTGCAGCTGGTGCAGTCGCTGGGCGCGGGCATCGACCACCTGCTGAGCGACCCGGACCTGCCCAGCGGGCCCACCGTCTGCCGCATCGTGGATACCGCCATGGCCGGCAGCATGACGGCCTACGTGACGTGGGCCGTGATCCACCACCAGCGCAGCATGGGCGCGTATCTTGCCAGCGCGGCGGCCGGGCAGTGGCAGGAGCAGCCCATCGTGGCACCATCGCGCTACCGCGTGGGCATCGCAGGGCTTGGCACGCTGGGCATTGCCAGCGCCCGCGCGCTGCAGGCCGTGGGCTACGCGGTGCGCGGCTGGAGCCGCGGCCCCAAGGCGGACCTGCCCGAGGGCGTCGAAGGGTTCCACGGCCAGGACGGCCTGGATGCCTTCCTGGCGGGCTGCGATGCGCTGGTCTGCCTGCTGCCGCTGACCGCGCAGACGCAGGGCTTCCTGTGCGCCGGCCTGTTCGCCCGCCTGCCGCGCGGCGCGCATCTGATCAACGTGGGCCGCGGCAGCCACCTGGTTGAGGCCGACCTGCTGCGCGCATTGGACGACGGCACGCTGGGCGCGGCCACGCTGGACGCGTTCCAGCACGAGCCGCTGCCATCCGCGCATCCGTTCTGGCGGCATCCGCGCATCAAAGCCACGCCACACGTGGCGGCACGCACCGATTCGGCCACGATCGCGCGCCAGACGCTGGATAATCTGGCTCAGCTGCGCCGCGGGCAGCGACCCGCGGTGGCGGTCGACCCGGCACAGGGATATTGATCTTGGCCTTGCCATGCCGCCGCGCCAACTCTCCGACACACCAGACCACGACCACAGGACGTCACTGACATGACCGTCGCCTTGCCCTCGCACGCCGCCCTTGCCGCCGACGATATCGCGGCCCACCTGCATCCCTTCACCAACCTGGCCGCCCACCCCGGCGTCGGCCCGCTCGTCATCACCAAAGGCGACGGCATCTATGTGGAGGACGACCAGGGCAAGCGCTACCTGGAGGGCATGTCGGGCCTGTGGTGCAGCTCGCTCGGGTTCAGCCACGCGCGCGTGATCGAGGCCGGGGTGCAGGCCATGCGCACGCTGCCCTGCTATCACACCTTCAACCATCGCTCCAACCCGGCCGCCATCATGCTGGCCGAGAAGCTGGTCGCGATGGCGCCGGTGCCGATGTCCAAGGTGTTCTTCGCCAACTCCGGCTCGGAGGCCAACGACACCGCCGTCAAGCTGGTCTGGTACTACCACAACGCCATCGGCAAGCCGGACAAGAAGAAGATCATCGCGCGCACCAACGCCTATCACGGCGTCACGGTGGCGGCGGCGAGCCTCAGCGGCCTGCAGGCCAATCATCGCGATTTCGACCTGCCGATCGACCGCATCCTGCGCGCCGGCTGCCCGCACCACTACCGCTATGGCACGCCAGAAGAGAGCGAAGCGGCCTTTGCCACCCGCCTGGCGCAGGAGCTGGAAGCCCTGATCCAGGCGGAAGGCCCCGAGACCATCGGCGCCTTCATCGCCGAGCCGGTGATGGGCGCGGGCGGCGTGATCGTGCCGCCGGCCACCTACTTCGCCGAGATCCAGGCCGTGCTGCGCCGCCATGACATCCTGCTGATCGCCGACGAGGTGATCTGCGGCTTTGGGCGCACCGGCGCGATGTTCGGCTCCACCACCTACGGCATGCAGCCGGACATCCTCACCTGCGCCAAGGCGCTGTCCTCCGGCTATATGCCGATCTCGGCGGTCATGGTGTCGGAGCAGGTACACGCGGCGATTGCCGCCAACAGCGGCAAGATCGGCACCTTTGGCCATGGCTTCACCTACTCTGGCCATCCGGTCACCACGGCGGTGGCGCTGGAAACGCTGCGGGTCTACGAGGACGACCGCATCCTCGACCACGTGAACGCGGTCACGCCGCGCTTCCAGCAGGCGCTGCGGGCTTATGCCGGGCGCGCGCTGGTGGGCGAGGTGCGCGGGGTCGGCCTGCTGGGCGCGATCGAGCTGGCGGCGGATCCGGCGGCGCGGCGCGCTTTCGACCCGGCGCTGAAGGCTGGCGCGCGCCTGGCGCAACTGGCGCAGGAGCAAGGCCTGATCGTGCGCGCCATGGGCGACACCATCGCCTTCTGCCCGCCGCTGATCATCACCGAGGCGCAGATCGATGCACTGTTCGCGCGCTTCGAGCGGGCCATGGCGGCGCTGGAGCGTGAGTTGCCAGCCTGCGGCGATGGCGGCAATGGTGGCAACAAGGCTGCGGCCTGATGACCGGGCCGGCCAATCCCTCGCTGCGGCTGACCACGGCGAGCGCGCGCCGCAACGGCATCCTGCTGTTCTTCTGCGCGCTGGTGGCGTTCGCCAGCTACGACGCCTTCTGCAAGTGGATGCTGCGCGATCACTCGGCGCCGATGATGAACCTCACCCGCTACGTGTCGGTGAGCGTCATCGCGCTGGTGTGGCTGCTGCGCGCAGGCGGCCTGAAGCTGTGGCGCACGCCCTGCAAGTGGCTGCTGCTGGCGCGCGGCCTGGCGCTTGGCATCGTCGCCAGCTGCTTCATGGCGGCGCTGGTGTACATGCCGCTGGCCGAGGCCACGGCGATCTACTTCACCGCGCCGCTGATCATGGTGGCACTGTCGCCGGCGGTGCTGGGCGAGCGGGTGGGACCCGCGCAGTGGGCGGCCGTGCTGGCTGGCTTTGGCGGCATGCTGCTGATCGTGCGGCCGGGCGGTGACCTGCCCTTCGTCGGCACCGTGCTGATGATGGTCTCGGCCGTGTGCTATGCGGCCTTCCAGCTGCTGACGCGCCGGCTGGCCGGCGAGGTTGCCGGGCCGGTGCTCTACGCCTGGACCGCGCTGATCTGCCTGGTGGTGACCGGCGTGCCCGCGCTGGCGACGCTGCCCGAGGTCATGCCGTCCGCGCCCGATCTCTTGCTGATGATGGCCGGCGGCGCCTGCAGCGGCCTGGCACAGCTGCTGCTGCTTGCCGCCTTCCGGCGCGTTGCCGCCTCCACGCTCGCGCCGCTCAATTACTTTCAACTGCTGCTCGCCGTGCTGATCAGCACCTTTGTCTTCCAGCGCCCGCCCGATGGCATCGCGCTGGCGGGCATCGTGCTGATCATGCTGTCGGGCGGCTACCTCGCGTTGCGCGCTCGGCTGGCGCCGCCAGCGGCGCCGGCGCGGCCGGTCGTAGCCCGAGCCAAGGACTAAGCCCATGTCTGATTCCGCATTCGAAGAATCCTCACCGTTTGCTTCCATCGAAGTTTCCGACCTGGTGGCAGCGGTGGAGGCCCAGCTCACCCAGGCCATTGTCGAAGGCCGCCTGCCGCCCGGCAGCCGCATCGTCGAGGCGGACATCGCCCGCCGCATGAATGTCAGCCGCGCGCCGGTGCGCGAGGCGGCGCGGCGGCTTGAGCGCCAGGGCGTGCTGGTGTCGCGCCCGCGCCATGGCTTTGCGGTGCGCACGGTCACGGTGCGCGAGATCGACGACCTGTTCCAGGTCCGGCTGAACCTGGAGCTGATGGCCGCCTCGCTCGCCTGCAAGCAGGCGCCGGAGGCCGGGCTGCAGCAGCTCGTGGCCATGGTCGAGCGCATGGTGCAGGAGGCGGAATCGCTGCCGCAGATCGAGCGGGTGGCGCGCGACCTGGCGTTCCACACGGCCATCTGCGAGCTGTCCGGCAATGCCTACCTGCATCGCATGTTCTCCATGATGCAAACGGAGATCCGCATGATCGTCGCGCTGATCGACAGCGTGTACCACGACCCCAAGGCCGTGGCCGAGACCCATCGCCCCATCGCCGAGGCGATCGCGCGGCGTGACGAAGCCGCGGCGCAGGCCGCGGTGCGCTTCCATATCGAGGACGCCTGGGTCCATGTCCGGGCGGTGTTCATGAAAAAACAGGGTGTCGCCAACGCGCCCGCCATGGAGTCCGTCCTATGAAAGTCGTCTACAGCGATCTGCATCTCGACCACGACCCGCACGCGTTCATGGTGCGCGGCAGGATGAAGCGCAGCAACGAGCAGCCCGAGCGCGCCCTGCGCCTGCTGGCGGCGGTGCGCGCCGACGGCCACGACGTGATCGCCCCTGCCGATCACGGCCCGGGCCCGCGCGCCGCGATCCACACGCCGGAGTACCTGCGTTTCCTGGAAACCGCCTACGACCGCTGGCAACTCCTGCCCGATGCCTCCGAAGAGGTGTTGCCCAACATCCACCCCTTCCCCGGCCAGCCCTGCACCTACCCCGACAGCGTGGTCGGCCAGGCGGGCTTCCACATGGGCGACGCCGCCTGCTCCATCGGGCCCAATACCTGGCGCGCGGCGGTCGGCTCGGCCGACGTGGCCACCCATGCCGCGCAACTGGTGGCCGATGGCGAACGCGCCGCCTACGCGCTGTGCCGCCCGCCGGGCCACCACGCCTACGCGGACCGCGCCAATGGCTTCTGCTACCTGAACAACACCGCCATTGCCGCGCAGCACCTGCGCCGCCACCATGACCGCGTTGCCATCCTCGACATCGACATGCACCACGGCAACGGCACGCAGGGCATCTTCTATCGCCGCAACGATGTGCTGACCGTGTCGCTGCACGGCGATCCGATGCTGTTCACGCCCTTCTTCACCGGCCATGCGCACGAGCGCGGCGAGGCGGAGGGCCTGGGCTACAACATCAACCGGCCGCTGGCGCGCGGCACCGGCGACGAGGCCTACCTGGCGGCGCTGCGCGACGTGTGCCAGAGCATCCGCGCCTTCGCGCCCGGCGCGCTGGTGGTGGCGCTGGGGCTGGACGCGCACGAGCGCGATCCGTACCAGGCGCTGGCCGTCACCACGCCCGGCTTCGCGCTCATCACCGCGGAGATCGCGCGGCTGGGCCTGCCGACGGTGCTGGTGCAGGAAGGTGGCTACCTCTCCGACGATCTCGGCCCCAACCTGTCCAGCGCGCTGCGCGGCTTCGCGAGCGCGGCATGAACGGGCCGGCAAGCGCGGCGCTGGCTGCCGCGGATGTGCTTGGCGAAGGCTCTCCGGAAGTCCCGCTGGCGTGGGCCATGGACCTGCTGGCGCAGCAGTACGGGCTGGCGGGGCGGCTCTCCCCGCTGACCGGCGAGCGCGACCGCAACTTCCTGCTGGAGACGCCGGCGGCAAGCTATATGCTCAAGGTATCCCATCCCGCCGAGCTGCCGCTGGTGGCTGACTTCCAGACCCAGGCACTGCTGCACATCGCCGCGGCCGATCCCGGCCTGCCCGTGCAGCGGATCGTGCCGACCCTGGCGGGCGAGCCGTCGCTGGTCGCGCAGCCGCCCGGCGGGGATGCCCGCGTGACGCGGCTGTTCAGCTACCTGCCGGGCGAGCCGCTGCCCAAGGCGCAGCGCTCGCAGGCGCAGGCGCGGGCGCTGGCGCGCACGCTGGCCCGGCTCGACCTGGCGCTGCGCGACTTCCGCCATCCTGCCGGCCAGCTGGCGTTGCCGTGGGACATCCAGCGTGCCGACAGCGTGCGCGGGCTGCTCGACAGCGTCCCGGACGAGAGCCGCCGCAAACTGGCACTCCGCGCGCTGGATCGCTTCGCCGCCAACGTGCGGCCCCAGCTGGCGCGCCTGCGGGCCCAGCCGATCCACAACGACTTCAACATCTACAACGTGCTGGTCGACCCGCTTGACCATGCGCGCATCGCGGGCGTGCTGGATTTTGGCGACATGGTCCATGCGCCGCTGATCGACGACCTGGCCGTGGCCGCCGCCTACCAGGTCGACCCGGCCGGCGATACCATGGCCACGCTGGCGGACTTCGTCGCCGCGTACCACGCGGTGCTGCCCCTGGAGGCGGACGAGATCGACGTGCTGTTCGACCTGGTGCAGGCCCGGCTGGTGATGGTGGTCGCCATCAGCGGCTGGCGCGCCGCGCGGCATCCGGAGAACGCCCCTTACCTGCTGCGCAACAACGCGGTCTCCTGGGAGCGGCTGGCGGCCTGCGACGTCATCCCCGCGGAGCACGCGCGCAACGTCCTGCACCGGGCCTGCGGACTGGCTTGACCACGATACCAAGGAATCCGATGACCATTGCCGCAGCTATCCCCTGCGTTGCCGAACTGGCCGAGCGGCGCGCTCGCGTGCTCGGGCCCGCGTACCGCCTGTTCTACGACGAGCCGCTGCACATCGTGCGCGGCGAAAGCGTATGGCTTTACGACGCCAGCGGCGAGCGCTACCTCGATGCGTACAACAACGTGGCGTCCGTCGGCCATTGCCATCCGCATGTAGTGGATGCCATCGCCCGCCAGGCGGCGCAGCTGAACACGCATACGCGCTACCTGCACGAGGGCATCCTGGATTATGCCGAGCGCCTGCTGGCGACCATGCCGGACGCGCTGGGCCATGCCATGCTCACCTGCACCGGCAGCGAGGCCAACGACCTGGCCATGCGCATCGCCCGCGCCCACACCGGCGCGCAAGGGCTGATCATCACGCGCTTTGCCTATCACGGAGTCACCACGTCCATTGCCGAGGCATCGCCCTCGCTCGGGCGCTACGTGAAGCTTGGCGACAACGTGCGTACCGTGCCCGCGCCGGACAGCTTGCGCGTGCCGGCCGCACAGCTCGGCGCGGCCTTTGCCGAAGGCGTGCGGCACGCCATCGAAGACCTGCGCGCGCACGGCATCCGCCCCGCCGCGCTGCTGGTCGATACCGTGTTCTCCAGCGACGGCATCTTCACCGATCCGCCCGGCTTCCTGCGGGAGGCGGTGGCCGCCATCCGCGCGGCCGGCGGCGTGTTCATCGCCGACGAGGTGCAGCCGGGACTGGGGCGCACCGGAGACGCGTTCTGGGGCTTCCAGCGTCATGGCGTGGTGCCCGACATCGTCACCATGGGCAAGCCGATGGGCAACGGCCATCCGCTCGCCGGGCTGGCCGTGCGCCCCGAGGTGCTGCAAGCCTTTGGCCGCGAGTGCCGGTATTTCAATACCTTCGGCGGCAACCCGGTTTCCGTCGCCGCCGGCATGGCCGTGCTCGATGTCATCGAGCAGACGCAGCTCGTGGCACAGGTACGGCGCGTTGGCGCGTACCTGCGCGAGCGCCTGGCGGGCGTGGCGGCGCGGCACCCGCTGATCGGCGATATCCGCGGCGCCGGGCTCTTCGTGGCGGTCGAGTTTCTCGATGGCGGCGATGCCAGCCGGCCCGCGACGGCGCAGACCGCGCGCATCGTCAACGGGCTGCGGCGCCGCCATGTGCTGGTTGGCGCCACCGGCGAAGCGGCCAACATCCTGAAGATCCGCCCGCCGATGGTGTTCACCGAAGCGCACGCCGACCTGCTGGCCGACACCCTGGACGCGGTGCTGGCCGAGGTGGAGAACGAGCGCCCGGCCTAGGCGTACCCGAAAGTACCCGCTAGCGCGCCGCGAGCTTTACTGCGATGCCGGCCACGTGCCGGCCCTGGTACTTTGCGATCGCCAGTTCGTTCTCGCTAGGCTGGCGCGAGCCGTCGGCTCCCGTCAGGGTGGAAGCGCCATAGGGTGTGCCGCCGGTGATCTGGCTCATGTCCAGCAGGCGCGCCTCGGCGTAAGGCACGCCGACGATCACCATGCCCTGGTGCAGCAGCGTGCTGTGGAAGCTGGTGATGGTGGTTTCCTGCCCGCCATGCTGGCTGGCCGTGCTGGTAAAGACACTGCCGACCTTGCCCACCAGCCCGCCGCTCATCCACAGCCCGCCG
Source organism: Cupriavidus sp. 96C5-1 (assembly GCF_057798855.1). Classification (NCBI taxonomy): domain Bacteria; kingdom Pseudomonadati; phylum Pseudomonadota; class Betaproteobacteria; order Burkholderiales; family Burkholderiaceae; genus Cupriavidus; species Cupriavidus sp. 96C5-1. The sequence continues at coordinate 6,026 of NZ_JBYOJU010000061.1, read as the reverse complement.
GTCTGGTCCAGAAAATTGCGCATCTGCGCGCACATGTTGCCAAACCGCGTCGGTGTGCCAAACAGGATGGCATCGGCGTCGGCCAGTTTGTCCGGCTGCGCGATGGGCACATGCGCAAAGGCCGCGCGGGCGGCTTTGGCGCCACTCTTTTCCAGCACGGCGTCCGGCACCAGTTCCGGCACCTGGAGCAGGGTCACCTCGGTGCCGGCGACTTCGCGCGCGCCTGCCGCCACGGCTTCCGCCATCTTGTAGACGTGTCCGTACATGCTGTAGAAGACTACCTGGATCTTGCAGGTCATGGTCATCCTCCTGTGTGCAATGGAATATGCGAAATGGGAAACGGAAATCGGATTTCAGGCCGGATCGGGCCATCCGTTGAGTCTAGGCGACAGCAGCGCGCAACGCGTCGACAGCCACGCTTCCCTTCGCAACTTCGCCGCCTACAATGAAAGACCCTGGCTCATCCGCGTGCCGCGCGGCATGGGCCTGCCCTGCCGGCGCCCAACAGGGAGTACAGCAATGACAACGGCGTGTCCGCACCTTGCCTTGATCCATTCCGTGACCCCTAGCGCCGAAGGCTGCGAGGAATGCCTGCGCAGCGGCGACGAGTGGGTGCACCTGCGCATCTGCCTGTGCTGCGGCCATGTCGGCTGCTGCGACGACTCGCCCAACAAGCACGCCACCCGGCATTTCCTGGCCACGGCGCATCCGGTGATCCAGTCGTTCGAGCCCGGCGAAACCTGGCGCTGGTGCTATATCGACAAGCTGGTCATTGCCTGACGGCGGCACGGCGCGCGCGCAAGCCAACCCCCATGCGCCAGACCTTCAAGGAGAATGCCATGCTGTCGACGCCCGTTGAAAAGACCGACCACCTACTGGGGCCTGCATCGGCCCACGTCACCGTGGTGGAGTACGGGGACTTCGAATGCCAGTATTGCCGCCTGGCCTACGGCGGCGTGAAGATCCTGCTTGCCCGCTACCACGACCGCCTGCGCTTCGTGTACCGCCATTTCCCGCTGTCGGCCTGGCACCCGCAGGCGGAAGCCGCTGCCGAAGCGGCCGAGGCGGCAGGGGCCCAGCACAAGTTCTGGCCCATGCACCAGCAGATATTCGAGCAGCATCACGGCATCAAGCCAGCGATGCTGCGAGAGTACGCCGCCACGCTGGAACTGGATCTGGAGCGCTATGACTACGACATGAAGGCCCACACCTACCTGCAGCGCGTGCGAGAGCACCAGCACAGTGGCCTCGCCAGCCATGTGCGCGGCACGCCGTCCTTCTTCGTCAATGGCGTGATACAGGACGTGACCTTCGGCATGGAGCACCTGGACCATGCCATTGCCGTGGCGCTGCGCGGCTAGGGGCAGACGGCCGGGCTACCAGGGGCCGACAGGCGTGGCCGCCTCCGCCGCGCTGTAGACGTGGCGGGCGGCGAGCAGCGCGGCAAGGTCGGCGTCGCCCGCGATCACAGCCCGCAGGATCTGGGCGTGCTCGTCCCAGTTCTGCTGCGCGCGCAGCCGGTGCGCCGGCGCGAACACCAGCCCGGTGCGCTCGCGCAAGGAGCGCATCATCTCCTGCAGCACGCCATTGGCGGCGATGTTGCCCAGCACCTCGTGAAAACGGAAATTGAGCGTGAGCAGGCGTTCGTCCTCGCCGCCGCACGCGGCCGCGCTGCCCTGGCGCAGGACCTCCCGCAGCTCGGCGACCAGCCGTGGATCGCGCCGTTGCGCGGCCAGCTTGGCGTTCAGGCCTTCCAGCGTGGCGCGCACCTCGACCATCTCCCGCACGACATGCGCCGACAGGCACGCCACCGAAGCGCCGCGGCGCGGCTCGATGCGCACCAGGCCTTCGGCGGCCAGCGCGCGCAGCGCCTCTCGCACCGGCACGCGCGACACGCCCAGTTCCGCCGACAGCGTGTGCTCCACCAGCCGGTCGCCCTGGCGGTACACGCCGCCGACAATGCGCTGGCGCAAGGTGTCGGTCACCTGCGCGAACAGCGGCGAATGGCGGGCGCCGAGGCTCTCGCCGGGAAAGCCCGCCAGGCGGGCGGGTGGAACACTGCCGTGGTCGTCGGACATGTTCGTCTTGTCGGCGCGCGGGACCATCCCGCGCGCCATGGTTCAGCTGCGTTGGAATGTGAAGCTGTCTGCGTAGATATGCGCGCCGCTGGCGCCAAGCCCGAGGAACATCCCGCGGGCGTCGCGGATCATGTCGGGCGAGCCGCACAGGTAGATGGCGTGCTCCGACAAGTCCGGCAGGTCGGCGGCAACGGCATGCTGCACATGGCCGCGCCGCCCGCGCCATGCATCGCCGGCGCGCGACAGCACCGGCACGTACTGGAAATCGTAGAGCCGCGCGCCCCATTGCTGGATCTGTTCGTGCAGGTACAGGTCCGCTTCGGAGCGCATGCCCCAGTAGAGCGATACCGGCGGGCAATCCGGATCGTCCATCAGCGATTCGAGGATGCTCTTGATCGGTGCCAGCCCGGTGCCCGTGGCCACCATCAGCAGCGGGCGATAGTCGTCCTTGCGCAGGTAGAAGCCGCCCAGCGGCAACTCCACGTCCAGCTGGTCGTCGGAGCGCAGGCCTGCGAGCAAGCGCTCGGTGAAGTAGCCGCCGGGAATGCGGCGCACATGCAGGTCCACCGTGCGATCCCTGGGCACCGAAGCCATGGAGAAACTGCGCGCGATGCCGTCGCCGGTAAAGATCTTGAGGTACTGGCCTGGACGGTAGTCGAGCGCTTCCGCCTGCGGCAATTCGAGCGTGAGATGCACCACATCCGCGCTGAGCGGCGCGATGTTGCGGATCACGGCCGTATGGCGCGCGGGCTCGGCGCATGGCTCGCCAGGGCGTTCGGTGCTGATCACCAGATCGCTGGTGGGCCGCGCCTGGCACGCCAGCGCAAAGCCCTCGCCCTCTTCTTCCGGAGTCAGGCCCATGGGATATTCCTCATAGGCCACCGTGCCCTCCACCAGCTTGACGCGGCATGTCGCGCAACCGCCAAAGCGGCAGTCATGCGCCATCGGCACATTGGCGCGCAGGGCGCCATCCAGTACCGATTCGCCGGCACCGACTTCAAAGGATTGCTGGGATTCGACGAGGTGAATGCGGTAAGACATGGCTGACTCGGAAAACGTGGGAGACAAGGGACCTGCGCAAAGCTTGGCGCTTATTTCTTGATATCGGCTTCGACCAGCACCTTCAGGTCTTCGCTGGCCAGCAGTTCCTGCAGGGCCTGCAGCGCGGCCACGCCGCATGCCGTGTCCTGCTCGCCGTTGCCGCCGCTCAGGCCGATGCCGCCGATGACTTCGCCATTGACCACGATCGGGAAGCCGCCCACGAACACCGCGAACTTGCCCTCGAAGCTCCACTGGATGCCGAAGGCTTCATTGCCCGGCAGCGCGGGGCCGTTGGGCGCCTGGTTGAACAGGTGGGTGGAGCGCTTGTGGCCGGCGGCGGTGAAGGCCTTGTTCCAGGCGATCTGCGGGCCGGTGATGCGCGCGCCGTCCATGCGCTCCAGCGCCAGCGGATAGCCGCCGTCATCGACCACGCAGATCGATTCCAGCACGCCGATTTCCTCCGACTTGCGGATGGCCGCCGCCACCATGTGGCGGGCTTCCTTCAGTTCCAGCTTGATGGCTTTTCTCATGTCCTGCTCCTTGTTTAGTTGAGGCCGATTTGACGCGTTTTCGCCGGCTCAGCAGCCGCGATAAACGGTCTTGATCTGGGTGTAGAACTCCAGTCCCGCCCGGCCCGACTCGCGGAACGTGGAGGTGCTGGACTGCTTGAGGCCGCCGAACGGCGCGTTGATCAGGTTGCCCGTGGTGGTGCGGTTGACCTTGACCGTGCCCGACTGGATGTCGTGCGCGAAGTCGTGCGCATAGCGCGGGTTGCCGGTCACGATGGCGGCCGACAGGCCGTACTCCGTGTCGTTGGCCTTGGCGATGGCGTCGGCGTAGCTGCTCACCTCGATGATGGCGATCACCGGCCCGAAGATTTCCTCGCGGGCGATGCGCATCCGCTGCGTGACGTCGGTGAAGATGGCCGGCGAGACATAGAAGCCCTTGCCGTATTGCTCGCCTGCCAGGCGCTCGCCGCCGCACAGGTGCGTGGCTTCGGCCTTGCCGGCTTGCACGTAGCCGAGCACGGTGTCGAGCTGCTTGCGGGTGGCGAGCGGGCCCACGTCCATGCCAGGCGTCATGCCGCTGCCGATTTTCAGGGCCTTGACCTTGGCCAGCAGCTTCTCGGTGTATGCCGCCTTGACCGATGCCATCACCAGCACGCGGCTGGTGCCGGTGCAGGCCTGGCCGCTCAGCGACAGGCCGCCCTTGATGGTGAGGTCCACCGCGCGGTCCAGGTCGGCGTCTTCCATCACGATCAGCGGGTTCTTGCCGCCGAGCTCCATCTGGGTGCGTGTGCTCAGCGAAACCGAGCGATGGATATGCCGGCCGGCGGCGGTCGAGCCGGTAAAGGAAATCGCGCGCACCGCCGGGGCTTCGGTGATGGCGGCGCCCACGTCGCCGGCACGGCCGGTGATGAAATTGAGCACGCCCTTGGGAATGCCGGCTTCCACGAATGCCTGCGCCAGGCGGTAGCCGCTCAGCGGCGCGTCCGACGAGGGCTTGAACACCACGGTGTTGCCCGCGATCAGCGCTGGGGCGATCTTGCGCGCCGGGATCGATACCGGGAAATTCCACGGCGAGATCACCGTCACCACGCCCAGCGGCTCGCGCTGGCTATAGACGATCATGTCGGGATCGTCCTGCGGATACGTCTCGCCCGAGAACGACTGCCCTTCCACGGCGTAGAAACGGATCGTCTGCGCCGAGCGCAGCACTTCGTCCTTGCTCAGGTTGAGCGCCTTGCCCTCTTCGCGGGTCAGTTCCTCGGCGATCTGGTCGGCGTTGGCTTCCAGGTAGTCGGCGGCGCCGTTGAGGATCTTGGCGCGCCTGGAGATAGGGGTCTTCTTCCAGGCGTCGAAAGCGGCGGCGGCGGCGGCCACCGCGGCCTGCGCATCATCCGCGCTCGAGGCCTGGAAACGGCCGACGATATCGGCGGTATCGGCCGGGTTGACGTTGTCGAAGGTGCGCCCGCTCGCGCTCTTCGACCATTCGCCGTTGATGTAGTTGTTGAATTCGTCTGTCTGTGCCACTGCCATGATGTCCAAGCCTCTATCCGGTCAGGCCCCGGGGCGGAGCCGTCAATGCCAATGCGATGCTGCTTTTTTTGCCCAGCGGCGGGCCTCAGGCGGCCATGTCCAGTTCGGGCAGTGGGATCTCCTGCGCGACGTAGTCGTGGTAGAGGGCGGTGGTGTAGAGCAGGCGCATCTGGGCGCCGATCTCGCAGATCTTCAGGCAGCGCTGCTGCAGCTCGACGGTGTTGGCGTGCTCGAGGACGATCTGGTAGCCGCGTTCGCCGTGGATTTCGTCGGAGACGATATGCAGGTCGAAGAATTCGACCTCCTCGTCGGTGAAGCCGTACTTGTCGCGCAGGGTGGGGGTCTGCTTGCGGTAGATCGAGGGCACCTGGGATTCGAGGCCGACCACCAGGCCGGCCACGGCGACGACGGGGTCTTCGCGCATGGCCACGGCATAGCACCAGCTTTGCAGGCCGCGGGTGGTGGGGGACATATTGTCGGGGTCGAGCACGCGCTCGCGGGTGGTGCCGCAGGCCTCGGCGAAGCGGATCAGCAGGTCGGTGTGGCGATCGCCGCCGATTTCCTCTTCATACATATTGGCCAGCAGGAAGTCCTTGGCTTCGGTGAAGCGGTCGGGGGTGCGGGCGTAGAGGTAGGCGAGGTAGTCGGCGAAGGGGCCGACGTAGTGGTAGTGGTTCTCGGCCCAGCGGGCGAGGTGGTCGCGGGAGAGTTTGCCGCTGGCCCATGCCACGCTGAAGGGGGCCTTGTTGGCGCTCTTGCCCTTGATGGCGTTTTCAAGGGCGGCACGGAAATCATCGCGGTTCATCAGTTCGGCCATTGGGGGCTCCTGTGGCAACGGGTTCAAGGTTGGGGGACTGCGTGGCGTGGT
>NZ_JBYOJU010000060.1:0-49535 GCF_057798855.1 Cupriavidus sp. 96C5-1 | reverse complement strand
GCGTCGCCTACGGTCGCCTTCATGCCCGGCGGCAGCCGCATGCCGATGCCGCCCTCGGCGAAGTCGATGGTCTCGCACACCACGGCACGGCCATCGGCGAAATGCAACGTGGCAGGCAGCTTCATCGCCACCCGGTGCGCCACGCGGATCTGCCGCGTCTCGCTGGCCACAGCAATGGAAGCGCCGAGAATGATCAGGTTGTAGAAGGTCCAGATCAGGTTCAGCACCACCGTGGTGGCCTCGAACTGGTTCCACAGGAACAGCCGCAGGAAGCCCACCACCACGCCCAGCAGGTTGAACAGCAGCAGCACCAGGTAGGGCCGCGAGATCACCCAGTCGAAGTAGGCTTCCTCGATCACCCCGCCCTTGGGCGTCACGTTGAACTTGCCGGCCGCGGGGTTGACGAAGGCCACCAGCACCGGCCGCATGATGTACCACGCCAGCACCGATTCGTAGACCTCGTTCCAGAACGAATGCCGGAACTTGCCCTGGATGCGCGAGTTGCTCATGTTCGCGTGCAGCAGGTGGGGCAGCGCGAAGATGGCAATGGTCAACGCGGAGGCCTGGATCACGTGGGCGCCGAACAGCAGGTAGGCCAGCGGCGCGGTCAGGAACACCAGCCGCGGCAGGCCATAGAAGAAATGCAGCATGGCATTGAGGTAGCACAGCCGCTGCGGGAGCGACAGGCCCGGCCCGAGTAGCGGATTGTCCACCCGGCAGATCTGCGCCATGCCGCGCGCCCAGCGGATACGCTGGCCCACGTGGCCCGAAAGGCTTTCCGTGGCCAGCCCCGCCGCCTGCGGAATCGCCAGGTAGGCGGTGCCGTAGCCCTTGCGGTGCAGCTTGAGCGCGGTGTGCGCGTCCTCGGTCACGGTTTCCACCGCGATGCCGCCGACCTCCAGCAACGGGGCGCGGCGGATGATGGCGCACGAGCCGCAGAAGAACGTTGCGTCCCACAGATCGTTGCCGTCTTGCACCAGGCCGTAGAACAGTTCGCCCTCGTTGGGCACTTCCTGGAAGGTGCGCAGGTTTTTCTCGAACGGATCCGGCGAGAAGAAATAGTGCGGCGTCTGCAGCATGGCCAGCTTGCCGTCCTTGAGGAACCAGCCCATGCAGATCTGCAGGAAGGAGCGGGTGGGAATGTGGTCGCAGTCGAAGATCGCCACGTACTCGCCATACGTGTTCTTGAGCGCCTCGTTGATATTGCCGGCCTTGGCGTGGCGATTGTGGTTGCGCGTGACGTGGGTGACGCCGACCCGCTCGCAGAACTCGCGGAATTCCTCCCGCCGGCCGTCGTCGAGCACATAGACATTGATCTTGTCGCGCGGCCAGTCCAGCGACATGGCGGCGAACACCGTCGGCTTCACCACCGAGAGCGGCTCGTTGTAGGTCGGGATGAAGATGTCGACCGTGGGCCAGTTCGCGCTGTCCGGCGGCATCGGCACCGGGCGGCGCTGGAGCGGCCACGCGGTCTGGAAGTAGCCCAGCATCAGTGTCACGAACGCGTATAGCTCGGCCAGCATCAACCCGATTCCGAAGCCGGCGTCGAACCAGCCGCCAAAGCCCATGGTTTCGGTCAGGCGCCAGTACATATACCGGCTGGATGCCGCAATCGACAGCAACATCACCATGAGCGTGGCCAAGCGCCCCTTGACCCGGTTCAGCCACAGCGCTAGCCCGAAGCAGGCCGTAGTGAAGGCGATCTGCTGCCAGAAATCCAGCGGCACCGAGATCACCAGCGCGAGCGCCAGCGTGATCGCCCGAACCGGGGCGCTGTTCCACAGGGACAGTCCGACAAGCCCAGAGATCATGCGCTGACATATAGTCGAGAGGCCCGCTAGCGAGCGGTGGGTGATACCCTCTCGTTGGGCGCCGTCAAGGGCCCGCGGATCCACTGGCTTCACGCGGCGCCTCCCTGCACGGCCAATGTTTGGCGCACCCATGCAGCGCAGCGCAGCAGATCGTGCGTGGCTGGACACTGTGGGTCGTATTCGAGCACGCTGAGATCATGAGCGAGTGCCTCGGCCACAGCCTGATCCTGGTGAATCATGCCCAGCACCCGTTCACCCAATTTGGCACGGAGCAATTGCACCACGTCCTTGCCAAGTTGGCGGTTCACATCGACCTGGTTGATCACCAGCACATGCCCAAGATAGTCGGACCTCCCCTCACAATAGGTTTGGATCAAGTCGTCCATCAGCGGCAGGGTGGCGTAGGAAGCGGCATCTGGCAAAGAGACCACTAAGCACAACTGGGCGCACGACAGTGCCTGCCGCATGTAGGGCGATGGGCCGGGCGGAGTGTCGAGCACCACCACGTCGTCCGGCCCAAGTCCAACTACAGCGAGTTGGCGATGCAGCCAGCTCGGATCCGCCAACAGGTGAGCTTCGAATGCGGCGCGGTCTGCGTCGTTGAGGGAGCCAAATGGCATAACCAGCACACGCGAGCGGCCTTGGTACGTACCGTGGTGCCAAGTCTGGCCCGCCAGTGCAGAGCGCGCATGGCCGGAGGTGTTCTCGGGCGGCATGGCGAAATGCAGGCGCAGTGCATTCTGCGGGTCGAGATCCATCGCGAGTACCCGGTCCCCTGCCGCGGCCATGGCTTCGGCCAAATTGGCAGACAGGGTGGTCTTGCCCACGCCGCCCTTGGCCGAGACAACAGCGACAATCTTCACGAGCGATTCAGCCGATCAAGGAAGGAACGGCGCGCGGGAGCCCGCTCACTGGAAGTGGCCGGTTCCGGCCGGCCCTCGAGCCGCGCGAAGACCTGGGACAACTTGGCGCCGGCCGCATGGGCGGGTTCGGCCGGCGCCGCCGCGGGCGCCCAGATGCTGGTCTGCCGAGACGTAGGGGCGGACATTGGGCTGAACACCGGTAGCGTCGCCGACGACGCTACCGCCGATGCCGCGGCTGTCGCCGCGACGGGACTCGCCGGCGGCATGCCTTCCGGCGTGCGGAAACGTGGAGCTATCGCCGAGGTAGCAGGTGTGGACAAGGACACCGCGGCGACACGGTCCGGTTCCACCGGCGACGGGCTAACGGACTGCGTGCGCCACAAGGGCGCATGCGGCACGCGCTGCCAGGCAACCTCCAAGCCACCCTCGTGTTCCTGCAGCGCCCGCTGCACCGATGGCACCGTGGCAGTGCGATCAACCTGTACGGCGGACAGCAAAGGCCAGCGCTCGCGCGCATGCGCCGCCGCATCCCCGCGCACGATCTCTTTGTAGGATTCCGTCTTGCCGCCAAAGCGCCGGAACAGCTTGAACAAATCGTCGGACTGGCTCATGACCTCTCACTCACGGAAGGACGGCCCTGGCCGCGGCGCAGACCTGCCGACACATTTCAGCGTCCAAACCGGAACTCCACGCATCCGGTCGCATCGATCGGCGTGCTCTGACTGACTCGCAATGTCTCGGAGGAACCGAGTTTGTGGAACCAGTGCTGATACGCCCCCTCCAGGAACGCCGGCGACCAGTCGTTTGCGCTGCCTCCCAGCGCTGCCTGCAGTGGCGCGCAATAGTGTCGGATCACCAGGGCGCCACCGGCATCCTCGATACTGGTCCAGCCCCAGTCCACATCCAGCCAGATCTGGGCGATTGCCCGCTCCAGTTCAGCGAGCGTGGTGCAGGTCCCGGTATCGAAACGTTGGGCAAACCGCACGCCAACTCGCCACATGACCGCACGCAAACCGGCGACGTCCATGGACGCGACCAGTTCTTCCCCGAGCGCAGCCAGCGTATCGCGCCATTGCGAAGAGCATTGACGCTCAGTAAGATATTCCAGAATTGCTTGGTTCACCTGTTCACCGGATTTTTTAATAATAAATAATTATTTATCTTACTTGTATTCGATTTGCATTTTAAGATGTGCCGGATAATTATCAAACTGGAAAAGATGCTAACGTACCCTTCGATGGAGGGATGGGTATAGAAAGTAATGCGTTAAAAGGATAATAAGTTCGCTTAAACGACAGTGCATGGTGATCGCGAACCCTACGCGGCACTGCCAGGATCTCCATGGGGATTGGATCTGCCTCGGCAAGATTTCCGTTTGGCATTGTCATGTTGCTGGGGCTGTCGCGTACGATGGTGCGATGACGAGAGCGAGCCCTCTCTATCATGATCACCGATTTCCGGCAGCGGTCATCAGTCAGGCAGTACGTCGGTATTTGCCGGGAACCGTCATCAGTCCATGCGTGAACGCCGAAGGCGTGGTTTCCGGATCCCTAAGCGCACGCAGGCATTCCCGTCGAGCTTCGCGCTCGGTGGCAAAACGCCCCAACCTGCACCGGATATCGCCAATCCAGTCGATCCGATCAAAGTCCGCGTCCGCGCAAACCTCATGATGGACGTGCAAGCCGCTCACGCTCGTGGATGGAAGCGGATCTTCGATTCCCGATCGAAAATCCCGATGGCTTAAACCTGTTAGATATTTGCACCGGTTTACGATTGGATGGCAAGCTTCGACGGGTTTTCTCTTTTTCACTTCAAGAATTTCGCTATCCAAAGCGGCCTTGCTCATCGCTTTTCATGAATTTCGCCAATAATATATACTATTAAAATAACACGTTTCGTCCATTATTTTTAAGCTAGGCGCACGCTCGCGACTACAAGTCATATCAAAAATCCGACAGATCTGCGTAGCGCCGCCGGTCTCGACCGAATAACTTTTTATCTTTAAAACGCATGAAATAAATAATTGGCGCAATATTCTCGACACCACCCCTCCTGCGCGGGGTAATACATTGTTGCGCTCGGTGATCTGCCCGCCGCATGCTTTTGCTTAGCAAAGCATCCCTTTTCAATTGCGGCTTCGGCGGCGTACGCTCTGGTCGTCGGACCTATGCGCATCACGATTGATCTGGCCACGACCCTCCTGCTTCACGATACCTCGGTATTGGCGGGCGCCTTTGGCATCCTGAACTCCCGCCGGAAATCCACCAAACCAGGCGGATTGGCGATGCTGGCCATTGCGTTCAGCGCATTGGCTGCTGGCGCCACCCTATCCTCCCTGGGTAAGCAGGCCACTCTGCCTCAATGGCTGTGGGCGCATCTTGGTCTCCTGCTCGTCACCACGGGCTACGTGCTGGTTTGGGGAGGCATACGCAGCGTGAGTGGACGGCGCGGAATCTATCGCTGGCTAATGCTTTCCGTACCTCTGGGATGGCTCATTGCCGGGATCATCACTCAGTTTCCATTCGTCGACGCCCTGAGAGCCAGCGCTTACCATCTCACCGCCGTATACTTTCTCGCCGCCTCGGCCTTCGAACTCTGGAGAGATCGCCTCAGTGATCCGCTCCCCTCGCGGCTCCCCCTGATTGTCTGCCTGGCAACCAGTGCGGCAATCGAAGCGGCTCGTCTCATCTTTGTCGTCGGCAACATCGCTAACTCGTTCGACCTGGCCACGGCCCTTTTCCTGCAGATTTTCTGCAATTTCTTGATCGCACTTCTCGTGATAGCCCTGGTCAGTGAACGCACCGAGGCAGCACTCCTGCTCGCGGCGCAGACTGACATCCTGACCGGTGTCGGCAATCGGCGGTGGTTCCTCTCCCGTCTGCCAGCCAAGGCGCTCCCCGGTAGTGCCGTCGCCATCCTCGATCTCGATCACTTCAAGTTGATCAACGATCGTTTCGGCCACCCCGTGGGCGACCAGGTGTTGACCGCCTTCGCCAGAACCGTTCAGGGTAGTCTGCGCACGAGTGATGCCTTCGCGCGATTCGGTGGCGAGGAGTTTGCGCTCTATCTTCCCAAAGTCAGCGCGGACAAGGCTGGGGAAATCGCGGAGCGGTTGCGAAAGCGCGTCGAAGCCATGGCCGTCGATACCGCCAACACGCAGGTCCGGGTCACGGTGAGCATCGGCGTCGCATGGGTCGACGCCAGCAACCAGCCCTGGGACCAATGGATTCGCGCTGCGGACAGTGCCTGCTACGCAGCAAAGCTGGCCGGCCGAAATCGCGTGGTGCGGTCTGTCTGCGACGCATCTCAACTCGAAGAGTTGAGCAATTTCTGAAACGCGAAAACCCGCGCGGCGCCAACCGAGCGGACTTTCATACTGCGTATTGTTGCGGAGGCAGGACTTGAACCCCCGACCCTCGGCGCACTCCCCCGACAAGCTTCAAACCGGCCATTGAGATTCAGCGGAACACGGAGACAGCTTCCCACGACTGCTGGCGCATTGACAGGCGTCGTGGACTCTCTCATCCTGTTTTGGGGTTATACGTGCACGACGCCGCGCACGTGTATCGTGATCACATCATTACGGATTGTGCTCCGCCCCAGGCAGCGTCGCCACGGCATCGTGAATGGTTTTTCAGACTGAATTCAGACAGGATTCATGCCGCGCCGTTAGCCTTCAGGTGTCGATGAGCAACTGCTGAGAGCTGCGTTGCCTAGCCGTCCGCCATGCTGGATCCCGAATGTAAAGACGCCTCTCTGGAGTCCTTAAACGTCCCGATTCTAGACGTCAAAAAAGCCGCGCGGGATGAGCCGATCACTACTTATAGGAATTTGCCGATGCGTCCGCGTCAAGCTAGACCAACGGAGCTCGCCGAGATCGAGCAGTTGCTTACGCAGTGCCCTGTGTCCGGTCGCGCTCACTCCATGGACCATATCGACTCTGTCTGGGTAGTGCCGGCAAACGCGGGCCTGCTGGCCTGCGTACAAGCGGAAATTAGGAACAGAGTCCTGCTGCTAAGCGACATGGCGATGGTGGATCGCGCCCATGCCGCCGGCCTAGGAGAATTGCTGCTCGCCGCCGTCATCCGTCACGCCCGGCTGCACGGCGCGATCGCCGCCATGCTGGCTACCAGCAACGCCGAGGAGTACTTCGTTCGGATCGGCTTCCAGCGCATTGTCAGGCTGGATCCGGCGCTGTCCAAGCTAGATCATCTGCATTACCTGCGCGCGCCGGGCTACACCGTGTTGCACGCTGCCCTTTGATGTGCACTCGTGGCACGTTTCCGTATGATGCAGTGACGCCGTCATTGCGGCATCTCGCGTGAATTGACATCCGGCGGACCGCAGGCATCGGGCTCACCGCCCAGCAGGTGCAGCGCCGCTACCGCCTGCGGGGCGCGCAACGGCAGCATCACGCCCTGTTCCAGCACGATCCGCTGGCCATCGCGGCTGAGGATAAAACGGATGAACTCCCTCAGTACCGGGTCGACTGAGCGACCGGCGCTGCGGGCCGGCACCAGGTAGGCCACGCGCGCCAGCGGGTAGCGCGCCAGCGCAACGTCTTCGTAAGTGGCGTCCACCGCCACGCTGTCGGGTTCCTGCGCCAAGGCCACTGTCCTGATGCCGGCGACGAGGTGCCCCATGCCAGTGAAGCCGATGGCATAGGGATCCGCGGCGACCTGATCCGGCACATCCGCCTCGGTGCCCCTGACGGCGATGTCGTCGCGCCACTGCCCCCGGGCCTCGCTCACGCTCAGCACCCGCTCCTGCATAACGACGGCCCGCGCCGACGCTTCCGCGCCGCGCCACGACGCCGCGCCCACCACACGTACCGGCCGGTCGGCCCAGGCAGCCACGCCGAGGTCGCCCCAGGTGCGCACGGGCCCGTGTCCGCGCAGCCGGCTCTTCGAGAAAACCGCATCGAGCTGCTCCAGCGTCAGCGCCTTCACCGGATTGGTCTCGTTGACCACCACACCGATCGCATCGACAAAGCCGAAGTGCCGCCAGGCGCCGCCCACCACCGGGACAGGTTGCGGGGGCACGCCATGCGCGCGCTGGAACGCCGCCACATCGGATGCTGTCATATCTCGCGACACCAGGGCGAAATCGCCGCCGCCATCGAGAAACTTGCGCAGCGGCGGGCTCAAAGCCCCCTGGGGCGCCAGGTACGGCGGCGGCGCATTGATGCGCACGCCGGGATGCCGCTGCTGGAACGCGCCGATCCAGCCCTGCACGAGCTTCGGCAGGATCGCCGGTACGCTGCCTTCAAGCGCTCCCTGCAATGGCTGCGCAGAACAAGGCTGGTAGACAGGAAGGGCGTCGTCCAGCCGTGGCTGCAGAAACTCGGGGCGCGGCAGCGGACGGCCCTCGCGTGCCCAGCTGGCGGCACCTGTATCACCGGCCGGCGCGGCGGTGGCAACGCCAGCCAGGATCATGGCGACAGCCGGCAACAGCCGCTGTATGAACGGGCGCAGACAGACGCCAGCGCTTTCAATGTATGCCATCGGCAACCTCCGTCGCCGCCACGCGGCTTGTCCCGGTGCCCCGGCGGCGCTGGCCCAACTGGCCGAACCACAGGTACAACACCGGCGTGATAAAGATCGTGATCATCTGCGAGAAGACCAGCCCACCGACAATCGCAATGCCCAGCGGCTGGCGCAGCTCGGCCCCCGCGCCGATCCCCAGCGCCAGCGGCACCGCGCCCACGATCGCGCAGAGCGTGGTCATCATGATCGGGCGGAAGCGCAGCAGGCAGGCTTGCCGGATGGCTTCGGCGGGCGATGCGCCGCTATTGCGCTGCGCGTCCAGCGCGAAATCGATCATCATGATGGCGTTCTTCTTCACCACGCCGATCAGGAGCAGGATGCCGATCATGGCAATGAACGTCAGTTCCAGCCCCGCCAGCCGCAAGGCGAGCAGCGCCCCCAGCGCCGCCGACGGAATGCCGAGCAGGATCGTCACAGGATGGATCCAGCTTTCATACAGCATGCCAAGCACCACATAGATCACCGCCACCGCAATGGCGATCAGCCACAGCTGGGTACGCTGTGCTTCCGCGAACAAGGCCGCCTGCCCGCCGAAGCTGCCGAAGACACTGCTGGGCATGCCGATCTTCTGTCGGGCCGCATCGATGGCGGCAGTTGCGTCGGACAGCGACTTGCCGTTGGCGAGATCGAAGGAGAACGTAATCGCCGGCAACTGGGACTGATGCAGGACCGTCATCGTACCCTTGCCGCGTGTGGCTGTAGCGAAAGCGCTCAGGGGCACCATGCTGTTGCCGGCGCCACGCACATAGATGCGGGACAGGTCGCTCTCGTCGCGGCGATGCTCCGGCGCCATCTCCATGATGACCTGGTAGCTGCCGTCGGTGGCATAGATGGTGGACACCTGGCGCGTGCCGTAGGCACCATACAGCGTGTTGCGCACGGCAGCCATGTCAACACCCAGCGCGGCGGCCCGGTCCCAGTCGATCGCGACTGTGACCTGCAGACCCTCCTTCTCGAAGTCGTTCTCGAGGCCCACGAAGACGTCGGATTTTTTCAGCTCCGCATGCATGCGGCCGGCCCACAGATCCAGCGCATCCGAGCCGATCGACTGCAGGATGTACTGGTAAGCGCTGGTCGATCCGCTGGAGCCGATCTTCAGACTCTGCGCCGGACTGAAATTCACCTTGATGCCGGGCAGGAAGCCGGTGGCCTTGCGCAGCCGTGCGACCACTTCCTTCATCGGCGGACGCTGGCCGGGCGGCTTCAGGTCCATAGTGAAGCGGGTGGTGTCGTGGTCCACCTTGAACCACAGTGCCTCGATCGCCGGGTCCTTCTGCAGCACGGCCTGCAGTTCCCGCACCACCGCCAGCCGTCCTTCGTATGACATATCCTGGGCGGTCTTGACCTTGGCCTCGATCTGCCCGATATCCTCCTGCGGAAAGAAGCCCTTGGGGGCCAGCGCATACATCACGCCGGTCAGCACCACGGTGCCGAAGCCCACCGCGAGTACCGTCTTACGGTGGGCCAGGGCCCAGTCGAGACCGAGCTCGTAGCGCCGCGCCAGCCACGCGAAGCCAGCCTCGAACCATCGCAGCCAAGCGGGCACTTCGGTCGCGGCCGGCACATGGCGCATCGTCATGGGCACCAGGACCGGGATCAGCGTGAGGGCCACTGCGGCCGATACCAGGATGGACAGCGAAACCACGATGGCGAACTCGTGGAAAATCAGGCCCGCCGTGCCCGGCATGAAGAAGATGGGGATGAACACGGCGACCAGCGATACCGAGATCGACATCACAGTGAAGCTCACCTCGCTGGCGCCGCGCACCGCGGCGTCGTACGGCTTCAAGCCTTCCTCGATATAGCGCATGATGTTCTCCAGCACCACGATCGCATCGTCGACCACCAGTCCCACCGCAATGGTCAGGCCCATTAGCGAGATGCTGTTCAGGCTCAGTCCCATCGCATACATCAGGCCGAAGGTGCCCAACAGCGACAGCGGCAAGCTGATTGCGGGAATGAACGTGGCCGACCAGTGACGCAGGAACAGCAGGATGACCATGACCACCAGCGCGATGGTCAGCAGCAGGGTCAGGTTCACATCGTGGATTGCGTGGCGGATCGACACCGAGCGATCGCCCATGACCTCGATACGCACCGAGCCCGGTAACTGGCCTTGCAGCCTGGGCAGCAGCGCCTTCACCGCATCCACGGTTTCCACGGTGTTGGCTGCGGGCTGCCGCTTGATCTGCAACAGCACCGAGTTGACGCCATTGATCTCGCTCGTGTTCTGCGCATCCTCCATGCCGTCCCGCACCCGCCCGATATCGGCCAGCCGTATCACCTGGCCCTGGCGGTTGGCGATCACGACCTTCTCGAAATCCTTGGCCCGCATCAGCGGGTTGGACATCTGTAGCATCAGCATCTGCCGCCGGTTGTCGAACTGGCCCAGCGGCACATTCGAGTTGGCCGTCTTCAGCGCCGCGCTCACCTCGATCAGCGTGAGGTCGAGCGCGGCGAGGCGGTCCGGGTCCACCTCCACGCGCACCGCATGGCGCTTGCGGCCTGTCACCAGCACCTGCGCCACGCCGTCGATGGCCGAGAGCGCCGGCACCACCAAGCTATTGATATAGGCATTCAGCTCGGCCATCGGCATGGTCGGCGAGCTCATACCTACGTTGATCACCGGGGCGTCGCCCGGATTGACCTTGCTGTACGACGGCGGGGTCGGCATGTCCGCCGGCAGCGAGCGGCTGATGCGGAACATGGCGGCCTGGACGTCGGCGGCGGCATCGTTGATATCGCGCGACGCCGAGAACTCGAGCCGGATCTTGGTCTCGCCCTGGATGTTTTCCGAGGTGGTGCTGAGCAGGCCGGGAATGGCTGAGAACTCCTTCTCCAGCGGTGTGGCGACCGAAGTCGAAATATTCTCCGGGCTGGCGCCGGGCAGCTTTGCCTTGACTTCGATGATCGGCGTCTCGTACTTTGGCAGCGCCGAGATCGGCAACTGGAACCAGCAGACCAGTCCGGTGACAACCACGCTCAGCCACAGCAGCATAATCGCCACCGGGCGCTGCATCGAGAATTTCGCGATGCTCATGATGCCGCTCCGCCGGCGCCGTTGGCGTCGGCACGCCTGGCATCCTTGCCCATCACCCTGACCTTCATGCCGGCGCGCAGATTCTGGCTGCCCTCGAGCACCACGCGCTCGCCGCCAGACAGCCCTTCCACCACCGCCTGGCGATCCTGGATGTACAGCAGGGTCACCGGCTTGATGCCGACTTCGCTGGTCTCAGTCACCACATAGACGAAATGACCGGCAGGTCCTTCGATCACGGCCTGCGGCGGAAGCACGATCGCGCCCTTGCTGTATCCCGCGCCCAGCGTAACGCGGGCGAACGCACCTGGCCAAAGCGCCTGCGTCTTGTTCGGAAGACTCGCCTTCATGCTGATGGTGCCGGTATTGGCCGTGACGGTATTGTTCAGGAAGGTCACCCGGCCCTCGACCTCGCTGCCGTCGCCCGTCTGCAAACTGACCGTCAATGCGTTCCCCGCGCGCGCTGCCAGCACAGCCGCCAAGTGCCGCTCCGGGATATTGAACTCGACGCCGATGGGATCGAACTGCACCAACGTCACCAGCGGATTCGCGTTGCCCTCCTGTGCCAGCGTGCCGCGATACACCTTGACCGCACCAGCTTTGCCCGAGATCGGCGCCAGGATCCGCGTGCGCTCCACCTGCACGCGAACGCTCTCCACATCGGCAAGCGCGGCGCGGTATTGGGCCTGCAGGGCCTCGACCTTGCTGGCACTGGTTTCCACTGCTCCCGAGGAAATAAAGCGCGATTTCAGCATCTCCTTCGAGCGGCCGTAGTCGCGCAGGGCATCGTCGAGCTGGGCCTTGATCTGCGCGGCCTGCGCTTGCGAGCGATTGAGCTGTGCGGTTGAATCCGCCGCATCTAGCGTGAACAGAAGCTGGCCCGCCTCGACATCGTCGCCCTCCTTGAAATGCACGCCGCGAATAGTGCCATTGCGCTGGGGCCGGACATCGACCTGGTTGAGCGGTACCAGGTGGCCCTGCGCCAGGATCTTCACCGGCAGGTCGCGCGTCTGCACGGTGGTCAGGCTGACCAGCGGTGCGGCCTTCTCCGGCTTGGCCGCCGGGCGGAAGGCCATGAGCGCAAGCAGGTCAGGGCCATTGGCGACGCAGGCGCCGATGGCCACCGCGGCGAGCACCGCCAGCACTATCGCGCTTCGTTTTTTCAGACGGATCATGGCTTGGTGCGGATTTGATTTGAGTGGAAGTGGCCGCAAACGCGGTTGGACTCGGGAGGACATGCCTGAGGTTCGCGTTCCACCGCCGCTACGGAATAGCTGGCAACGCGGAAGCGGCCGGCCCAGTCAGCCAGGCGTTGACGCTGGCAAGCTCGGGTTCCTGCAAGTTCCCGATGGCCGCGGCCAGCTGCAATTTGCTGAACAGCACGCCGTAGCGGGCCACCACCAGATTGAAGAGGGTCTGGTAATACGCCTGCTCGGCGTTGAGCACTTCGATCACCGTACGTATGCCCAACTGGCGGCCCAGCTTGCTGGACGCCACCGAGGTCTGCGCCGAGGCGCGCGCCTGCTCCAGCGCTCGCACGCGCGCGCTGCCGTTTACCATATCGAGGAAATACTGCTGGGCCTGCTGCTCCGCATCGCGCTGCAGGGCTTCCAGCGTGTTGGCCTGCTGGCCGGCCAGCGCATGGGCCTGCCGCAGCCGAGATTCACGCGCGCCACCGGTATAGAGCGGGATCGACAACTGCAGGCCCACCACCCCATTCAGGGTGCGGTCGCGGCCTCCCGACGAAGAAATGCTGCCATGATCGAACTGATGCCCCACCGACGCCACCAGCGACAGCACCGGCGAGCTTTCCAGGCGGAAGCGGTCGATCTCCAGCCGTGCGATCTCCGCACCCTGCTGCTGCGCCTGTACCGTCAGGTTGCCAAGGCGCGCCTGCGACAGCAGTGACACCAGCGCCTCGGGCGCGACTGCCGCCTCCGACACCGCCGGCGAGATAGACCTGACCCGCGCCGGATCCAGGCTGGTGAGCGTGCGGTAGGCATTGGCCCTGACCTCCAGGTCGTTGCGCGCGGCAATGCCGGCCGCCATGATGGTGTCGAAGCGCGCCTGCGCATCGTCGCGATCGGTCACGCTTGCCAGGCCGATCTCGAACATCTTCTGCGCCTGCGCCAGTTGCTGCCCCACGGCTTCGGACTGCGCCTTGACCAAGTTGACGTTTTCCTGGGCAATCAGCACATCGAAATACGCCTTGGCGGCGCGCAGGATCAGTTCCTGCTCGGCTGCCAGATAGCGCAACCGCGCCTGCTCGGTCTGGCGGCGGGATTGGTCGCGGGTGACGAAGGCCGCGCGGTTATAGATGGGCGCCACCACAGAAACTGCGGCGCTGTACTGCTGCCCGAAGCCGTGCTTGCTGCTGGTGGCCGCCATGCCGGAGCGATAGTCCTTATCCACTCGCTTGGCATTGCCATCCAGGCTGACCACCGGCAGCACCCCGGCGTCGCCCTGCTGCGCCTGCTCCATCCCCGCCGTCCAGGCGTCGCCGGCAGCGGCGAAGTAAGCGTCGTGCGCGCGGGCCGCGCGCCACGCGTCCAGCAGGTCTTCGGCCTGCGCGCTCGAACAAGCCAGCAGCAGCGCAAGGCGGCCGATCGTTATCAGGCGCATCCGTTAGTTCCAGTCTGAGTTCGAGTCAATTCGCGTCTCTTCTTGCCGCGTCGCGTATCCGTGCTCGTGTTCATATTCGCGGCGGATCGCTTGCTCGCGGCCACGCGCGGTTCCCTTCCGCCCATTGAGGCACAAGGCGGCAGACAGGCAGCCCGCGTGGCGCATCAGGTAGATTTCAGTTTCGGCGCAGCAGAACCCATGCCGGAGCACGGGTTCCGCCGATACTTGCCGATACTTGCCGATAACGGCCGGTACGAGCAGGACGCCACGTCAGAAGTCGACCTTCGCATTGAAGCGCAGGCTGCGCTCCATACCAGCCCCGTAGGTACCGCTGGAGACGGAGTTCCAGTAGCGCTTGTTGCTCAGGTTATCGACGCTCAACTGGAAAGCCGCCTTGCGTCCGGCGATGCGGGTGGCATAGCCAAGCCCTGCGGAGTACAGCGCGACGCCGGGAATCTGGGCCTGGTTCAGGGCGTTGACGAAACGCGGTCCGACGTAGGCAACGCCGGCATTCACAGTCAGGCCCTGCAACCAGGGCGATTTATGCACCACCGTGAGATTCCCGGTGAGCTTCGGCGTATTCTCCGGCACCAGTCCGCGCAGGGTCTGGTTGAAGTGCGGGTTCTGCTCCGCTCGCAGATACTGCCCGGCCGCATTGACCGTCCACTGCCGGTTGATATCCACGCTCACCGTCGCCTCGGCGCCCTGGAACTTGTTGGTCCCGTCGAGCCGGAAGATATTGGAAACGGGATCCACCACCGCATTCGCGCGCGAAATATCGAACAGGGCAACGTTGCCGTGCACGCCGTTCACACTGGTACGCAAGCCGATCTCCACCTGCGTCGCGGAAGCAGGCGGTAATATCTGGTATTGGTTGACCGCACCAATCGGAGCGCTGCCAGTCTCCTCCAAACCCTTCATGTAACTCGCATAGAGCGTGGTGTGCGGCAACACGTCGTAGAGCAGACCAACGGCGGGCGAGCGGGTCCGGCTCCTTGACGTCGTCTTGCTGCCGTTGGCATTGGTATTGGTTGCCTCATAGAAGGTTTCCCGCAAACCGACCAGGAGCTTCCACTGGCGATGCAGCTGCACGGCATCGTAGACATAGACGCCGATGTCACTGCTGCGCTGCGGCGTATACGTCAATGGCGCAGTGGGGACGCGCGGTGCAGGCAGCGGCGTCGGGTTATAGATACTCTGTTGCCCGGTGACAACGCTGACGGTGCTCGGCTGGTTGGCGTCGCGCTCGCTGGAGGAAATCCCAACGGTTACGTCATGCTTGAAAATGCCCGTGGAAAAACGACCATCGATTTCCGTGCGGTAGAACTTGTTGACGTAGCGCTGGTCCCGCACGATGTTGGTGGTGGCAGTTCCCAACCCGGTGTCGAGATTGTAGTTGCCGATACGCGTGGTGAAGCGCGAACGGTAGGATCGCGACTGCCCCGCTTCGGCCATCAGGTTCCAGTTCTTCGCTAGCTTGTAGTCAGCGCGAAGTTGGTAGTTGTCGGTGCGCGGGCTATAGAGAGCCCAGGTACCCGACAGCAGCCGAGTCGGATCCGGCACGCGCGGCACCTGGATCACGCCGTTGACGGGCTTGAGCACGTTGATAAGCGCCTGTTCGGCAACGTCGCGCGTATAGTGCTCGTAGTCGAACTTGAGCGACAGGTCCCGGTACACCTGCCAATCGGCGGCGAGGCTGACGAATTTGCCGTTGCCGGAAGCCCCGCCGACGCCATTCTCATAGTGCGTGGCGGATGCATTGGCGCGCAAGCCGACTTGCTTGTCTTCGCCGAACCGGCGCCCGAGGTCGACGGCAGCGCCATACTGACCGAAGGAATTACCGGAAGTGGTCGCCGTCGCCACGTCCTTGTCGCCCGCGCGCTTGGTCACCAAGTTGACGATCCCGCCCGGGCTCGCAATACCGAACATCAGCGCATTAGCCCCCTTGAGCACTTCCACGCGCTCCTTGTTTTCCGTGGGCGAGGAGATCACGCCCGCGGTGGGCAGGCCACCGTTTAGGCGATAACTGTTGAAGAGATTGAGCTGGATGCCACGGATCTTGATGCTGTCGTTGGCTGTGCCCCGTGCATTGTTGCTGGTCACGCCCGCGACGTTCTTGACCGCTTCCGCGTAGCCGTCTTGCTTGTCCTCGATGTCCTCGCTGGACACCACGGTCTTGGTCATCGGCAGCGAACCTGCCTCGGCCGCCCCGCCACCGTCGCCGGCCGGGTCAGCGGCATTTTGGGCTACGGGGGCTTTCTTCTCGCGATCATCCGCTATCGCATCCCAAACCGGCAAGCACATGCCGGCAAAGCCAATCGCCGAGCACAGCACCGGCGTCAGCCCGGGGCGTCGCGTCTTTCTTGTTTTCATGCGTCCTGTCTCCGATTCTCCCGGCGCTTCTCGAGCGCCGCCCTGCTGGTTCGCTTGCCCCGGCACGCCGTGCCTCCCGTGGCGGCGGACGGCCGCCGGGAAGCACCCGGGTGCTGGCTTAGTTCAGTTTCAGCGCCGAAGCGACGGCCTCGGACGTGTGCGTGCGGATCGTGCCCTTGATGTCGTTGTATTGCTTCCATCGCGGGTCGGAAAGCAGGACCTTGCTACCCTTCTTCTTGACCTCGTCGCGCTGCGCGAAGGCGGATTGATCGACATACTCCATGACGAGCACCGAGCGGCCTTTCGCGCCGCCGGGCTCACGCTCCAGGTACATGGCATAGCGCCCCATGACGCCGAAGCCCTGCTGGCTGTGCATGTTCGGCACGATGTATTGGTCGGTATAGACCTTGTACTCGGCGGGTGGCACCAGGGTATCGTAGAAGCTCACGACGTAGACCGGCTCCGCCGACGCGAGCGGCTGCTTGCCCTCCTTGCGCACCACGTCCGCCCGGCGAATCCTGGCGCTGGCGCCAAGCTGCCTGCTGGCTTGTTCGTGCCATTGCGTGAATGCCTTCTCGTTACGGAAGTCGAGCAACGTGATAGTGGAGAAGCCAGGCTTGTCCTGTCCGGGGCGCGCCGCGAGTACCTGCGCATTCGACACCAGGCGCGCGGCGCGCCAAGAGGCGAGCTGGGACAGATAGCCCTGGGGCGGCGCGGCGCCCTCGGCGTGGGTGACGGTCGCGTGTACGGACCCGGCCGCGTCCGGCTGCCCGGCGAAGGCCGGGGCAAAGCAAGGCAAAAGCACCAAGGCCAACAGGCCGCGGCGAAGCGAGAATCTGGACATAGTGATAGTCTCCAGGATGTAGCGATCTAATCGAAGCCGGCTCGGACTGAGCATCGTTGGCGCCCGCTCCAGCGCTCGGCCTACCAGGCCAGACCGGGCATGCCCCGTCCGGCGTCTTGCTCTATTTGCCCTGGGCTGCGCTCAGTACCCACATCAAGGCGGAGCCGTACAGCATCCGGCCCTCGTCCGTCAGGTCGGGAAAGCGCGTGGCGTCCATCGGAAACAGCAGGCGTCGTGCCGGCGCGATATGGTCGTTGGCCATCGAGGCGCCCTTCTCATAACCGAAGAAGGTGCCGTGTTCTGGCTGGTTGGGAATGGAAGCAATGACCTCGGCGCCCGGCGGCACGCGCGACCACGCTAACACTCCAGGCGTCTTGTAGAGCTTGAAGTTGCCTGCGGGGAAGCCGGCCGACAGCGGGTGGGCCGGGCGCAGCAGCTGCACATAGTTCTCCGGCGGATAGAGGCTTTCCTTGTGGTCGTTGACGCCATAATCCGTGTTGCGGCGGCGGCCCACCATGTGGAAGGAGTCCACGGCCTTGGCTTCCTGCACCACCAGCGGTGCGCTGATGTCCGAGTACTTGTTGCCGATCTTGTACTTGTTGGTGGACGCGGAAACGATGACCAGGTCCTTGCCCTTGGCGTGACTGTCAGGCTCCATCTGGTCAACCGCAGTGACTTCGAATCCCAGGCCGCGTAACCACGCGAGATGCGCCTGGTCAGACGCCTCGTTGGCCGGCCACGGCATGTCGAACCGGCGCACATACAGCACCTTCTTACCCTTGGCGAAACTCGCCAGCCTGGACTCGAACTGGGCGACGTCCTGCTTTGGCGCCGGCGCGTCCGGCGGGCTGACCGCCCAGCGCAGCGCCGCGTCGAACACCTTGCGACCGGCAAACCAGTCCCGGCTCTTGGGATCCTGCGCGGCCGGCCCGGTGGCATCCGTCAGCACAGAAAAGCTGTTGTCGCCCAAGAACAGGCCGACGCGGCGCGCGGGCGCGGGGGTTTCATGCGCCATCAACGAGCCCTTCTCGTATGAGAACACCGCCGCCTTGTCCGGATCCCCTTCGAAGTACACCGAGATATCTGCGGCCAGCGTCGGCTTGCCCCAGCTCGGATCAGTTTCGCCCGCGCTAAAGGTCAGCGGCGCGAAGATGCCCTGCGGCAGTCCCGCGGCCTGGTTGATCGGCTTCGTGCCACTGACCGAGTATGCATAGTAGGCGGCATGATTGGCGTTGTGGAAGACCTTCTCGCGGACCACCGAGAAATCCTTGTGCAGGGCCTTCCCGGTCATGTCCATTTCGCCAAAGCTGTAGGCGTTCCAGGTCACCACCGGCACTGGCACGGTGCGGTAGCGGTCGCCCAGCACGCGCGCATCCACCGTCGAGGAAATAATGACCAGGTCCTTGCCCTGCGCCGCCGCGGTGCTGTCCTTGGCGCTGGCAAGCGTCACGTTCACACCGCGCGACTCAAGGTATTCCTTGATCAGGCCGTCGTCGTTTGGCTGGCCCTTCTTGGCCTCGCCGACGACGAACAGCGCCGACTTGCCATTCAGGGCGGTGGGCGAAACGGGGGCGGCCGTCGCGGCCGCCGCCAGCATGACGGCCGCGCAGGCCGTCAAACGAATGATTGAGCTCTTCATGAAACACTCTCTCCCGGGGTATGGATACGTTCTATTTGTTCAGGACCAGGACTTCGGAACCGCCAGCCAGGTAAGCCCGGCCGCTCTTCCCATCCACCGCCACGGCAGTAGAGCGGGAACCCGACGAGGGCAGCTTGCTCTCCACCGACGCGGTCAACTTGGCGTTTTGCACGACGGTAAGGGCGCCGTCGGCGCTCGGCACGAACAGGCGCACAAACCGGTTCGGCGCATACTGCGCTGCGATACCGGCGTCCCCGCTGCCAATCGGGACGTAGCCCACCATCTGCCCAATGTCCGGATCGATCACCACCAGACGGCCGCTGCCGGTCGATACGTAGATGCGGCGCTCCTTGTCGTCGACGGTCAGCGCTGTGGGCTTGGTGGCCGGCCATGTGGCGATGCTGCCCCGGCTGGACAGATCCTTGGTCCTGACCACGTGCAGGACATTCCGCTCGACGTCGGCCACGAACACGTCACCGCGGGTATCCGAGCCGATGCCCCGCAGCTTGCCGCCGAGCGCGATGCTCCCGACAATATCGCCGCTCTCCGCACCGAGCACGGTCAGCTTCCCATCGCGGGCATTGGCAACGAAGACGCGTTTGGAGACCGGCTCGTACTCGAGCGCCGAGGGCTCGGTGCCAGTGGATTTCACGGTCTTGAGTACCTGCAGAGTGCTCAGGTCAAAGATGGTGATGCTGTTATCGCTCGCGCTGGCGGCGAAGCCGCGCCGCAGATCTGGCGCCACCGCCACCGCAGTCGCACCGCCCTTCACCGCGACCTGCCCCACCTTCTTGTCACTGTCGATATCGACGACCTCGACTGCGCCGGCACGGGCGACATAGAGTCGGCGCGCCGCCTGGTCGACACGCAGGCCCTGGATGGCACCCTGACCATCAGTCTTGATGCTCGAGACAACGCGGTAGCCCGCCGGCTCAGCCGCTTCAGTCGGCATGGCGACGGTAACGGCCGCGGCCGCCAAAGCAAGAAGGGATCGAGTGAATCGCATAAGGGTCTCCTGGTTCTTTGATTTCGCGCGGCGCGCTTACTGGATCGGCGCGAACAGCGCCGCATGGCTGGGCGTGCGCGCGGCCAGATCGTCGCGGATCGCGGCTGCGGCGGGGAAGAAGTCCTTCTCTGTCTTGTTAGTCGCCGCTGGGTTCTTGAATACGATCACCGCCAGGCCGATGTTCTGGCCGGCCTTGTCACGCAAAGGCAGCAGGTAGGTGGATTTGCGCGGTGAGTCGTTCATTTTCCAGCGCGGGTCCAGAATGGAGTAGCCCTTGGTGATGACCAGGGAATCCACGTCTGACGACTTCTTTCCGATACGCTCCGGGAAGGAACCGGCGAACATGGTGTGCACGTCCTTGTGACCCGGCGGCTCGCCCTGCAGCGTCAGGCTCAGCAATTCCGGGTGCTTGGCCATGGTCTCGTCGACCAGGGCCTGCGCCAGCATCCTGTGCGACGGCGCCGTCCAGTTCTTGGGGGTGGCGGCGGTGCCAACGGTGCCATTGGCGGGCACAGCCTGGGCACTTGCGGTGGCGGCCGAAAAACAGAGTGCGGCACCGAAGGCGATTCTTGCTAGTGTCTCCACAATTTGCTCCCTTTTTTGGTTTACGAGTGAGGTGCGCTGTTCCCAGGTTTCGTCGCATTTCGATCCCGGGACCGCGGAACTGAATCGTCTGCGCCGCACATGAACATTCCCTGAAGAAAAACTAAATATTCTTTAATGAAAGGGTAGTTGCGTGTATCTAAAATCACTTTTATCTCGCGCATCGGGAAAACACCAAGGGGATAGAAAAGAGAAAACAACGTGGGCAAGGATGAGGCACATCAGGGGGATAGCAGTTGGAACGGGAGAAGAACTCCGCGGCCGCAAGTGGGCTGCGGTTTGTACCGATGGCACTACTAGTGCGCTTCCAGCTAGACTCCCGAAAGCAAATCGCAACATGTATTTGCAAAAACTTGAAAGCGATGCAGGGCGCTTTGAAAGTAATGCAGCTATGTCACTGAACTAGGGAAGGAATCGATCAACGTGAAGGTTCTCATCGTCGAAGATCAACCGCGACTGGGCAATTTCATCAAGCTCGGCCTTGCCGAGTGCAACTACACCACCGTGTGGGCCCACAGCTGCCAGGAAGCCCGCGATGCCCTAGCGGAAACGACCTTTGACGCCATCGTCCTAGATCTCGGGCTGCCAGATGGCGATGGTCTTGAGTTACTGCGCCAGTGGCGCGAAATTGGTTTCAATGAGCCGGTGCTGGTTCTGAGTGCCAGGGATTCCGTGGATGACCGCGTCAAGGGCCTGGACCTCGGCGCCGACGACTACCTGGCGAAGCCGTTCAGTATGGAGGAGCTCCGTGCTCGCGTGCGCTCCCTGGTGCGGCGCCACTTCTGCGTCAAAAGGACAGTCCTGGAATATGAAGGACTGCATCTCGATCTGCTGAACCATAGCGTCACGCTGGATGGAAAACCGGTGAAACTGACCAGCCGGGAGTACGCTTTGCTCGAGATTTTTATGCACAACCGGGGGCGCATTCTCACTCGCACCCTGATTGCGGAGAAGATCTGGAATTCGCACCACGATGTCGACACCAACGTGATCGACGTTTATATGAGCCGCTTGCGTAACAAGCTAGAAGGCACATCCGGTAAGATCTTCTTCGAGACCGTGCGTGGCGTGGGCTACCAGTTCGCATGAGTTCCATTGGTGCTCGCATCGCGGTCTGGTATGGCGCAGCCGCCACGGCAACGCTTGCCGGCCTATTCGCTGCCGGCTACTTGCTGCTCGAGAATCACCTCCTGCACGGTCTGGATCTGCTCAATGAAGCCGAGTACCAGCAAATCGCGGTGCGCCTGGGTCCGGACTACTCTACGCTCAGCGCTCCGTTCATCGAAATGCGGATTCGCGAAACCACTGATCAAGCGCCGGCACTTTTCTATATCGATATTGACGCCCCGCAGCAAGGCGTTGTGTTTCGCTCGACCAACCTGCAGGATCAGACCATTCCGAGTGTTCCGGGGCAGTCCCGATATAGTTCAATCATCCCCGGCATAGGGGAAGTCAGGGCGGCAGACTTTTCGATGACGCCATTCACCGCCACCATAGCGACCCCCTTGCAACCTGTGCGCAACGTCATGCACAGCTATGTACAGATCTGCGCGGGCCTACTGCTTGCCATGCTAGTCATGAGCCTTGGCATCGGACTCTGGCTCAGTAAGCTGGTGCTCGCACCGATTCGGCTGATCCGCGATACTGCCGATGGGATCCGCCAGGATAACCTCAGCAGACGCATCCCCGTAGGCGATGTCCACGATGAGATATCCGATCTGGCGCGGCTGCTCAATCAGATGTTCGACCGCATCGAAAGCGCCTTCGAGCAGGTACGGCGCTTTACCTCCGAGGCATCCCACGAACTGAAAACGCCGCTGTCCCTGATCCGCCTGAACGCCGAGCAAATGGTGCGCTCGCCCGGCATGCCGCCCGCCTTCGCCGAGGCCGTGCAGTTTCAACTGGAGGAAGTCGCGCGCCTGACCCGCATCATCGAGGACCTGATGTTCCTGTCGCGCGCAGATGCGCAAGCCATTGCACTTGAACTCAAACCGTATGATCCGGCCGCCTTTCTCGATGGATTCAACCAGGACGCCACCGCGCTCGCGGAGCACCACGGACTGGTGTTCGAGGTCACCCACGCGGGAGCTGGCGTGGCACTATTCGAGCCGCGCTGGATGCGCCAGGTCCTGCTCAACGTGCTGGTCAACGCCATCCATGTCTCCCCGACCGGAGGCCACATCGTCCTAACCTCCACGCTGGACAATGGATCCTGGCGCTTGGGCATCAAGGACGAGGGGCCCGGCCTCGATCTCGATCAGTGCGAACATATGTTCGAGCGCTTCGTCCGCTTCGCCACACCCGGCAAGGATGTCCCCGGGAGCGGGCTCGGCCTGGCAATCTGCCGCAGCATCATCGCATTGCACGGCGGCCGCATCTTCGCCCGGCCCAACCTGGCTGGACGTGGCTTGCGCGTCCTGATCGAAATCCCTGCCGATGCTGCTGCCTGAATCCGCCCGAGCAAGCGCCTCAGTGCCACCGATTGACAGGGGAAAGCTCGCGTGTCAGGATTTCGCCGGAACGCCGGGCAACAGCCAGCTTGATCTTGCGCAGGCTGCTGTCGTAGCCGATCACCTTAAGCAAGAGGTCCCGCAACTTCGTCTTGGTGATATGGAGGCCTTGCCCTGCGATACGCCGCTCCAGTTCTCATGGCTTGGTACGCCTGCGGTGGAGATCGGTGCGGGCAGCGCTGCCTGGGAGGCCACCGGCGGGGACATGAAGCTGGCACGCAGCCCTCTGGGTAGGTTGTCACCATGCAATGGCACCGGCAGGGCCACTCGTCATCCCCGTCACCCGAGGCGGGAGCATAGGGCCGGCACTATCCTGGCAACCCCTGCGCATAGATACCCCAGAGCCTCGCCAGATCCGCAGCGCCGTGCATCCCGCCAACATTCTTGAAGGTGGAGATCGCCCTCCCTTTCTGCCCGGCGAGCAGGTAGCCAATGCCAACGCGCAACCGGGTGTCCTGCGGGATGCTGCCGAAGCCCCCTTTCCGCAAACCCTGCTCCATCAGCGCGATTCCCTTCGGGAATTCTCCGTTGGTCACATAGGAGAAGCCGAGGTGCACGAGATCAAGCCCATCCTTGGCGGAGGCGGCCTTCGTTGCGCTATCGGGTCTTGCCAGACGCGCCCGTTCTTCATCCGCACGTGTCCGAACCAGCGCCTGCAATTGCCTGTGCTGCTCCGCTTCCTTGCCAGCCCCCATGACGCCGCTCGCAAAGCCTTTGTCGAGGATTGACCGTGCCTCCAGTGGAAAACCCGCCTGCAGTGCCAGGTTGACGGTACGGACGTAGTCCGCAGCACTGCCAAGCGTTTCGGTCAAAAAGCGCAGCCGCTGTACATCCAATGCTAAGCGCTTGCCGAAATCCGGTCTGGATTGCGTCCGCTCCAGCAATTCAGCCCAGTATTCCCTGCGTGGGTGATAGGTCACCAGTTGCTCCAAGCTCCAGGAATACGCATTGCTATCCTTGAGCCGCAGATAGCAGGTGCCGAGCAGTCGCAAGCTGTCTTCCGAGGGAGCCCGTCCTGCTTTCTCGGCTGCCTGGATCTCCAGTTGCAGTTCGCGTGCTGCGTTCGGGATATCCCCCCCAAGAAAATACGCACGACCGGGCAATCGCCGCACTTCCGGATCTGTGCCGCCCGCTAGAAGATAGCGCCGCGCAAGTGCAATGGCAGCATCATAGTCCCGGGCCTGAAAGCGCGCCATCGCCGCGCTCTGGAGCTCAGCCAGCCCCGACTCCGACATAGGCCGGCCGACAGCGTTGGATGTACCACCCGCCTGCGGCCGGGAGTCGCGCGCCCTGGCCGTTTCCTGCGCGGCCGTTGCTGAAGGATAGTCTTCGGAACCCGCGCCATTGGCTGCCAAGGCCGGTGCCTGGATCAGGGCCAGCGTCAAAAAAACGGGTAGGAAACTGAAAAGGTACGTTATTTGCATGCTTATTTAAGAGCTTGCTGTAACCGCGCCTTTCAATCTCTAAGCAGCCGGATCAGCAACCTTTTGGCAATACCTGGGATTTACCCGGATACGATCTATCCGGCGATTAGCCCAAATGATGCCAGAAATAAGCAAAGCCGTGCCCAAACGCCGCTGGAACGGTTGGAACTCCCGATGCATCTGCGACAGGCGAGCCTGGTCGCTCTCTCCACGCAGACTTTGTGACACAGACTCCGACACTCTCAGCTGGCGTGGGGAGACATCACCCCTGTTGCATCGAGAGGTGTGGATTTCGCCATTGCCGCGCGACGCTCAGCATCGGCGTGCAAGAGTTCCACGGGCGTCGGTGGGGTGTCGGCCCAACCAGCAGCCGAAGGAGCATTAACGCGTTTATTCTCCACAACGCGCCCATTCCTTCAGGGCTCCAAGACAACAAGGAACGCGCTGAACCGACGGGTATCCCAGCACGAGTACGATCCACACAGAGACTTAGAAAGAACATCTCGATGTCTCCTTTTCTATCCGCTCAGCCCAATTGGAGTGATGCACAAAAAATGATGTCGCACGGTCGTGCAGGCTCATCGTGGATTGAGCTAGTTATAGCCGAGGATCGCAATCCCTCGCAGCGTCTCGTCGTCCGATCCGCTGTCGCGAAACACAAGCTTGACCGCCCGGCGGGGGGCGTCGCTTCGCTTGTGAGCGGTAGTCTGTGGCTTGTCTGTCAAAGAGTCTGGGGCAACGGGCAAGCGGTCGCTGCAAGTATTGCTGGAGTCTGACGGTTCGGTCGATTGCATTTGATTTACTAAGACATTCAAGTGTTGCCCGCGGTCGTGTCGGTAGACCTCACGCTTCCCGCGGTTTTTAATCCCGGCGCGGCAGGGTCCGGCGATCTGTAGTTTTTGGTTTTTGAGTATCGCAGCTAAACACCAAACTCCCCTGCGCCTTGCATATGGAGCGCCACGCCGCAGGCAGGGAACAGGTAAATGGTGAAACAATACGATACTCGCCAGGCGCTTACTTCGCCACACCCAGTTCGCGCAGCGTACTACCCAGGCGGGCAGACTCGTTGTCAACGAACTTGCCGAATTCATCGCCCGTTAGCAAGAACGGAGCCCAGTCGTTCTTGGCAAGGGTTTCTTTCCACAAGGGGGTTTCAGTCGCCTTGACCACCGCATCCACCAGCGCCTTGCGTTGCTCTGTGGTGATGCCCGGCGCGCCGTACACGCCGCGCCAGTTGTAGATCTCCAGACTTACGCCCTGCTCCCTCAGCGTCGGAATATCGGCCGTGCGTTCCCTAGACGTCACGGCTAGCGCGCGCATCTTGCCGCTTTTGATA
Source organism: Cupriavidus sp. 96C5-1 (assembly GCF_057798855.1). Taxonomy (NCBI): domain Bacteria; kingdom Pseudomonadati; phylum Pseudomonadota; class Betaproteobacteria; order Burkholderiales; family Burkholderiaceae; genus Cupriavidus; species Cupriavidus sp. 96C5-1. Next base: position 23,921 of record NZ_JBYOJU010000060.1, on the reverse strand, counting down.
AACGGCAGGAATTCGGAAACACCGGCGATGCCCACCGTCACGTGGCCGCCCAGGATCGAGGCCGAGGCTTCGCCGCCGCCCTGGAACGGCACGTAATTGATTTTCTTCGGGTCCACACCGGATTCCTTGGCAACCAGACCCGCCAGGATGTGGTCAATTGAACCCTTGGAGCCGCCGCCCCAGCTCACGCTGCCCGGATTGGCCTTGAGCTGCGCGGTCAGGTCCTTGATCGACTTCAGCGGCGACGCGGCCGGCACCGTGATCACCATGGTGTCGGCGAACAGGCGTGCCACCGGGGTCGCGTTCTTCAGCGTGACCGGCGGCTTGTTGGTTTCGATCGCGCCCACCATCACCGCGCCGGTGACGATCATCGCGTTGGGGTTGCCTTTGTCGGTATTGACGAACTGCGCAAGACCGATGGTGCCGCCCGCGCCGCCTTTGTTGTCGTAGGAAGCCGTCTTGGCAACCCCGGCGGCAACCAGCGCCGCGCCCAAAGAACGGCCGGTCTGGTCAAAACCACCGCCAGGATTGGCGCCGATCATGAACTTCACGCTGTCGAGCGCGAAGGCGGGGGCAGCGGCCAAGGTGACGGTGATCGCGGCAGAAACCATGACGACATGGGCAAAGCGATGAAATGAATGAGGCATTGCGGTCTCCTATTTTTCTGAGGGTTGCCGGCGATCCGTTGCGGACCTGCAAAGCGGACCTGGTAAGAGCGCCGCGTGGAATACGGGCTGTGCCTCCTGTCGGAAGCACATCTTGCGTGCCGGGCTACTTGTGATGGCAGGCCGATATGGCGGCCAGCGTAGCGGGATTCTAAGCGTCGAACCTGTCTATAACCTGTCTATAACCTGTCTATAACCTGTCTAGAGTCTGTCGATTTGATGCTGATGGATTTGACGGCCAGGTAGCAGCTACATCGTCCAGGGCCGCAGTGAGCCTCCGCAAGATACGGATCGAAACTGCCGGCGACCGTGAATCTAAGCGATCCCCGCACATCGCCGTGTACCGCAGCAACGGTACCACGGAGGCGATCACCATCGAACGGGTAAGCGGGGCTCGCCATCGCGCCTCTTCACCACTCAAGCCACGAACTCACACCTGGAAGCCGGCGTACGCGTGTCCATATTGCGGCCCCTGTTCAGGTGGTCGTCGATCTCCGCAGCACAGCCGAGCATGCGGGGGTACAGAAAGATCGTGAACGCGGCCGTCTCCAGCGCGCTCCCCGAGTACTTTCCGCTTTGGTAGGGTCGCCACAGCATCTTGAGCAGCAGCGCGGCTATCACGGCGTCGATATTCACGCAGTAGACCGTGCGCGACACCCCCTCGTCGAAGAGCGTCTGCACTAGCGTGCTGTAGAACACGTGGAACACGTTGTACTCGCCGCGCTCCGCGAAGAGCTTGCCGATGAATACCTCCCGCGGGTCGTGGTTCACTGGCTTGTCCTTGAACACCGGGTGGTTGACACCGGGGATCTTCTGGATGTCCAGGCTGCCCGTGTTCTTCTTGTTCGCCTTGTAGTCAGCGTAGCGCTTGACGTAGCGCTGCGCCAGCGCTTTCAGGTCGATGCCGTGGTTCGGATCGCCAGGATCCTTCAGTTCTGAATCCTTGAACTGCTCGATCAGAAATGCGATGCCCTCATAGCCGTTGCCTCCATGCGCATAACCCGAGTGCGTGAGAAAGCCCGCCAGCGCCTTGTTGAGCTGGACGCGGCCCGGGTCTTCCGGCCCGTCCGCCGACACCGCGCCCTTGGCGCCCTGGGCGGAGATCGTGCCGGGCCCGTTGCTTAGCAGCAGCCCAACCAACACCTGGAATGCATACAGATCGGCCCCACTTGGCGCGAGGCCCAGCAGCGCGACGAACACCACCTCGCTGATGGACCGCCGCGCCAGGATGTCGCTGGTTGCAATGCCGCAGAAGCTACCGGCCTCGTGCTGGTCCGCCGGCACCGAGGCACCGATCAGCGCCCCGAACAGACGCATCCACCACGGCAGGCTCTCCGCGGTGATCCGCGACACGCGCTTGCGCATCAGCGGGCCCCAGGCCAACGTGGTCGTGATAGCCGCCAGCACCGCATCCTCCGTCACGTGGCCGGGCAGCGTTTGAAGGTAGCTGACGAACACCGACTTGGCGCCCCGGGCCTTCAGTCCTTGCAGCATGGCGCTGGCCCGGTCGTCTGGCTGGTCGGTGACGAACAAGGCTGGGTCTTCGAGCCGGATCTTGCCGATGTCGAACTCCTCGTTCATCGCATCGTCGAGACCGGCCGCCGCAAATGCGACGATCAGCATGCGCGTCAGCGCGCGCGCGCGATCCTGGGTACGCGGCCCCAGGATGCTGGCCGCCGTGGCCAGTACGCTGTTGGGCGCGTTACCATTATCGCGCGCCGCTTGCGCGCCCGCCAGGGCGGGATGACCATGCAGGTTCAACGCGGCACCAAGCGCCACGTTGATCAGGCGCTGGTCGTTGACGCCGCCGGGTTCGCGCAGCAGCGCCAGGTTCACGTTGCTCTCCAGCGGGAACTGCGCTGCATCCAGCATCGAAACGCCATGCAAACTGGTCAGCTGGGTCCTGGCATCCATCTGCGATGCACCCGAAGTGTCCTTCATGGTCTGGCGCGGCATCACGGCGCCGATCTGCTGCCTGAGCGCGGTGATCTGCTGGCCGTACGGCACGGGGGCCTCCACCACGGCGAGGTCGAGTTCGGGCGGAAGCTGCAAGCCCCGGCTTGCACTGAACCAGGGCTTGAGTTCCATCGTGCCTTCCGGCCCGAAATCGGGTTGCGCGCCGTTGGCCCGCATTACCGCGGTCAACGCGGCCGGGATGTGGGCAATATTGACCACCACCGCGCCCTTGGCCGACACCACCGGATTCTGTGGCGTGAACAACGCGCTCACGCCGAACTTCTCCATGAACCAGCGCTCCTTGGATTCAGCGTCGTCGGCACCGCCAGCCATGGCGCCGGCATGGCCGACAGCGCGTGTCAGCTTGCTCTTCCAGCGGCCAACCACGCAGGCCACCACCGGTTTGGTGAAAACAGCATCGCGTTCGTAGTAACCGCCGGGTTCGCAGTACAGCACGGCAGCCTTGCTGCGGTCGTCATTGGCCAGCGCGAAGGCGAATTCGGGGGCAGCGTAGTGAATGTAGACGTCCTTGCCGCTTGAAATCAACGTGGTCGTGCCCCATCCGGCCATGCGCAGGTACTGCGCAATAGTGGTAGTAAAGCCGCCGGAGTTCGACAGGATCGCAATCGAGCCCCTGCGCAAGGTGTCGGCCGGGGCGTCCCCGCCTAGCGCGCCACCGATGCGCACCTGATTCCAGGCATCAGCAACGCCGAGACTATTGCCTCCGAAGATATCAACACCATTGAGCTGCGCCAGCGCGCGGATTTCGCGGGCGTCGTGCACCGACATCTTCTCGGTTGGAATGAAGATCTTCTTCAGGTCGGGATTGACCCGTATCAGCTCGACGACACCATCGTCGGCTGCCGAGGGCGGCAAATAGACCACGCCACAGTTGAAGCGGTGGCCCGCCTCCAGGCCTTCCCGTACATTGTTGTAGACCGGGATCGGGCCCACCGGCGTGTCGAGCACTTGCCCCTTGCGGCCCGGCGAGGTACCGAACACCACATTGCCCCCTGAGTAGGCATGGCCTACCGGCGTCACGTCGCTTGACTCGCCACCCATGATGTTAAGCACACACACGCGGTCTTCGCGTGTCGCCACTTCGGACAAGGATTGAATACCGACGAAATACTTGAAATCACCAACACCTTTGGCGCGCATGGCTGTCTCCTGTGCAGTGACTTCAGGCGGTCACATTCAAACTGGCCGCGACTTGCGCGCGGCCACCGGCTTTCATCCAGGCGTCTACCTTACGAGCATAGTCCACCACCTCGCTCATTGCCGAGTCGAAGCCAAAACTCACGTAGGGCAGACCGAGCGATTCGCATGTATCGCGTAGCACTGCCATGCCGCGTACCAGGTTCGGTCCGCCGCGCCCGACCACCACGTATAGCGGCGAGGCGCCATACTTTCCGAAATGCTCGCGCAGCGCGTCGGCCATGGCGCGGAAGGTTTCGAAGATGTCGGTGTTGTTGGACTTGCCGCCGATGATGAACAGCACGTTGCTCTGCTTGAGCCAATGCTTGAAGCAAATACTGGCGACCGCCTTCATCTTCTCGTACGGCGGGTTTCCGCCAAAGTCGGAGGAGATGATCGCGTCGTCACCCAGCATCTGCGTGACGAGAGAGTTCGCGCCACCACCGAAGGTCGGTGCCAGGATCGTCCCCTTCTCGTTGATTATGTATACGTCGCTTTGGCCCTGGTAGGTGCGGAGCTGGTTGATCTCCTGCTCGAAGGGAGAGGTATCTACCGCGAAAAGATGAGGCGGCAGGTTCAGGCGCTGCCAGCGCGGATCGTCGCGGTCAAAGCCGCACTTGAAGTCGCAGGCAACCGGCGTCAGTCTGCCGCGCTTGTCCGCGCGCATGCGGATCGGATTGAGTTCCAGCGTGGTCATGCCGTAGTCGTGGAACAGATCCCATAGGTTTGGCAAGTGCTGCACTAGCGGCGAGATGATTTCCTTGGGTGCGTTCAGCCCGCTCAGCGCGTTCGCCACGACAAAGGCCTTGAGGCCAGTCAAAGGGCTGAAGGGCACGCGCGCAAGCTGGCTTTCGTGCAGTTCCTCGATATCCATGCCGCCGTGGTGCGTCAGTGTCATGGTTGGGGCACGAAATTCGGTGGAATCGGTCAGCGAGAAGTAGATCTCGTAGTCCGACGGCACGCCGCCTTCGAAGGTCACGCCATTGGCCTTGGCCTGCTGATTGCCATGGTGGTGTTCGGCGAAGTAGAGGCGCTCCTTCTCCTTGAGTGCCGAGGCCAGGTCGCTTACCCGGCTGAGCAGGCCAGCCTTACCTTTTTTGCCGACACCACCGCGGAACACCGGTTTGATGAAGACCTGCTTGTGGCGTTCGATAAGCGCCTTGATCTCGTCGTCATTGGCGTCGGGCCCGAGCACCTCAGCCGCGGGGAAACCCACGAGCTGTAGCAGCCGAGCGCCGTGAAGCATGCCGGTGATTTGCATGTTGTCTCCATCGTCAGGTAATTGCTATCGTCGCGGCATCCTAGTCCACCAAGGCTTTCACCATGCTTTCATCTTGAGAGAGATTTTGCCAGCCAAGCAATATTTTTCGTCGAGCACGCAACGAGTCGCCGCCGGCAGACCGCGCCCAAGCCGCAACCCAAAAATAACGATGACAGGAAGAAAGGATCATCCGTGATCATGAGTACACACACCCTAAGTGCGTATGCCGGCACGCGCGCCATGAAATGGCCAAGTGCAATTGGGCCGCCCTCCGTCTTCTCGAACAGAAACCGGAGTCAATGGCGTGGTACTGGACGCGGTGGTGGAACGCTCTCCCGAACACAGCCCGATCAGCATGATGGCGCGCCTGGGGTCGCAACGCGCCCTTGTACGAAGTTGACGACGGCTTGCCGGCATCAAATTATCTAGATTGCGCAGAGTTTGATTGATTTGCGTACCTTTAAGGTTATGTCGCTTGCAATGCCTTGCGCTGCGGACAATAGTATCTATCCGCCCCAGAGCAAGATCGACATGCAGACAGATAGCCAGCCGGTTCGAATTTCGCTCGAGGAACTGAGATCGTTCGCCGCCGCGCTAACCGACGGGTCCTTGCTCAAGCGCGCGACCTTGCGCGTCATCGCCGAGCAAGAGGATCGTCAGCGCCGGCAGGAGGCCAAAGCACACGATCCATATGCAGAGCAGACTAGCTCCGCAGTCGCAAACAGCCCCTCTCACGGGCATTAGTTTTCCGGCCTGTCGCGCCTCATAATTTGCCCCGAGCGGAGTCCCGTATGCCTTGTCTGAGTTCCTCTCTGGCGAGGAACGTCAAACGGTGATGCTCGTCCAGGCTCTGCCCTCCGGCTACATCATTGTGGCCATAGGTCCATGACCCGAGACCGTTCGCTGTCGCCCTAACCGATGGGTCCTCGCTCAAGCGCGCGCCGTTGCGCGTCATCACCGAGCGAGAGGATCGTCAGCGCCGGCAGAAGGCCAAAGCACACGGCCTATACGCAGAGCCGAATAGCTCCACAGTCGCAAAGAACCCCTCTCACGGGCAATAGTTTCCCAGCCTGTCGTTCCTCATAATTTGTCTCAAGCGGAGACCAGTACGCCAATCGCAGCTGCCGCAGGCTACGCCACCGTACTTCTCATCGCGCTTATTGGTGCGGTCCGTTTGGACGTAGAGAACGACCCTATTGTGCGCGACTGAGCGACTGCACGAGATAGGCGATAGCTTGACACGCGACCGGTGTCTCGCGACTCACCTATTCCCTTCTCTAACTGGATTCTTGCCGTGCGCAAATTATTCTCCGTCGTGTCAGCCAGTCTGATTGTGATGCTTCTTGCCGGCTGTCTCGTTCCAGAGAAATTCGCGGCGTCGGTCATAGTCCGGCAGGATGGCACCTATACGTATAGATACGAAGGTACCGCGATGTCGGTGCCGGCCGCGATCCGGCTCAAGGAAGTTGCCAGACTCTCCCCCAGCGACCTGCAGGCGCTAAAGCAGGATGCCTCACGGATGGCCGATATGTCCGGTGCCCGCAAGGCGATCTATGTCGGCGGAGGGCGCTACGAGCTGTCCGTAGAGCAGGATCTTCGGCCTGGCCAACCATCGGAAGCCTTTAACTTCATGACCGTCAAACGGGACAAGGACGGCGTGTTCACCATCGCGCGTGCGCCCATCAGCAAGAAGGACCTGGATGCGCTGCGGCAACTCGACGTCAAGGTCGACGGCACGCTTGAAGTCCGCCTGCCGGCCTATGCCGAGGTGGTAGATCACAACGCTCACGACGAACCGGGGTTCTTTAGCAAGGCCTATCGCTGGAAAGTTGGCGCGATCGATGTCGCGCCGACCATCCGCTACAAGCTTCATTGAACTGACGAGCAAGCTTGGCTTGCCCGACAAACTGCGGGGGACGCGAAGTGCCGAGTTTTGCTTCGGTTGCGAAGGCACGGGACGGGCAGACAATCTCGCTAAATCACTATCTCAACTGAGGAAATACTCTGATGCACTCCGACGATCTATCGAAACTGTTCCAGCGCATTGGCGGCAACCCCCAAGACTATCGCCAAATCGTGCATAAGGATTCGGTCCTACAGGCGCGCGAGCGCTGGCCGCTGTTGGCCTCAATGGGCGCGGAGCTATGGGACGAGCTGCCTCCGATTCTACGCAGCGGCGCCCGTGTACAGCTTACGCCGGCATCGTCGCTGGCGCGAGGCATCCGGCCGGCTGCGGCCGAGCTACGCCGGCAGCCGTCGCCTACCGAGCTGGCGATCGTCTTTGCCCGCCTTGACGGCCGCGGGAGGCCGACAGCTGCCCCTGCCCGTGTACGCGCCGAGACGTACCTCTTTTCTCGATAGCCAGTGGAAGTCCCTGTAGCGGGCTATCGATAAGGCAGGCAATACCATCGACTTCCTGCTGCGCGCCCAACGCGACAAGGCTGCGGCGCGACGCTTTTTTTACACGGCCATCGAGCACGACCGTCGTGCCATCAAGCGCGTGACTCGATCGATGCTGGGATTAAAGGAATCTTTCTGCAATACGCACCCTGCTGGGCGGCATCGAGCTCATGCATATGATTGCCAAGGACCAGATTCAATTCCGGTGGGAAACCAAGCCGAACAAGAAAAGCCGCCTGATTCTGGATGCTGCGGCTCGCGTTCCCTCAGCGGCCCGGAGATGCGCGCCCTGTGCGGCATGTCAAGTGCGGAGGTGCTGGACGTGCAATATTCTCCGTTTTCTCAAGCGCCTTCTATCAGATCGGAAAGCCTGCTTGCTGCAGCACACAATGTCGATAGCACCAGCTATCGGCGGGCGGGACCGAATAGAACCTCCCGCAGGCGGCATGTCACATCGGCGAGCTCTGTCGACACCGTCACTTGCGCTTGTATCGTTGCCCCAGGCGATGATCTCGTCCGGTTACGCAGTGATATTGGCAGCGAACGGCATGCGCGCTAACAGGATGCGCATGGATTTCATATGGTCTCCGGTTGCTGCCTCGTGTAGTTCTTCTGTTGCCCTGCGGTGGCCGCCGTGCACCGGCCACCGCGGCAAGACGTCACTGCATGTGCTGGCCGCCATTGATAGCGATGTTGGCGCCGGTCACGAAGGCGGCTTCCTCGGAGGCCAGGTAGATGATCAGGCCCGCCACTTCCTCTGGCTTGCCCAGCCGGCCTACCGGGATCTGCGGCAGGATCTTGGTATTCAGAATCTCCTCGGGAATGGCGGTGACCATTTTGGTGCCGATGTAGCCGGGCGAGATGGTGTTTACCGTGACGCCTTTCCTGGCAACTTCGAGCGCCAGCGCCTTGGTGAAGCCGTGCACGCCGGCTTTGGCTGCCGAGTAGTTGGTCTGGCCAAATGCGCCCTTCGAGCCGTTGACCGACGACACATTGACAATGCGGCCCCAGCCGCGCTCCACCATGCCGTCGGCAACTTGCTTGGTCATGTTGAACAGGCTGTCCAGGTTGGTGCGCAGCACCGTGTCCCAGTTCACCTTGTCCATCTTCTTGAAGGTCATGTCGCGCGTGATGCCGGCGTTGTTGACCAGCACGTCGACCGGCCCGGCGACCTCCATCACGGCCACCACCGCCTTCGCGCATGAATCGATGTCCGCCACATCACAAGGCACAGCGAGGATGTCGTAGCCGCGCGCCTTCATCTGCTGAACCCATTCGCCATGGGTAGTGTTGCCTGGGGAGTAGGTGACCACCACCCGGTAGCCGGCATCGGCCATCTTGGTCGAAATGGTTTCACCCAGGCCACCCATGCCGCCTGTCACCAATACTACGCGTTTGTTCGCGTTGCCCTGCTTCGCAGCTTGTGTCATGAGATGTCTCTCTCGATTGGTTCTCGTTATAAAGGAAAATAGATCAGTGGCCGATTTTCCGAGATAGAAGATAACACGGCTCTGTCATACCCGGTAGTGACTCTGGCGCGGGTCAATTAGGTCAAGTCGATCTAACGGCAATTCAGCCCCCTTAAGAGCGGACGACACGGCTCCCGTGAGGCGAATACACGGCAGCAATGGGCTTGAGGCCGCTGCTCTGATCAAGCATGAGATAAACAGGTGAAGGGAATCTAACCCTCGCTTGAAAGGATTGTCAATTAAGCCACACCCGTACGCGGGAGTGGGGCATGAAGAAGGTAAACGATTTTCTGGATAGCGGTTGTCGCCCTCCGACGCGCTCACGGAATCTCGTCTCTGAGCCGGACAGCAGGGGACACACGCGCTGACACCGCCCAGAAGGGCAAGCCGGATCGACACCCACGTCGCATTGTCGTCTGCGCAGAAATTCTCGACCGACTGCGACGCATATTCGGAATCATCGCCGGAATATCTTAATAACGAATTTTAAGCGCGATAAACGCATATATTTCAATTACCCGGCCTACGGCAGGCTATTCAGCCAGATATGGTGCTGGCGTGGTGCTATTGAAGTTGGCGAATCCCACTTGGAGTGCACGCACGTCGACGCCGATGACACCGACGACGTCGGCAATATCCTCGACGGAAATGCTGCCCGCGCATAAGCATGGATGAACTCGATCGAGAATCTTACGTGCCGTAACGATGGCCCCGGCGTCTTGACTAGCAGCCTGTCGGCGTAATTCTGCGGCAAGCCCTCCAGGAAGGCTCTCACGGCGACGTGTCGTATGCTGACCGCAGTGGCCATCACCGTCGATTCAGGGGCACCACCGTCAAAGCACAATCGCATCATCAGGTCAGTATCGCTGGCAATGTATTGAACACACTCCCTAGATAGGAGCCGTAGCGACGCGCGGTGCGGCGCACGGCGACCTACACTTCGTCGACGCGGTCGCGTCCGGCGCCGGCACACTGGCCCTCGCCGAACGCGACCTCCCAGACAATTTCTTTTGCTAATTGACCCAGCGGTGAACTTCCGCAGGCCCGAAGCCTAGCCTGCAGCATGATGATGCCCGCCTCCGCCGCCGGGATTTGTCTGCCCACTCGCGCCAACTCGTTTGCCGTGCAGCATAAAGAAGTACCAGGCAAAGGGATGGCCAACCCTCACGTCGAATCGCAGCAGTTCATCCCAGAGGTCGAACACGGTACCCCGGCGCTTCCGCTTGATCTCGGGTAGCTTGCGAGTCGACGTCCAGGCCAGAATCACGGTGAGGTGGCGCAACTGATCCTCCGGGTTCGTGTAGTCAGACACCTCGGACACTCAATGCTCGCTGAGCACGGCGCCATGCTGTCCGGCACTGGAGCACTCCCAATCGGCGAAGAATCGCGCCAGGTGTGGCTTCAGCACCCGTTGTTCCGGATGCACATCGAGGTAGCGAATGCGCAGTTCCTCCCCTGTTTGCACATCGCAGATGCAGATCACCATTCGCTCCAAATCAGCTTTCCGCGCCTTGTCCGCCTCGGCCTCCAGGCGCAGTTTCCGCCAGATCCTCTACCCACTCGAGCTGATATGAGGGCTGCCACACGGGCTGCGCTCATCTAGCGTCATTCCCGAGCACGCCTGCTCCAGCAGATCATCGAGCGATCGTGGCTCCGCATAAGGATCGAGGTCAAACATGGCTCGCTCGATGATGTATTGGTAGCGGCTGACAACGATCTGGAAGAACTCTGCCGTACCGGTCCCGTAGGGCACCACCAGACAGGGACGCTCGATCTCTGCGCCGGCCAGCCGCAGCGGGCTGGGTCGCAACGCAATGCTGGCGTAGGTGGCAACACGTAACGACTGTAATCAAATCCGTGTATTAGTGGTAGGCGAAGACCAGAATCTTGCAATGGGTGAGGATCCTTTTGCGTTTTACTTCCAACCAATAGACCTGCGAGGCCGCGACAGCCGTGCGACACCATAAAAATGACGTCGCGGCCGTCGCAGGTGGCAGCCTCTACGATATCCTTGTACGGCGTGGTCGAGGTCGTTGTATCGATGCGGCAGGCCACACGTGCCGCTGCCGCGGCTGCGAGGACCTGATCCCCCAACTTTTGCGGCCTCTGAATGGAACACAACATACCCCTGATCACCACGCTCGCCGCTGGCTTCAGCATCGCCTTGATCCTTGGGTTCATTGCCGAGCGAATCAAAGTGCCAGCGCTGGTCGGCTATCTGGTGGCCGGGATCATCATCGGCCCCGGCACGCCCGGTTTCGTGGCCGATGTGCATCTGGCCTCCCAGCTCTCCGAGATAGGTGTCATGCTACTGATGTTCGGTGTCGGCCTGCACTTCTCCCTCAATGACCTCTTGGCGGTTAAACGCATCGCTGTGCCAGGGGCGGTGGTGCAGATGGCATTGGCCACGGTGCTGGGCATGCTGGTGGCGTGGTGGTGGGGATGGAGTTGGGGCAGCGGATTGATTTTCGGCCTGGCCCTGTCGTGCGCCAGTACTGTAGTGTTGCTCAAGGCCCTGGAAGCACGTGGCGTCCTCGAAAGCATGAACGGTCGCATCGCGGTCGGCTGGCTGGTGGTCGAAGACTTGGCCACCGTGCTGGTGCTGGTCTTGTTGCCGCCGCTGGCCGGCGTCCTGGGCGGCACCGTGGAGGTGCCAGCAGTCGAATCAAAACCCTTGTGGACAACTATCGGGCAAACGCTGTTGCAGGTGTCGGCCTTCATTGCCCTGATGCTCATCGCCGGCCGCCGCGTGCTGCCCTGGCTATTGTGGCAAATCTCGAGGACTGGCTCACGCGAGTTGTTCACCCTGTCGGTAATCACCGCCGCCATTGGCATTGCCTACGGTGCGGCCCAGCTGTTCAGCGTCTCATTCGCTCTGGGAGCATTCTTCGCCGGGATGGTAATGCGGGAATCCGAGTTCAGCCACCGCGCGGCTCAGGAATCCCTGCCGCTGCGCGACGCCTTTTCTGTGCTCTTCTTTGTGTCGGTGGGCATGCTGTTCGAACCGGCTATCCTGATGGAACAGCCGGTGCACGTACTTGGCGTGGTGGCCATCACTTCGTGGCGGTGACCTCTCATTCGTTGAGTGAGCGCCGTTCCGGTGTGTTCGTCGGCCTGGGAATCACCTGTGCCGTGGCCATTTGGGCAAGCCTGGCGGTGTTCGGCTTCGGACTGCTGATACAGCAGTTTTTCTGGCTCTATGAAGGTATCCGGCTGGCCGGCGCGGCCTATCTGATCTACCTTGGCGTGCGCATGCTGGCGGGAGCCCTTCGTGCACGAGCAGGGACCCAAGACATCGCACAGGCGCCGCCCCTCGGCGCGGGGCAGGCATGGCGCAGAGGATTCCTGGTGGGAATCACCAATCCCAAGACCGCAACCTTCTTCGCGACCTTGTTCGTCACTTTGCTACCTGTGGGAGCGCCGTCGTGGGTGTATGCGGCAGTGGTGGCCGTGGTGGCCTGTATCACCGGCACATGGATGTGTTTGCTGGCCTCTTTCTTCTCTGTGGGCGTCGTGCGCTCTGTCTATGCGCGCATTCGTAAACCTGTCGATGCACTGATGGGCGCTGCTCTGGTGGGGCTGGGAGTGCGCATGGCGACAAGCCGATGAGGTTGCCGGCGCCAGGCCGCAGCTGTGCCGCCCAGTGCAGCAGAAAAAATGTCGGGCGTGCCGACGACCCGCATGACCGCCGGGGCGTGCTGGTCGAGCCACCCCCTTTCCGCGAAGCGCGCCGTGAGCGCGCTCTGGGGGCCGATCCAGGCGGGTGGCCTGGAATTGCTCGAACGCTACGGCGATACCGACGTGGCGCTGCTCCAACGATTTCTTGAAGACTATTGTGCGCTCCAGTGGAGCCATGCTGAACGGATTCGGGAAGGCCGCAAGCGTTGACGATACGAATCCGTTCGCACATGCTCGTCCCATAATCAATCGAACTGGTCATCCAACCAGACGTGAAATCTTGAAAATCCCCTTCTGCCGCTGGATCACACACGCAGTCCTGGCGATCATCCTGACCGGAGTCGTCGTTTCTGGTCTGATCGTTTATGGCTATCCCGCACTCGCTGCCGCCATCTGTCCGTCGTGCTACGGGATGCACCACGCTGCGCCGCGATTGATAGTCGACTCAGCCATGCCTCTCCCGTTGCGCGCGCGGCTATCAAATGATGTCGCAGCGGCCGAGTCGATGGTCCGGTCGTTCTACGGTAGCTTTGATCTTGCGCCGATTCTCATTGCCTGCTCTACGGTCGAATGCGATCGACGCGTGGGAGGCCGTGGTGCTCTTGCCTCAACAACCACCACGCCCTTTGCGGCTATCACCCGAGTTTCGCCTCGCGGCCAAACTCCAACTATTCTGGCACACGAGTTCTCGCATGTAGAGCTACATCGGCGGATTGGCTGGTGGATGTTGGCCAACGGCGCCATGCCCGCCTGGTTCGACGAGGGCATCGCTGTCATTGTCTCTGACGACAACCGGTACCTGAACCCCGGGACGACGACGGCCGAGCGTTGCGTGAGGAATAGCGACAGTCCGCTTCCGTTGAGTCCAGCCGAGTGGGGCCCTGGTGCAGGCAAAGACCGGATGATCTACGCCGACGCAGCCTGTCGCGTTCTGCAATGGATGGATATCCACAGCGGGCGGGATGGCTTGCTGAAGGCAGTTGATGCCGCAGCGGAAGGGCAAGCTCTGGATTTGCAGTGAATCGCGTCACGGCCCCAAGACGTCCAGCAAGATACAAGGCGTAAGAGTCATGCGTCGAATTGATGGGCGTCGTTACTCGATCCTCACTTTCATTCGCAGCGCGTAGATCGCATGTGCGAAGGGAAATCGCTTCTCGTGCATGCGCGTCGGCTTGGGCGCTGGCAGCGATGCGGCGACGGCAAAGCAACCGGCTGCCTGCAAGTCGGTCAAGGTCAGGCCGTGCCTGGCCATCTGTACACGGATCCACACCACGGCCGCGGTGCGCTCGATCTCAAGAGACCTGGGACGATAGAAAGGTATCAGGTCTTGGGAAACGAGAATGTACAACGATTTGGGGCGGGCGATCAGTCGCCCTTGCCGGCATCCCACGCCGCCTGCATCGCTTCCATGCGACGCGCGGCCTCCGTGGTCAGATGACGCGTGGTGGTGTCCAGGGAGTTCTGCTCTCCCTTGGACAAGTCGACGAACAGGAGGTCAACTTTGGTGCCGAGGTAGTGTGCTGTCATCAAGACTCGGCGGCAGTCGCGCAGGTAGAGCACGAGCGGGGCCTCCGGCCGCATCAGGCCATCCACGCCCTCGTGGAGCTGCCATTCCAGCTTCGCGCGTCTGCGCAAAAACCTCGATGCCGCGCGATCGCGAAACCGGCTCTGCGGCTAAACACGGAACTGGCAGCACACTCCCGCCTAGCCGCTACTCGCTTGACCTCAGAAACTCGGGGCAATGAAGCGGAAAACCGGGTCCATCACGGCTATCGCAGGCATGTGGTCCTCCGTGCCAGCGCGCCTGTCACGACGCCGCAGACTCATCCCCGAGCAGCCCGTGTTGAAGCGCGACGCGCACACCCTCGGCCCGCGACCGGCAGCTGAGCGCTTTCAGGGAATGGCGGACATGCATTTCGACGGTACGGTGACTCAACCCCATTGATCGCGCGATTTCCTTATCCGTGTAGCCCCGTCCCACCAGTTGCAACACTTCCCGCTGCCGGGGCGTCAGTCGTGGCACCGACGAACTCGCGTTGTCAGCCATGGTCTGCATCGCAGCACGATGTGAGGAAATCCCCAGAAACGACTGGATGGCGCTCGAGATGCGTGGCCACTGGGCATCGCCTGCGAGTGGCAGATGCAGACAGCCCTCCAGTGGCAGGAAGCGTGCCCCGCAAATCAGCGTCGCCAGGTGATTGCCCTCGGCGAACGGCACCACGGGGTCATCCCTCGCGTGCAGGATGAGTGTCGGACAGGCAACGCGGCGCGCCATGGCCGACACATCGGCGTCGAACGAAAGCCGGGTGTACTGAGCTGCTATCGACGAGGTCATCCGCGTGATCGATGCCCGATCGAGTTCGGTCAGTTGCTCGTCGTTGGCTTGCGGAAAGAGGCGTGAGAGCAGCGCGCGCCGGAACGACGCGCTGTACGTGAGATCGGTACCGTAGGCGACGTGCATCGTTTCGGCAATGGCCTGGGATTCACGATCCAACTCCGGCCCAGCGTTGCGTCGCATCCGTCCGCGTGCGTAGCCGTCCAGCACCACGATGCGATCGACGCGCTCCGGATGCAGGGCCGCAAACGCGATGACAGGCAGCGCCCCATGCGTGAGCGCCAGCAGCATGACAGGACCGGCGGACGCCGCGTTCACGACGGCCTCGATATCCTCGGCACAGTTCTCCAGGCTCAGCGGCCCGACCGAGTCGCCCGCAGACAATCCACAGCCCCGTGCCTCATACCGGATGACCCGCACATGCGGTGCGAGCAATTGCAGCCAGTGCCGGGAACCGATCGACGGGGCGTCGAGATGGTCGCCAATATGCAGCGTGGCCATGACCACCGTGCGCGGGCCGGCGCCATACGTGGCCATGGCAAGGCGCGTGCCATCGCGACTGCTGCAAAAGCTGATGTCCGGGACCCAATGCATGGCAGGTAACACGCCGCAAATAGCGACATATTACCGACCAGGATGAGTTGCAGCCAGTGCCGGAAGTCGATCGACGGGGCGTCGAGGTGGTCGCCAATATGCAGCGTGACCATGTTCATCGTGCGTCGGCCGGCGCCATGCGTGGCCATGGCAAGGCAAGTGCCATCCCGACTGCTGCAAAAGTTCTTATCCGGGACCCAATACATGGCAGATAGCACGCCGCAAATAGCGGGGTAATACCGACCAAGATGTCCAGCACGGAGGTTCTGCAAACCAGGAAGCCGAACGATTCAGAATGCACGCGCCCTGGTGTCAGTTCAGTGACGAAAGCCGCACGCGCAGCGAGCGCGGGCGCATCGTGAATGCAAAATGCTCGTCATCGCGATCCTGTAGAGGATTGAGCTCTTCGACGTGGAAGTTCTGCAGCAGTATCGCCGCGGCCATGCGGATCTCAAGCAGAGCCAGTTGGCGCCCCGG
Source organism: Cupriavidus sp. 96C5-1 (assembly GCF_057798855.1). Classification (NCBI taxonomy): domain Bacteria; kingdom Pseudomonadati; phylum Pseudomonadota; class Betaproteobacteria; order Burkholderiales; family Burkholderiaceae; genus Cupriavidus; species Cupriavidus sp. 96C5-1. Next base: position 7,889 of record NZ_JBYOJU010000060.1, on the reverse strand, counting down.
ACAGATGCGGGGGCCGGCGCCAAATGGCATGCTCACGCGGCGGATCGACGCTTCCGCCCCTTCATGCGCCGCATCTTGCATCCAGCGCTCCGGCACGAACCGCCCTGCATCGGGCCAGCGGTGCTCGTCGACCGCAGCTGGTCTGACCAGGCACATCACAACGGTGCCCGCGGGAATCGCGATCCCGTCCACCACGGTAGGCTGCACGGCCTGATGCCCCTGCACCGGTGCGACTGGCTTCAGCCGCATCGTCTCGTGCGCGCAGGCCTCCAGGTACTCCAGTTGATCCATTTGCGCGTAAGAGCTCGGGAGTGGCACATTGCCGACCACCCGTTTCACCTCCTCGCGAGCCTGCTGCCACGCACCTGGCTCGCGCGCGAGCAAGCGCACCATCCATGCGAGGGAATGGGCAGTGGTGTCCTCACCGGCCAGCAAGATGGTGAGGACGTTGCCTACCACGTCGCGATCACAGAACCGGCTTCCTTCGCGGTCACGCGCGCAGATCAGGGATTCGATCAGGTTCGCCGGGTGCTCGCGCCGTTCTGGCTCGTTCGCCAGCCGTTGCCGTGCCTCGGCGATCAAGCCCGTCACGATCCGGTCAAGCTCGCGCGCGTGGCGATCGAAGGTGCAGTCGGACGGAAGCCTCAGGTAGTGCCAGTAGGGAAAGAGCGCGAAGAGGCGTCGCTGGGCGGTCGGGAACATCGCATCCAGGTGTGCCTGAACCGTCGGGCCGCGCCCTTCAATGGTGTTGATATCGGTTCCCAGTGCCAGACCGGCGACGATGTCCACCGTATACCGCGTCAAATCAGCCAGCAGATCGATCTCCTCGCGCCGTGCGGCGGCCCGCTGCCAGCGCGCGAACAGCCGGCGGCTCACCTGCACCATTGTCGGAAAGTAGCCTCGCAGGTGCGCGGGATCGAACGCCCGCATCACCAGCGATCGCTGCGCACTCCACGCCTCCCCGTTGCTGGCGAACAGACCGCCGGGTCCCATTTCACTGAACACATCGACGAGCCGCTTCGAGCGCTGAAAACCTGTGGGGCGGTCGCGCAGCACAGCCCGAATGGCGTCGGGATCGCTGATCACAACGAACGTGCGGCTGCCGATGCGAAACCGGTAGCGGTCGCCATACCGGCCCTGCCACGCCTCCAGCGTGCGGTGCATGGCATTCGCCTCCATCTGAAGCACATTGCCAACCAAGGGCCAGCCGCGCGGTCCGGGCAGATCTGCGATGCGCAGGGGCGCGGCCGGACGGGCAGCGGCTTCGTCTTGAGGGGAAGCATGGGCGATGGGGCAGCGATCCATAGTCAGCTCCTGTACCGGGGATGCCTCCAGTCTGGGCCAAGCGGCCGTTCAGCATTAGTCGTGCAATTGCTGTTGGCCCCATTAATGACTACGGGGAAGCTACGGTAGCTGAATACAGGTAGGGCCTCGCCACGAAGTTGACTTTCGATTGCTTTCGCCATGAACGAGGCGAGCTGGTAACCAGCTTGCGCTCTCAATGCGGTTGAACGCGTCAATTCTCGTGTACGCGTCAATTCTCGTGTGAAGGGGACGGTAGACCTCGATCGCGAGAGCGGCTGGGAAGAATCCTGTGGTCCCTGACTCCCTGCCGTATCATCAACTCGTCATGCTGGAGAAAAGTCCCTCTGGCCAAGACTACCCTCGCATCGCACACCGGGACTACTCGATTCTTAAGGCCATCAGGCGAACCCGCCAATGCTCCGCCCACTCATAAGGTATTGCGATCTTCTCGTCCTCGGCGATCCCACCGCCCCCCCACGCTATCGAGCTAAGTGCATTACCCCCAAGCAATCTATCGGTCACTTCCATTCCGGCTCGCCGCACCGCAGAACGCGGTACCACCTGGCGTGGCGGCTTGCCTGCTGATACTTGGCCTGGCCTACGTACTGTGGGGCCTGGTGTCTGGCAGCTTTTGAGCTGGCTCTATTCAAGATTTGTCGGCCAAAGTTGGCAAGCAATCACGATCCAGTGTGCGCATCCTCGGAGCGAGAGTCTTGGCGAGTCGAGCGGGAAGCGGAAAAGACGGTAGAGCCCGACACTCGGACACGCAAGGTACCAACGGCTGGGCAAGTCGAGAACCGACGCGTAGTTCCCCATCGAAGGACTGTACGCGACAGCTCGGGGAGCGCTGCCAATTTCCCATCAATGTAGTCCATGGAGGAAGCCGCAGATTTGCACTGCGATCATGGATTCTTTGACGGGTCTGCGGAAAAAATCGCTCGCCTGCATCACGAGGCCAAGCGTGGCCGCGATAACAGTGACCGGCATGCGCCGTATGCTCGCCCAAGCAGAGAGTTGGGCGAGCATACCGCCCAGGCACCGCTTAGCGCATGATCGAAGCAAGATTGCTGGATTGACGTCTGCCCTCAACTTCGCAGCATCCTGAAGAACTGCCGATAGCGCCCTGTCTGCTGAAGTCGGCTAGTTCAAGCCTCGTAGCCAACATCCTCCCAAACGCGTCTAGCAAGACATCTGAGTTCAAAGCAGACGGTCCCGCCAGAGCCGGACAAATGATCCAGGTGGTGCCGTCGCGCACGAGCACGCGCAGAGACTTGACTAAGTCTGCCGGCTGCAGTTGTTGATCTTCCGCCACGACTCCATCTAGCGCGAACGCGCGGACATAGTCCTCAGTATGTCGCTGACCTAGACAAACCACGACTTTCGGTCGCCAGTATGCGCAGATTTTTGCTAGAAAGCGGAAACGGCCACCTTGTCGGCACAGATCCAGATAGCGAGCGATCGGCACTAGGGAAGACTGTCCGCGGAATGCCTTGGACCATGGCGTGACGCCATCGAGTTGCGCCGGCAGGGGAAACAGGTTCAGTTTGAACTCCGCGCCGTCGGGAGCATAGAGCTGATGCCCGTAGTACTGTTTCGAGTCGCTGTCTCCCAGCCGAAGCCCTAGCACCTCTGCACGAGCGGCCGCCATTATGCGTGCGATACGTTGATGGCTCTGCCATTTCCCCATAATGCCAGAATGGACCTTGCGGAAATTCGCGTCCCACGCTAGCGGCTCCGTTCGCGGCACCAGTGGGGCCTGAAAAGACTCGTTCCACGGATGCGGACTTCTATCGCAGAACCACACGGACCCTGCTGGGTTGCCCCCTTCCATTCCTACATACGATGCGAAATAGTCATCTAGTTCTTGACCGGAGAACGCTGCTCTGTTTCTCATATCGATTTGCCGATTGTTGACTGACCGCGGCTACAGAAATCGCTTCGCGAACGACCAACGTGCGCGATTTGGTCTCACATCGCAGGAGGTCCCCGCTTGTACCGCCTATCTTCCCATCGCGGCCTACCGGTCGCCATCACCCGAAATGGGGGGATTATTGTTACCTCCGTTGCGCGGGGCACAACAGCGGCGCGGCTCACAGACACCTACGCTTTTCATCCGCTAGAATCGCGCGAAGTGAACGGGGCGTGGGATATGGCGGACAAAAGTGATCGTCGGTGGGCCAGGATGGCTCGGCCGCTGGTATAGATAGCACTTGGCGTCGTGCTGGTGATGGCCTTCTTTCGTGGCGTCTGGTACGAGCCGGGTAATCTCGACATCGAAGATGCTGTGAGATATGGGTGTTATGAGGCCATCGACCGGATGTCGCCGACGCCTTACGCGGTCGATTTCGAGATAGAGGAAGCGCCGCAAACTTTGCGACGCGCAACGGACGGCACGATAGAGATGCAGTTCAGATTCACGGCAAAGAGCGCGCATGGTTCTTCCACAAGCGTCATTGCATACTGCAGTGTGTCCGGCGACGGACAGCGCGTAGAGCGCATCAGCCTGAGGCGCACGCCTTAGGAAATCCCAGTACCCGCCAGTCTCCAACCACCCACATGGGTGGTTTCTTGTTTTCTGGGGCAGCCAATGTGCAGCCCCGAGCTACCGACTCAGAAATAACCCTGGATATCACCGCCCTCGGTATTGGCATCGACACCTCGAATCTGAAGAAGGGCGAGACCGCGATGCGGGCGGCGGAGTCGGCCGGCACTGGCTGGCTGAGGCGGCGAATGGGGTGGCACCCGTCCACCTACGTTAGCAACGCGCTTATCGGACCATCTCCAATTCCGTCAGCAACCAATGCTTGAACACATCAAAGGCTTCATGCTGAGGCAGGCGCTGAGCCGGTCGCCTCGCATCAAGTCCCTGGGGCGGCTTCAACCCACCCTGAAATGCTCCGCCCCCCCCGCGTTGACGGCCCGCTGCAATCAGGCCGGCATCTCGGCATCCAGGACTCTCGCGATTTTCGGACACGGCTTCTCTCGCCGCACTGTGCGGCTGGTAGGGGAGCCGGTTGTTATTTTCTCAGCCGGACCGTGTGGGACACGTCGGGCATGAGCGGCGCGCTGATTGGCAAGCCCGTGTGGTGCTCGTCGGCTGCATTGGCTTGCGCCCGTCGCTCGTGGGAAACCCCACGTTCGAAATCCGGGACGTACTGCGGATAGCCAACTTCCATGCGGTACTCAATCCACGCGAGAGCAAGATCCAAGGCGCCATCTTCCGCGTTTTGGACAGCCATACGAGCGCACGCCACGCCCAAGTTGTGGGCGGTACCGGAGTTCATGGGTACTTGTTTGCATTTTGACAAGGTGCCTCCTGCGGGTTGGTGGGAGTCGGCAGGCCGGCTGGAAGAACACACCATTTGGAGCCTTCGACTATTTATCTCCGCGCCCTTGAAGCGCTCCCTAAAGTTCGCATATTTCCGAAAAACCCAGCGAAAGCGGAGAAAAAAATGCGTAAAAATCGTTATAGGTGCGTAAATGTGCATTGCCGCCCCAATTGATCAGCAATTACGGCTTAAGCAAGCGCCGTAAGATGCTCTCATCGCAGCCTGAACCGGAAAGAACACACTTTTCCGAACGGCTACGCCAGTAGGCACCGATGCGGCCGTCTAGTTCCACGGGCACCACCAGCTTGTCCAGCGGCACCACCAGGCCAGTGTGTTGTTCAGCAATACCTCGGTACTGGGCGCTCTGATGGCTTGCGTTCCCGGTGAGGACCGCCGGGGAGAGTATCAAGGTCTGGCGATTGAGATACGTCTAGGCAGGAGAGTCAGAACGGGCGGAACATCCTGCCCGCAAGGAAAACAACAAGGAGTTTCGACTGCCAGTATGATCGCCGGGCGTCTATCCTGCGGCTGAGGTCTACCTGTTCGTCGAACCGGAAGCCCGGCCATTGATTTTCATTGCCCTCGGCGGGCACGCAAGTCGTTGTCATTGCATCCCGGTTGTAAGGGCACGCAGCCGCGCTGCAACCTTACCAGGCCGACGCCGCAGCCAGCGCACGCCGAATCAATCCGGCGGTGGAGGCGTCGTGCGACCGCGGCGGCCCGCCATCAAGCTCGCTGGCGATCGGCGCGGCCAGTTGCTTGCCGAGCTCTACGCCCCACTGGTCGAAGGAGTTGATGTTCCACAGCACGCCCTGCACAAAGGTGCGGTGCTCCGAGAGCGCGATCAGCGCGCCCAGGTGATAGGAATCGAGCCGCTGCAGCAGCAGCGTGTTGCTGGGGCGGTTGCCTTCGAACACCATGTGCGGAACCAGCGCCTCGTCCTGCACGCCAAGCGCCCTGACCTCCCCGGCGGTGCGGCCACGCAGCAAGGCCTCGCCCTGGGCAAAGCAGTTGGCGAGCAGCTTGGCGTGGTGGCCGGGCATCGGGTGCACGGGCTCCAGCGCGGCAATGAAATCCACCGGCATCCAGTGCGAGCCCTGGTGCACCATCTGGAAGTAGGCATGCTGGCCGTTGGTGCCGGTGGTACCCCACACCACAGGCGCGGTGCCGTGCGCGGCCGCGGCGCCGTCGAGCTGCACGGACTTGCCGTTGCTCTCCATCTCGAGCTGCTGCAGAAAGGCCGGCAACAGTTCCAGCGGCTCGCAGTACGGTGCCACGCAGCGGCTGCCTGTGCTCAGGAAGCTGCGATACCAGACGTCGAGCAGACCGAGGATCATCGGCATGTTCCGCGGCGCGTCGGCCTCGGCGAAATGCCGGTCCATGGCGCGGGCACCGTCAAGCAGCTGGCGAAAACGCGCGAAGCCGACAGCCAGCGCGATCGACAGTCCCACCGCCGACCACAGCGAGAAACGCCCACCCACCCAGTCCCAGAACGGGAACATGTTGACGGGGTCGATGCCGAACTCCGCCACCGCCTGCCGGTTAGTGGAAACCGCGACGAAGTGGCTGGCCAACTGCGCCGGCGGCACGCCGTGGCGCAGGAACCAAGTGCGTGCGGTTTGCGCGTTGGCCATGGTCTCCAGCGTGGTGAAGGTCTTGGAGCAGACCACCACGAGCGTGCTGGCAGGATCCAGCCGCGCCAGCACGGTCGCGAGATCGCTGCCGTCTACATTGGCGACGAAATGCATGCGCGGCCCGCCGGTATCCAGGTGCGCGAGCGCGCGGCAGACCATGCGCGGCCCGAGGTCCGAGCCGCCGATGCCGATGTTGATCACGTCGGTGATCCGGCGGCCATCCCAGCCGCGCCACGCGCCGCCGCGCACTGCGCCGGAAAAGCGCTCCATCTGTGCCAGCACCGCGGCCACGTCGCCGGCCACCGCCACGCCCTGCGCGTGAAAGCCGTCCTCCGGCCACGCACGCAACGCCATATGCAGCGCGGCGCGGCGCTCAGTGGTGTTGACCGCTTCTCCGCGGTACATGGCGTCGCGCCGTGCGGTCACGCCAGCCTCGTCGGCCAGCGCGAACAACAGCGCCATGGTGGTATCGGTGACGCGGTTCTTGGCGTAGTCCAGCGTCAGGCCGGCCGCCTCGGCCACGAAGCCTGCGCCGCGGACTTCACCCTGCGGGCCGTCGAACCAGTCGCGCAGGTGGGCATGGCGAATGGCTTGCACATGCGCTTCCAGGCGCTGCCACGTCGGCAGGGAACGGGACCCTTGGAGCATGGGGGACATCGGGGACGTGGTGGACTTCGGGGACATCGAATCAACTCCTGTACTCGCCGCCACGCCAACAACCGCCGGCGCGCCGCAATGCATCAGACTTGCCTCACAGCTCTTCATGCCAGACCGCACCATCGCGCGAAGGCAGCGCGCTCGATGCGGCCGGCCCCCAGGTGCCCGCGGTGTAAAGCTTGGGCGCAAGGTTGCTCTGCGCCCAGGCTTGCTGGATCGGTGCGACCCAGCGCCAGGCCTGGGCCTGCTCGTCGCGCCGCACGAACAAGCCAAGCCGGCCGCGGATGACATCGAGCAGCAGGCGCTCGTAAGCACCGGTCTTGCGCTCATGCCGTGCGCCCTGCCCGCGCGGCAGCATGCGTTGCAGGTCCAGCGAAGCGGGCTGCAGCGCCTGCGTGTCGCCCGGCTGCTTGACCAGGAAATGCAGGCGGATGCTTTCCTCGGGCTGCAGCGTGATCACCAGCCGGTTGCCAGGCTCGTGGTCGAGCGGGCGTGGGAACAGGGAATACGGCACGTCGCGGAACTGGATCACGATCTCGGCCACGCGCGACTGCATGCGCTTGCCGGTGCGCAGGTAGAACGGCACCCCCGCCCACCGCCAGTTGGCGATCTCGGCCTTGATGGCGACGAAGGTCTCGGTCTGGCTGTCGGGCGGGATGGCCGCCTCGTTCACATAGCCCGGCACCGCGTCGCCGCCCGCGGCGCCGCGGCAGTATTGCCCGCGCACCACCTTCTCGGCGACCTCGCCCAGTTCGATCGGCTTGAGCGCCTTGAGGATCTTCAGCTTCTCGTCGCGGATGGCGTCCTCGGACAGGCTCGAGGGCGGCTCCATCGCCACCATGCACAGCAATTGCAGCAGGTGGTTCTGCACCATGTCGCGCAGCGCGCCGATACCGTCGTAGAAGGCGCCGCGCTTTTCCACGCCGAGTTCCTCGGCGATGGTGATCTGCACGTCGCGCACCCA
>NZ_JBYOJU010000059.1:0-52965 GCF_057798855.1 Cupriavidus sp. 96C5-1 | reverse complement strand
TTTACAAGGGCACGGTCGGCCCCGATGTGATCGATATTCGCAAGCTGTACGGTCAAACCGGCAAGTTCACCTATGATCCCGGTTTCATGTCGACGGCTTCGTGCAATTCGAAGATCACCTATATCGACGGGGACAAGGGCGAGCTGCTGTACCGCGGCTACCCGATCGAGCAGCTGGCGACCAAGTGCGACCACCTGGAAACCTGCTACCTGCTGCTCAAGGGCGAACTGCCCAACGCCAAGCAGAAGGAAGAGTTCGTTGGCGCCGTGATGAACCACACCATGGTGCACGAGCAGTTGCAGTTCTTCCTGCGGGGCTTCCGCCGCGACGCGCACCCGATGGCGGTGCTGACGGGCCTGGTGGGCGCCATGAGCGCGTTCTACCACGACGCCATGGACATCGACGATCCGCACCAGCGCGAAATCTCCGCGATCCGCCTGATCGCCAAGATGCCGACCCTGGTCGCGATGGCATACAAGTACAACATCGGCCAGCCGTACATCTATCCGCAGAACGACCTGTCCTACTCGGGCAACTTCATGCGCATGATGTTCGCCACGCCGTGCGCCCCGTACCAGGTGAACCCGGTGCTCGAGCGCGCGCTCGACCGCATCTTCATCCTGCACGCCGATCACGAGCAGAACGCCTCGACCTCCACGGTGCGCCTGGCGGGCTCCTCGGGCACCAACCCGTTCGCCGCCATCGCCGCCGGCGTGGCCTGCCTGTGGGGCCCGGCCCACGGTGGCGCCAACGAGGCCGCCCTCAAGATGCTGGAAGAGATCGGCAGCGTCGACAACATCACCGAGTTCATCAAGCAGGTCAAGGACAAGAACTCGGGCGTGCGCCTGATGGGCTTTGGCCACCGCGTGTACAAGAACTACGACCCGCGCGCCAAGCTGATGCGCGAGACCTGCTATGAAGTGCTGAACGAACTGGGCCTGCACAACGACCCGCTGTTCAAGCTCGCCATGGAACTGGAAAAGATCGCGCTGGAAGACGAGTACTTCGTCAGCCGCAAGCTGTACCCGAACGTGGACTTCTACTCGGGCATCGTGCAGCGCGCGCTGGGCATCCCGACCTCGCTGTTCACCTGCATCTTCGCGCTGGCCCGCACCCCGGGCTGGATCTCGCAGTGGGAAGAGATGATCACCGATCCGGAATACAAGATCGGCCGTCCGCGCCAGCTGTTCAACGGCGCGGCAAGCCGCGACGTGCCGGAAATCGGCAAGCGCTGAGCTTTTCGCGCGGGGCGGGGAGACCATACTGAAGGAGGGTGTGGCTGACCAGGCAGGGGAGCGCAACCCCTGCCGATGCCCTGTAAGCAGCGCAGCAATACCAAACGCCCCGGCTACGCCGGGGCGTTTGTCATTCAAGGGAAACGGCGCTTGTGCGTTGCAAAAGAGAAATTGCGAAATAGGTGGCGAATACATCAATTTTCGACGATTTGTGCCGTATTTACCCTAACCCGTCCTCATTTGTTGTGCAAATTTGCCATCCAACGAGGGAATTGACCCTATAATGCGGGCTGCTTTGCCGACAGCAGCCGGGCCACCCTTCCGGACTGCGTTGAGGCGAGCGGGGCAGGCGAATCACCTGCGCAATAGAGAACGCATCAACGTTGTCTTTCCGAACCAAGGTCCTCTCCAGTATCGGGAGGGCTGGCACATGCCGGGCCCCGCACACGCTTTTTTCTGCAGGCCCGTCTTCCGCGTCTCGGGCGTCTTTCGGTTGTAGCTCGCGGGTGTTGTTCGATTGCGCAGGTCATGCCGCCTCAGCCCATGACCCATACATAATCGAGGAGCTCCTGATGACGCTGTCCCGTCTTACGTCCATCTCCCTGGCCACGGCCCTGGTCGCTTTCGGCGCCGCTGCCAACGCAGAAACCATCAAGATTGCCATTGCCGGCCCCATGAGCGGCTCGGTCGCCCAATACGGCGACATGGTCAAGGCCGGTGCGCTGACTGCCATCGAGCAGATCAATGCAGCCGGCGGTGCGGGCGGCAACAAGTTCGAAGCGGTGCTGATGGACGACGCCTGCGAGCCCAAGCAGGCCGTGGGGGTGGCCAACAAGATCGTCAGCCAGAAGATCCACTACGTGATCGGCCACGTGTGCTCGGGCTCGACCATTCCCGCCTCCGACATCTACGAGAACGAAGGCATCGTCATGGTGACGCCGTCGGCCACCGCGCCGCAGCTGACCGAGAACAAGAAGCGCAAGTTCATCTTCCGCACCATCGGCCGCGATGACCAGCAAGGCCCGGCTGCCGCCCACTTCATCATTTCCAAGGTCAAGCCGAAGAAGGTCGCGATCCTGCACGACAAGCAGTCGTACGGCCAGGGCATCGCCTCCTCGGTGAAGAAGGACCTGGAAGCGGCCAAGATTCCCGTGGCCGTGTTCGAGGGCATCAACGCCGGCGATTCGGACTACTCCGCGGTCATCACCAAGCTCAAGTCGCAAGGCGTGGACTTCGTCTACTTTGGCGGCTATCACCCCGAAATGGGCCTGCTGCTGCGCCAGGCGCGCGAGCAGGGCGTCAAGGCGACCTTCATGGGTCCCGAAGGCGTGGGCAACAAGGACGTGACGGCCATCGCCGGTGCGTCTTCCGAAGGCATGCTGGTGACGCTGCCGGCCGACTTCTCGGCCGATCCGGCCAACGCCGGCCTGGTCAAGGCTTTCTCCGACAAGAAGCGTGACGCCAACGGCCCGTTCCAGATGCCGGCCTACGCCGCTGTGCAGATCATCGGCGACGCCATCGCCGGCGCCAAGAGCACCGATCCGGCCAAGGTTGCAGCGTACATGCACAAGAACGCCTTCCAGACCCCGATCGGCAAGGTCGAGTACGACGCGCAGGGCGACCTGAAGTCGTTCCGCTTCGTTGTGTTCACCTGGCACAAGGACGCCACCAAGACCGCTGCCAACTAAGCCGCACACCGGCTTTGCACGCCCCGCTCACGGTTTGAGCGGGGCGTTTTGGTATCGGGGTCCGGGCTGCCCGGCGGCAACGGCTTGATCGCCGTGTGCCGGCCGAGGCAATGCCGGCGTGCGGAGCGCGCGCTGCCTGCCGGCACGAGCGGCATGTCGCGCGCCTCCCGCTTCTCAGTTATGGGGCTTCCCGCATGAACGAGTTCCTTCCACAGTTCACCCAGCAACTGGTCAATGGCCTGACGCTGGGTGCGATCTATGCACTGATCGCCATTGGCTACACCATGGTCTACGGCATCATCGGCATGATCAATTTTGCCCACGGCGAGATCTATATGATCGGTGCCTACGTGGGCCTGGTGACGCTCACCGCGATCGGCGCGCAGGCGGGCTATCCGCTGCCGCTGGTGCTGGGCGGCGCCTTGCTGGTGTCCGTGATGGTCACCGGCCTGTACGGCTTCGCCGTCGAGCGGGTGGCCTACCGCCCCTTGCGCGGCGGTCCGCGGCTGGTGCCGTTGATCTCCGCCATCGGTATGTCGATCTTCCTGCAGAACTACGTGCAGATCGGGCAGGGCGCGCGCGACGTGTCCGTGCCGGTGCTGATCTCCGGCGCCATCGAGTTCCAGATGGGCGGCGATTTCACCGTGACCGTGCCGTATTCGCGCCTGCTGATCGTGGGCGTGACGCTGGCGCTGATGATCGCGCTGACGCTGTTCATCGGCCACTCGCGCATGGGCCGCGCCTGCCGCGCCTGCGCCGAAGACATGCGCATGGCCAACCTGCTCGGCATCGACACCAACCGCGTGATCTCCTTCACCTTCGTGCAGGGTGCGATGTTGGCGGCGGTAGGCGGCGTGCTGATCGGCCTGACCATCGGCAAGCTCAACCCGTATATCGGTTTCGTGGCCGGCATCAAGGCCTTTACCGCGGCTGTGCTGGGCGGCATCGGCAGCATTCCCGGCGCCATGCTGGGCGGCGTGCTGCTGGGCCTGGCCGAGACCTTCGCCTCGGGCTATATGCCGGCCGAGTACAAGGATGTGGTGGCATTCGGCCTGCTGGTGCTGATCCTGCTGTTCCGCCCGACCGGCCTGCTGGGCAAGCCCGACGTTGAAAAGGTATGAGGACGCCATGACGCAAGCTATTTCCACGCAAGTCAATGTGGCGCAAGCCACCCCGGTCTCCGACACGCTCAAGAACGCCGTGACCGCGGCCGTGATGACGGCCATCCTCACGATTCCCGTGCTTGGCCTGCAACTCAAGCTGGACGGCTACAAGGTGGTGCTCGAGCCGCACTGGCAGCCGGTCTGGCTGGCGGTGGGTGCGGTCTTCCTGTTTCAGTTGTTCAAGCCGCTGTTCCTGCGCGCCAGCGCCGGCGTCAGGCTGCCGAGCGTGCCCGCGCTGGGCAACGTCCAGCAGCGCAAGGTGATCTGGCTGCTGCTGGCGGTCGGCCTGGTGTTCCCGTTCTTCGGCTCGCGCGGCGCGGTGGACGTGGCCACGCTGGCGCTGATCTACGTGATCCTCGGGCTCGGCCTGAACATCGTGGTGGGCTACGCCGGTCTGCTCGACCTGGGCTATGTCGGCTTCTACGCGGTGGGCGGCTATACCTACGCGCTGCTCAACCAGTACTTCGGCCTGAGCTTCTGGGAGTGCCTGCCGATCGCGGCCTGCATGTCGGCGACCTTCGGCTTCCTGCTGGGCTTCCCGGTGCTGCGGCTGCGCGGCGACTATCTCGCCATCGTCACGCTGGGCTTCGGCGAGATCATCCGCCTGCTGCTCAACAACCTGACCAGCCTGACCGGCGGCCCGGACGGCGTGTCGGGCATCCCGAAGCCGACCGTGTTCGGCATCGAGATGGCGCGCAGCGCCAGCGTGGAGGGCGCCAAGACCTTCCACGAACTGCTGGGCTGGGATTACAGCGGCGAGCACATGGTGATCTTCCTCTATCTGCTGGCGCTGCTGCTGGTGGCCTTCACGCTGTTCGTCACCAGCCGGCTGATCCGCATGCCGATGGGGCGGGCGTGGGAAGCCTTGCGCGAGGATGAAATCGCCTGCCGTTCGCTGGGCCTGAACCCGACCCGCATCAAGCTGTCGGCGTTCACGCTGGGCGCGGCCTTCGCCGGCCTGGGCGGCGCCTTCTTCGCCGCGCGCCAGGGCCTGGTCAATCCCGAATCGTTCACCTTTATCGAGTCCGCGCTGATCCTGGCCGTGGTGGTGCTGGGCGGCATGGGCTCGCAGCTGGGCGTGATCCTGGCGGCCATCCTGCTGACCGTGCTGCCCGAGGTGGCGCGCGGTTTCGCCGAATACCGCATGCTGATCTTCGGCCTGGTGATGGTGCTGATGATGATGTGGCGTCCGCAGGGCCTGCTGCCCGCGAGCCGCCCCCATGTGGAGTTGCCGCAATGAGCCAAGTTCAACAAGCGGAACTGCTGAAAGTCTCCGGCCTGCAGATGCGCTTCGGCGGCCTGCTGGCGGTCGACGGCATCGATTTCGATGTGCGCCGCGACGAAGTCTTCGCCATCATCGGGCCCAACGGCGCGGGCAAGACCACGGTGTTCAACTGCGTGGGCGGCTTCTACAAGCCGACCGCCGGCGAGGTCGCGCTGGACGGGCAATCGATCGCCCGCCTGCCCAGCCACCAGGTGGCGCGCCGCGGCCTGGTGCGCACCTTCCAGAACATCCGGCTGTTCAAGCAACTGACGGTGGTGGAAAACCTGCTGGTGGCGCAACACCTGCAGGTGCGCTCCGGCCTGTTGCGCGGGCTGTTTGCCACGCCGGCCTATCGCCGCGCCGAGCGCGAGGCGCTCGAACGCGCGGCCGTGTGGCTGGAGCGCATGGGTCTGCGCGGCGTCGCCAACCGCGAGGCGGGCACGCTGTCGTACGGCCACCAGCGCCGGCTCGAGATTGCGCGCTGCATGATCACCAACCCCCGCCTGCTGATGCTGGACGAGCCGGCTGCCGGCCTCAATCCGCAGGAGAAGGTCGAGCTGTCGCAACTGATCGACCAACTGCGGCGCGAGTTCAAGATCTCGGTGCTGCTGATCGAGCACGACATGAGCCTGGTGATGGGCGTGTCCGACCGCATCCTGGTGATGGAGCACGGCCGCCCGATCGTGATCGGCAAACCGGCGGAAGTGCGCAACGATCCGCGCGTGATCAAGGCTTACCTGGGAGAGGACTAATGCTGAAGCTGGAACAGGTCCATACTCACTACGGCGCCATCGAAGCGCTGTCTGGCGTATCGATCGAAGTCAAGAAGGGCGAGATCGTCACGCTGATCGGCAGCAACGGCGCCGGCAAGACCACGCTGATGATGACCGTGTGCGGCTCGCCGCGCGCCTCTAGCGGCCGCGTGATGTTCGAAGGGCAGGACATCACGCGGCGTCCCACCCACGAGATCATGCGTCTCGGCATGGCGATCTCGCCGGAAGGGCGGCGCGTGTTTCCCAGCCTGACCGTGCTGGAAAACCTCAAGATGGGCGGCTTCTTCGGCAAGCGCGACGAGATCGAGGCGGGCATCGAGCACGTCTACAAGCTCTTTCCGCGGCTGAAGCAGCGCTCCGCCCAGCGCGCCGGCACCATGTCCGGCGGCGAGCAGCAGATGCTGGCCATTGGCCGCGCGCTGATGAGCCGGCCCCGGCTGCTGCTGCTGGACGAGCCCACGCTCGGCCTGGCGCCGCTGGTGATCGCGCAGATCTTCGACATCATCCGGACCATTCGCGACGAAGGTGTCACGGTGTTCCTGGTCGAGCAGAACGCCAACAAGGCGCTCGGCGTGGCCGACCGTGGCTATGTGCTGGAAACGGGGCGCGTAGTGCTGGCGGACACCGGTGCCAATCTGCTGGCGAACGACCGCATCAAGAGCGCCTACCTGGGCGGTTGAGCGGAGGCCCCCAAGCGCCGACCTGAAGCGCTGGCCGACGCTGACAGGGTGCGCCAAAAACCATCAGCCATGACGACGGCTGTCACGCCCTCTCCCCTCATGGGGAGAGGGAGCAAACCGGGCGGTGCAAGTTGCGCCCGGGACACCTCCCTTTTCGCCATCGGCGAAATCCCCCTTTCGCCAATCACATTACATCTGCGCCGCCGGATGGCCAGGGCAGGGGGTAAGCGCGCGCTATCGCTGTGGCATAATCGATTGCGAAGTCAAGCATCGCAGCAAGCCGCAGTTCATTGCCCGCATTCCTGCGAAAAATCCCCGCAAACTACCGCGCGACGCCGCCAACCGTGCTGTTCCTGACGGTCCCGGCCCGCCCCCCTGCATCATGGCCAAGACGCTTTACGACAAACTTTGGGATGACCACACCGTGCACGTCGAGGATGACGGCACCACGATGCTGTACATCGATCGCCACCTGCTGCACGAAGTCACCAGCCCGCAGGCGTTCGAAGGGCTGAAGCTGGCGCAGCGCCCGGTATGGCGCATCAGCGCCAACCTGGCGGTGTCGGACCACAACGTGCCGACCACCGACCGCAGCCAGGGTATCGCCGATCCGGTGTCGAAGCTGCAGGTGGACACGCTGGATACCAACTGCGACGCCTATGGCATCACCCAGTTCAAGATGAATGACCTGCGCCAGGGCATCGTGCACGTGATCGGGCCGGAGCAGGGCGCCACGCTGCCGGGCATGACGGTGGTGTGCGGCGATTCGCATACCAGCACGCACGGCGCGTTCGGCGCGCTGGCGCACGGCATCGGCACCTCCGAGGTGGAGCACGTGCTGGCCACGCAGACGCTGCTGGGCAAGAAGGCCAAGAACATGCTGGTGCGCGTGGAAGGCAAGCTGCCGCGCGGCTGCACTGCCAAGGACATCGTGCTGGCCGTGATCGGCAAGATCGGCACCGCTGGCGGCACCGGCTACACCATCGAATTCGCCGGCTCGGCGATTCGCGACCTGACCATGGAAGGGCGCATGACGGTGTGCAATATGGCCATCGAAGCCGGCGCACGCGCGGGCCTGGTGGCGGTGGACGACGTCACGCTCGAATACGTCAAGGGCCGTCCGTTCTCGCCGCAGGGCGTGGAGTGGGAGCACGCGGTGGCCTACTGGCGCACGCTGCATTCGGACGCCGGTGCGCACTTCGACCAGGTGGTCGAGCTGCGCGCGGAAGAGGTCCGTCCGCAAGTGACCTGGGGCACCTCGCCCGAGATGGTGGTCAGCATCGAGGACCGCGTGCCGGATCCCGAGAAGGAAAAAGACCCGAACAAGCGCAACGCCATGGAGCGCGCGCTGGAGTACATGGGCCTGCAGCCCAATGTGCCGGTGGACAGCATCAAGATCGACAAGGTCTTCATCGGTTCGTGCACCAACTCCCGCATCGAAGACATGCGCGCTGCCGCGTGGGTCGTGCAGAAGCTGGGACGGCGCGTGGCTGGCAACGTGAAGCTGGCGATGGTGGTGCCGGGTTCGGGCCTGGTCAAGGAACAGGCCGAGCGCGAGGGGCTGGACAAGGTCTTCAAGGCCGCCGGCTTCGAATGGCGCGAACCGGGCTGCTCGATGTGCCTGGCCATGAACGCCGACCGCCTGGATCCGGGCGAGCGCTGCGCCTCGACCTCGAACCGCAATTTCGAGGGGCGCCAGGGCGCGGGTGGCCGGACGCACCTGGTGAGCCCGGCGATGGCTGCCGCGGCCGCCATCGAAGGCCACTTCGTCGATATCCGCCAGCTCGGCTAAAGCGCGCAGGCTCATCATGAAACAAGCCCTGATCGTCATGCTGGCATGCCTTGGCATGCCGCAGCTGGCCGGCTGCAATACGATGGCCGGTCTTGGCAAGGACACTCAGGCCGCAGGCCGCTCGCTCCAAAGCGCGGCACGGAAGTAAGGAACCGACCATGGACAAGTTCACTGTACACAGCGGGCTCACGGTGCCCCTGGACCGCGAGAACGTCGACACCGACGCCATCATCCCCAAGCAATTCCTCAAGTCGATCAAGCGCACGGGCTTCGGCCCGAACCTGTTCGACGAGTGGCGCTACAAGGACGTGGGCGAGCCCGGCCAGGACAACAGCAAGCGCCCGCTCAACCCGGATTTCGTGCTGAACCAGCCGCGCTACCAGGGCGGCTCGATCCTGCTGGCCCGCCGCAACTTCGGCTGCGGCAGTTCGCGTGAGCATGCGCCCTGGGCGCTGACGCAGTACGGCTTCCGTGCCGTGATCGCACCAAGCTTCGCCGATATCTTCTTCAACAACTGCTACAAGAACGGTCTGCTGCCGGTGGTGCTGACCGAGTTGCAGGTCGACCATATCTTCAACGAAACCAATGCGTTTAACGGCTACAAGCTGACGATCGACCTCGACCAGCAGTTGGTGATCACGCCGGGCGGCGAAAGCTACCCGTTCGATATCGCGCCGTTCCGCAAGTACTGCATGCTCAACGGCTTCGACGATATCGGTTTGAGCCTGCGCCATGCCGACAAGATCAAGGCTTACGAGGCGGAGCGCGTGGCGAGGATGCCGTGGCTGAACAATCGCGTGGTTGGCTGAGACTGGCTGAAGTCGGCTGGAAGGCCTAGACATAAAAGGAAGACAGAGCATGAAAATCGCAGTCCTGCCGGGTGACGGCATCGGTCCCGAGATCGTCGCGGAGGCCGTCAAGGTCCTGAACGCGCTCGACGAGAAGTTCGAGCTGGAAACCGCGCCGGTCGGCGGCGCCGGCTATGAGGCCAGCGGCCATCCGCTGCCCGACGCCACGCTCAAGCTGGCCAAGGAAGCCGACGCCATCCTGTTCGGCGCGGTCGGCGACTGGAAGTACGACAAGCTGGACCGCCCGCTGCGTCCCGAGCAGGCCATCCTCGGCCTGCGCAAGCACCTGCAGCTGTTCGCCAACTTCCGTCCGGCGATCTGCTATCCCGAGCTGACCGGCGCCTCCAGCCTGAAGCCCGAGCTGGTGGCCGGCCTGGACATCCTGATCGTGCGCGAACTGAACGGCGACATCTACTTCGGCCAGCCGCGCGGCATGCGCGAGGCGCCGGACGGCCCCTTCCAGGGCGCGCGCGAAGGCTTCGACACCATGCGCTACAGCGAGCCGGAAATCCGCCGCATCGCGCACGTGGCCTTCCAGGCCGCCGCCAAGCGCGGCAAGAAACTGTGCAGCGTGGACAAGGCCAACGTGCTCGAGACCTTCCAGTTCTGGAAAGACGTCGTGATCGACGTGCACAAGGAATATCCGGACGTCGAGCTGTCGCACATGTACGTGGACAACGCGGCCATGCAGCTCGTCAAGGCACCCAAGAGCTTCGACGTGATCGTTACCGGCAATATGTTCGGCGACATCCTGTCGGACGAGGCTGCCATGCTGACCGGTTCGATCGGCATGCTGCCGTCGGCCTCGCTGGATGCCAATAACAAGGGCCTGTACGAGCCGTCGCACGGTTCCGCGCCCGACATCGCCGGCAAGGGCGTGGCCAATCCGCTGGCCACCATCCTGTCGGCGGCGATGATGCTGCGTTTCTCGCTGAACCGTGCCGAACAGGCCGACCGCATCGAGAACGCCGTCAAGAAGGTACTGGCCCAGGGCTATCGCACCGGCGACATCCTGACGCCGGGTTGCAAGCAGGTCGGTACGCGCGAGATGGGCGAGGCCGTCCTGGCCGCGCTGTAAGCGGTATCAAGTTGAAAAGGCGCCGCATGCGGCGCCTTTTCTTTTATTTGTCCCCGATTTCCCCCGTGTGGCAGCGCCACAAAATCGTGTAGACTTTGCGAATGGTCCGAATCTTCCAGTCCCCCTCGACTGCCATCGCCGCCCCGGTTGCTACCCGCAGCCCGGTTGGCCTGGGTTCGCACGGCCACCCGCTTACCGCAACGACGATTAAAACCATTACTACCAAAGCGATCGGCTAGATCGTTCGTCGTGCCTGCTCGTCTTCCCCGCGCAGTCACGTCGGGCGAAGAAAGCGCGGGGAAGTTCAAATCACATCCGAGGTTAGTCATGATTGTAGGTCTCGTCGGCTGGCGAGGAATGGTCGGTAGCGTCCTGATGCAACGCATGCAGGAAGAGCGCGATTTCGACCATATCGAGCCCGTATTCTTCAGCACGTCCAACGCTGGTGGCCAGGCCCCGGCCATGGCCAAGAATGAAACCAGACTCCAGGACGCGAACGACATCGAAGCGCTGAAGAAGTGCGACGTGGTCCTCACGGCCCAGGGCGGCGATTACACCAACGAGATTTTCCCTAAGCTGCGCGCGGCTGGCTGGAAGGGCTACTGGATCGACGCGGCATCCTCGCTGCGCATGAAGGACGATGCCATCATCGTGCTGGATCCGGTCAACCTCGGCGTCATCAAGGACGCGCTGTCCAAGGGCGTGAAGAACTTCATCGGCGGCAACTGCACCGTCAGCTGCATGATGATGGGCCTGGGCGGCCTGTTCCAGCACGACCTGGTCGACTGGATGACCTCCATGACCTACCAGGCCGCTTCCGGCGGCGGCGCGCAGCACATGCGCGAGCTGCTGACCCAGTTCGGCACGCTCAACGCCTCGGTCAAGTCGCTGCTGGACAACCCGGCATCGGCCATCCTGGAAATCGACCGCACCATCCTGGCGACCCAGCACGGCCTGTCGGCCGACGAAACCAAGCAGTTTGGCGTGCCGCTCGCCGGCAACCTGATTCCCTGGATCGACAAGGACCTGGGCAACGGCGTGTCGCGCGAAGAATGGAAGGCCGGCGCCGAGACCAACAAGATCCTGGGCCGCGGCGAAGGCTTCCTGGGTGCCACCGGCGCCGCGCCGATCGCCGTGGACGGCTTGTGCGTGCGCATCGGCGCCATGCGCTGCCATTCCCAGGCGCTGACCATCAAGCTGCGCCGCGACGTGCCGCTCGACGAGATCGAAGGCATGCTGGCGGACAACAACCAGTGGGCCAAGGTGGTGCCGAACACGCGCGAGGCCAGCATGACCGACCTCACGCCGGCCGCCGTGACCGGCACCCTGACCATTCCGGTGGGGCGCCTGCGCAAGATGCAGATGGGCGGGGAATACCTGTCGGCCTTCACCGTCGGCGACCAGCTGCTGTGGGGTGCCGCCGAGCCGCTGCGCCGCATGCTGCGCATCCTGATCGAAGCCTGAGTCGGGAACTGGCCGTGGGGGGGCCTCAAGCACATGTCTTAGGGCATGTCTCGTGGTACTGCTCCGGCTGCCTCGGGGATTCGTTGCGGCAAGGCAACAGAAACCCCGGGCTTTGACGACAACGCCGCGCCTGTGCGCGGCGTTGTCGTTCCCGGCTGCCTATTTCCCCTGGCGTTGCGTCACAATACATCCGGCATATGCCGGGCTGCGGGGCGGTTTCCGCACGCCCGTACGAGTTGGCGCAGGGCTCAGTCAGGACGCTAACTTGCTGCGCTAAACCATTGATGTTAAGTTAATTTCACTATTCAGTGCCCTGCTTCGCAAGTTCACGGCTTCAACGAATTCCGGAACCGGGGCACTGGAACACAACACAACGGAGCACAAGGTGAGTGTGAGCCAACATCGCCGGAAAGATGCGCCTACCGCCCGTCAGCGCTGGTCAACGCTGGCCTTCACGGCACTCGGCTTGCTGCTCGCGCAGCCGGCCGCGTATGCCGCGGGGTTCGGGCAATTGCGGGTACAGTCGAATCTGGGTCAGCCGCTGCAGGCGGAAATCGATATCAGTGGCGTCAGCGCGGAGGAAGCGGACGGGCTTTCCGTCAAGCTGGCACCGCCCGATGCGTATGCCAAGGCCGGCCTGACCTATCTGCCGGCGGTCAGCAGCCTGCGCCTGCAGGTCGAGCGCCGCGCCAATGGCAGCTACGTGGCGCGGGTCCGCTCCAACCAGCCGATCAGCGAGCCTTTCGTCGATATCCTTGTCGACATGACGTGGGCCAGCGGCAAGGTGTCGCGTGCCTATACCTTCCTGCTGGATCCCGCCGGCGCCAAGCCGTCCAACCAGACGTTTTCGCCCACCACCGTGGTGCAGGCCGGAACGCCAGACGAATCCGGTGCCATCAGTCCGGCGCCCGCTGCGCCCGCGCCAAGCGCCGCGCCCGTAGCGGGCGTGGTCCCGGCCCCTGCGGAGCCGCGTCCGGCCGCCAGGCCGCAGGCAAAAGCCCCTGTTCCCGCTCCGCATGCGCGCCGCGCCGCCTCCCCGGCGGCCGATGGCGCCGCCGCGCCTGGCGGCACTTACACCGTGCAGCACGGCGACAACCTTTCCGCCATTGCCGGCGAGGCCTCGCAGGGACAGGAGTCGGTGTCGCTCGACCAGATGCTCCTGGCGCTCTACCGCAATAACCCCAACGCGTTTGTCGGCGGCAATATGAACCGCCTCAAGGCCGGTGCCGTCCTCAAGGTGCCCAGCCAGCAGGAAGCGCAGTCCGTCACACCGCGCGCCGCGCGCCGCGAGGTGGTGGCGCGCACGCAGGGCTTTGATGCGTACCGCAGCCGCCTGGCTACGGCAGCCGCCGCGCGTTCGGTCGAGGCCGGCAGCGGCCGGGAGCAATCGGGCAATGTCACCGCGCGCGTGCAGGAGCAGGCCGCGCCGGCCGCCGGCCCGCGCGACGAACTCAAGCTCAGCAAGCCCGAGCGTGGCAGCCAGGCGGCGGCCGCGGCCCAGGCGGAGAGCAACATTGCCAAGGATCGGCAACTCAAGGAGGCCGAGGCGCGCCTCGCCCAGCTTGAGAAGAACCTTAACGACATGCAGCGGCTGGTCGAGCTGAAGAACGCCGAGATCGCCAAGCTGACCCAGGCCCAGAAGGGCACGGGCAAGGACGCTGCAGCACCCGCCGCGGCGCCGGCGGTGGTGCCGGCCGAGCCGGTCAAGGCCGATGCGGCGGCACCGGCTGCCACGACCGGTGCGGCTGGCTCCGGTGCGAGTGCCGCCGCCACTGCTGCTGCCAATGTAGCTTCGGCCCCCCGGGCCGCAGCGCCGGCCTCGGCAGCCGAGGCCACGGCCGGCGCCAGTGGCGCGAGCGCGGATACCGCCGTTACCGCCGCCAGGCCCGCTGCTGCTTCAGCGCCCGCGGCCAAGCGCGCGCCGCTGGTGACGCAGCCCCAGCCGGTGGCGCAGCCGTCCTTCCTGGAGGATCTGCAGGCCAACCCGATGCTGCTGCCCGGTGGCGGCCTGCTGATTGCGCTATTGGGCGGCTACGCCATCTATCGCCGTCGCCGGCAGCAGAAGGCCAGCGAGAGCGCCGGTTTCCAGGACAGCATCCTGTCGCAGGAAAGCACCGTGATGGCCGGCGGCAATTCGCTGTTCGGCACGGCGGGCGGGCAAAGCGTCGACACCTCGCAGCACAGCGTGTTCGGGGCCGATTTCCGGATTGGCAACAATACCCCGGAAGCCAACGAGGTCGATCCGATCGCCGAGGCCGATGTCTATATCGCCTATGGGCGCGATGTGCAGGCCGAGGAAATCCTGCGCGAAGCCTTGCAGCAAAACCCTGGGCGCCAGGCGATCCGCCTGAAGCTCATGGAGATTTACAACAATCGTCAGGATGTGGAAGGTTTTCGCGTGATTGCAGAAGAAATGTTTGCCCAGACGGGTGGACAGGGGGCGGAGTGGGCACAGGCGGCAGACATGGGGCGGCGCCTTGATCCGGGCAATGCCATGTACCTCAGCGTGACGCCCGACGCGGCCTCCGGCGACACCACGACCCTGCCGGGGGATCAGTGGCGCACCCAGGATCCCTCGCACGATCCGGCGGCGGCGCCGCGCGATGCCGCGCTGGCCGACCTGGCGCTGCCGCTCGATGGTTTCCCGGCACCCGCGGCCGGTACGCCGATCACGGCCCCGGAGTCCGCGGCACGCATGTTCGGCAATATCGGGGCAGAGCCTTCCGTGCTGGCGACCCGCCTGGACGACGGCTTCGACCTGGATGTGCCGGCATCGGATGTACCTGCGCTCGATACGCCGACGCGTGGGCGGCCGCTCGACTTCGACATGTCAGGCATTTCGCTCGATCTCAATCCGCTTGACGTGAGCGGCTCCGGGGCAGTCAAGCTCGCCGATACGCATGACGGCGGCAGGCATGGGGATGGCGTGCCGCTGCCGGCGCCCACCATGCTGCGGGACGGCAAGCTGTCCGAGCCGATCGACCTGTCGCGCGTAAGCGCGGAGAGCGGACTTGACACGGCGCGCGGCATTTCGCCCAGCACGCTGTCCGCGGAGGCCGTCGATGGCGGCCGCGACATGCAGATCAAGTTCGACCTGGCCAGGGCCTATATCGAAATCGGCGACAAGGAAGGCGCGCGCGAACTGTTGCAGGAAGTGGTGGATCAGTCGCAGGATCCGCTGTTGACCGAAGCCCGCAGCCTGCTGCGCGACGTGGCCTGACGGTCAAGCTGTATCATGGCGGGCTGTGCGCAGGCGATGCGCCCGGCTCCGCCACGGACGCGCCGGGAGCATGGCTCCCGGCGCTTTTGTTTTTTATGGGCGGTTCTGGCAAAGCGGCGATCGCCTGCTTTTGCCGGCGTCCGGTCCGTTTCCTTTCGTTCGTTGTCCATTTCCGCCTCATGACCCGCATCGCCCTCGGCCTCCACTACGACGGTGCCGCCTTCTCCGGCTGGCAGTCGCAACCGCACCGCAATACGGTACAGGACCGGCTCGAAGACGCGATCGAACGCTTTGCCGGCATCCGCCTGCCAACCACCGTGGCCGGCCGCACCGATGCCGGTGTGCACGCCCTTGGCCAGGTGATCCACCTTGACACCAGCTTGTCGCGCGAACCGTTCTCGTGGGTGCGCGGCATCAATGCCTTCCTGCCACCCGCTATTGCGCTGCAATGGGCCCGGCCGGTCGACGACGGCTTTCACGCCCGTTTCCTGGCTTTCGAGCGCATGTATTACTACGCGCTCTACACCGGCCCGCACCGGGTGCCGCTGGTGCACGGCAGGGCCGGCTACCTGATGCTGCCGCCGGGGCAGGGCCTGGATATCGCGGCCATGCGGGCAGCCGCCGGCTGCCTGCTGGGCGAGCACGATTTCTCGGCCTTCCGGGCAGCCGAGTGCCAGGCGAAGTCACCGGTCAAGACCATGTACGACGTCACGCTCAAGGCCGACGGCGACTGGCTGTTCGTGCGCTTTCGCGCCAGCGCCTTCCTGCACCACATGGTGCGCAACCTGATGGGCTGCCTGGTGGCGGTAGGGCGGGGACGCTATCCGCCGGGCTGGCTGGCCGAAGTGCTGGCCGGCCGCAATCGCGCGAAGGCGGCGCCCACATTCATGCCGGATGGCCTCTATCTGGCCGGGGTGAAGTATCCTGAGCCATACCGGCTCCCGGCCGCCGATACGGCCGCCAGCCTGTTCCATGGAGTGTTTGCCAATGACCCTGATGCCTGAGCCGGACAGCGCCGTGCCATGCCGCACCCGCGTGAAGATCTGCGGGCTGACGCGCGAGGAGGACGTGCGCGCCGCGGTCGATGCCGGCGCCGATGCGATCGGCCTCGTGTTCTATCCGGGCAGCCCGCGCTTTGTCGAGGTGGCGCGCGCGGCCGCGCTGGCCGAAGCCGCCGGCCCCTTCGTATCGGTGGTGGGCCTGTTCGTCAACGCCGAGGCCGACGACGTCGCCCACGTGGCCGAGCGGGTGCCGCTTACGCTACTGCAGTTCCATGGCGACGAGACGCCGCAAGCCTGCGCCCAGGTAGCCCAGCGCTGCCGGCTGCCTTTTCTGCGCGCCGCACGCGTGCAGCCCAGCCTCGATTTGGTAGAATTCGCAGATCTGTATCGCGATGCCGCTGCTTTGCTGCTCGATGCCTTCGTTGAAGGCTACGGCGGTGGCGGCCACGTCTTCGACTGGACCCTGATCCCACCGGCATGGCTTCCACCTATCCACAACCCGACCGCAAGCGCCGCTCCTCGGATCGTTTTGAGTGGTGGGTTGAACGCGCAAAACGTCGCTGGCGCGATTGAGCGCGTGCGCCCCTACGCCGTCGATGTAAGCAGCGGCGTGGAGGCTGCCAAAGGCGTGAAAGACCACGCCAGGATTGCCGCCTTCGTGCGCGCGGTCCGCAGCGCGGATGCCGGCTAGGACTGGGTGCGTTTCGGGCATCCTCTTCCGCCTGCCCGTGCCTGTCCCGCGTACGACCCTAATGCCATCGAGCTCCTGCCGGACGACCGGCAAGGACTCTGTTCAGAAGAGCTGACTCATGTACGACCTGCCCGACGCCCGTGGCCATTTCGGCCCCTATGGTGGTTCCTTTGTTTCCGAGACGCTGGTGCACGCGCTGGATGAATTGCGCGAAGCCTATGCTCACTTCCAGAAAGATCCCGAGTTCGATGCGGAATACCGCCGCGAGCTGAAGCACTTCGTTGGCCGCCCGTCGCCGATCTACCACGCGCAGCGCTGGAGCGAGATGCTCGGCGGCGCGCAGATCTATCTCAAGCGCGAAGACCTCAACCACACCGGTGCCCACAAGATCAACAATGTGATCGGGCAGGCGCTGCTGGCCAAGCGCATGGGCAAGCCGCGCGTGATCGCGGAGACCGGCGCCGGCCAGCACGGCGTAGCCACCGCCACCATCGCGGCGCGCTTCGGCATGGAATGCGTGGTCTACATGGGCTCGGAAGACGTCAAGCGCCAGGCGGCCAACGTCTACCGCATGAAGCTGCTGGGCGCGACCGTGGTGCCGGTGGAAAGCGGCTCCAAGACCCTGAAAGACGCGCTGAACGAAGCCATGCGCGACTGGGTCACCAATGTCGAGAACACCTTCTACATCATCGGTACCGTCGCCGGCCCGCATCCCTACCCGATGATGGTGCGCGACTTCCAGTGCGTGATCGGCGAGGAAGCCAAGGTGCAGATGCCGGAAATGGCCGGGCGCCAGCCCGACGCCGTGATCGCCTGCGTGGGCGGCGGCTCCAATGCCATGGGCATCTTCTATCCGTATATTGAACACAAGGACGTGCGCCTGATCGGCGTGGAAGCCGCCGGGGACGGCCTCGAGACCGGCCGCCACGCGGCGGCGCTGATCGGCGGCTCGCCCGGCGTGCTGCATGGCAACCGCACCTACCTGCTGCAGGATGCCAACGGCCAGATCATCGAGACCCATTCGATTTCCGCTGGCCTGGACTATCCGGGCGTCGGTCCCGAGCATGCATGGCTCAAGGACATCGGGCGGGCGGAATACGTTCCGATCACCGATGAGGAGGCGCTCAAGGCCTTCCACGACTGTTGCCGCATCGAAGGCATCATCCCGGCGCTGGAATCCAGCCACGCCATCGCCTACGCCTGCAAGCTGGCGCCGACGCTGCCCAAGGACAAGTTGCTGCTGGTCAACCTGTCCGGCCGCGGCGACAAGGACATGCATACCGTGGCCGAGCGTTCGGGGCTGAAGCTCTGATGCGCGAGATGCTCCCGCCGGGCGCCACCGAGGGCGGCGCCCCCTCCGTTCCCCTCGCCGCACCGCAACTGACGTTGTATCAGGAAGACGTGCTGGAAGGCATCAAGCGCATTGCCGACGAGTCGATCGACCTGATCGTGGCCGATCCGCCCTATGGCCTGGGCAAGGACTACGGCAACGACTCCGACCGCCTGTCCGGGCAGGCCTACCTGGAATGGTCCGCGAGCTGGATCGATGCCGTGGTGCCCAAGCTGGCGCCGCGCGCCTCGCTCTATCTGTTCTGCACCTGGCAGTACTCGCCCGAGCTGTTCGTCATGCTCAAGCAGCGCCTCAGCATGATCAACGAGATCATCTGGGACCGCCGCGTGCCGAGCATGGGCGGCACCACGCGCAAGTATTCCTCGGTGCACGACAATATCGGCTTCTTTGCGCGCGCGCGCGACTATTACTTCGACCTCGACTCCGTGCGCGTTCCGTACGATGCCGAGACCAAGAAGGCGCGCAGCCGTCCGCGCTTCGAGGGCAAGAAGTGGCTCGAGGTCGGCTACAACCCGAAGGACCTGTGGAGCGTGCCGCGCATCCACCGGCAGGATCCGGAACGTGCCGACCATCCGACGCAAAAGCCCTTGCATATCGTGCAGCGCATGGTGCTGGCCAGCTGCCCTCCCGGCGGACTGGTACTCGACCCCTTCACCGGTAGCGGTACCACCGCGGTCGCCTGCGCGCTGCACGGACGGCGTTTCGTCGGCTTCGAGATGAACCCCGAATACGTGGGCGTGGCGCGCGAACGCGTCGCGGCTTGCATCAGCTCGCCGCGGGCCGCGCCTGCTATCCTGAATATCGCCGCCGCGAACGACGAGCCCTTGCTGCCCGCCTCGTCCACGCCGCTGCCCAACCTCGCTCAATGACCATGTCCCGAATCAAAACGACTTTCGCGGCGCTGGCCGCGCAGAACAAGAAGGGCCTGATTCCGTTCATCACCGCAGGCGATCCCGAGCCCGGCCTGACCGTGGCGCTGATGCATGCGCTGGTGGCCGGTGGCGCCGACGTGATCGAACTCGGCGTGCCGTTCTCCGATCCGATGGCTGATGGTCCGGTGATCCAGCGTGCCTCGGAGCG
The DNA here is from genome assembly GCF_057798855.1 of Cupriavidus sp. 96C5-1. Classification (NCBI taxonomy): domain Bacteria; kingdom Pseudomonadati; phylum Pseudomonadota; class Betaproteobacteria; order Burkholderiales; family Burkholderiaceae; genus Cupriavidus; species Cupriavidus sp. 96C5-1. The sequence continues at coordinate 33,637 of NZ_JBYOJU010000059.1, read as the reverse complement.
CGCGCTGGCCCAAGGCGTGTCGCTGACCCAGGTGCTGGCCTGGGTCAGCGAGTTCCGCCAGACCAACGCTGCCACGCCGGTGGTGCTGATGGGCTATGCCAACCCGATCGAGCGCATGGGCGAGGAGGTCTTCGCCAAGGCCGCGTGCGCGGCCGGTGTCGACGGCGTGCTGGTGGTCGACTATCCGCCCGAGGAGTGCGAATCCTTCGCCGCGCTGATGCGCGCCAGCGAGATGGATCCGATCTTCCTGCTGGCGCCGACCTCCACCGACGACCGTATCGAGGCGGTCGCCAAGGTGGCGAGCGGCTATCTGTACTACGTGTCGCTCAAGGGGGTGACCGGCTCGGCCACCATCGACCTGGACAGCGTGGCTGCGCGCATTCCGCAGATCAAGCGCCACGCCAACCTGCCGGTGGGCGTGGGTTTCGGTATCCGCGACGCGCAGACCGCGCGTACCATTGGCAGCGTGGCGGATGCGGTGGTGATCGGCAGCCGCCTGGTGCAGTTGCTGGAAGATGCGCCGCGTGCGCAGGCGGTGGAATCGTTGCGTGCGTTTATCGCCGAAATCCGTCAGGCGCTCGACGCCTGAGGGTGATTCATGCGGCACCGCCCCGGCGCCCGCCCGGGCGGTGAGCCCGTAAAAAGACGGATTTTTGCGGCAGTTGTGCCGCAACAGGCGCATTGCCCCGGCGGAACGGGGACTGCGGACGGCAGGCATGGTAAATTCGCGGCCTGACATGTTCCGCGCATGTGCCGAAAGGAGCCTTTCATGAGCTGGTTGGATAAACTCCTCCCTCCCAAGATTCAACAGACCGACCCCTCCACCCGCAAGGGCATTCCGGAAGGGCTGTGGGTCAAGTGCCCGTCGTGCGAGTCGGTGCTGTACCGTACCGACGTCGAGGCCAACCTCCACGTCTGCCCCAAGTGCGACCACCATATGCGCATCCGCGCCCGCGCCCGCCTGGACGGGCTGCTGGACGCCGAAGGCCGCTATGAGATCGGCCAGGAAATCGTGCCGGTCGACGCGCTCAAGTTCAAGGACACCAAGAAGTATCCCGACCGCATCAAGAGCGCCATGGACGACACCGGCGAAACCGACGCCATGGTCGTGATCGGCGGCGCCATCCACACCATTCCGGTGGTGGTGAGCTGCTTCGAATTCGAATTCATGGGCGGCTCGATGGGCTCGGTGGTGGGCGAGCGCTTCGTGCGCGGCGCCCAGGCGGCGCTGGAGCAGAAGGTGCCGTTCATCTGCATCACCGCCACGGGCGGCGCGCGCATGCAGGAAAGCCTGCTGTCGCTGCTGCAGATGGCCAAGACCACATCGATGCTGAACCAGCTGTCGGCGGCCAAGCTGCCGTTTATCAGCGTGCTTACCGATCCCACCATGGGTGGCGTTTCGGCCAGCTTTGCGTTCCTGGGCGATGTCGTGATCGCCGAGCCTAAGGCCCTGATCGGCTTTGCCGGTCCGCGCGTGATCGAGCAGACCGTGCGCGAGAAGCTGCCGGAGGGCTTCCAGCGGGCTGAGTTCCTGCTGCAGAAGGGCGCGATCGACATGATCGTCGATCGCCGCAAGCTGCGGGACGAGCTGGCGCAGTTGCTGGCCTTGCTGCAGAAGCAGCCGGCGGATGCAGTGGCTTAAGGGCCTGGTCCCGGATAGTTGAAGGCGAGGAAGCGCGGACGGGTTGTTCGCGCTTTTTCTCTTTTCTGGCGTTGAAAGCCAGACCATCGAAGCCAGGTCTTTGACTTCGCCCGGAACGCCCCAATATCTCCGCATGCCAGCCTGAAGCCGGAACCCAGGCAAAAATACCCGGGCGCCAAGAACCTCCCGCCCTCCAATCGGCTCCAATAAGCCAAGCCCCCGAATTAGCCAGTATTCCCATCATGCCCATCTTTCCCTCCCTCCCCGAATGGCTGACCCATCTCGAATCCGCCCACCCGGTCGGCATCGACATGGGCCTGGCGCGCATCACCCGCGTCAAGGAGGCCCTGGGGCTGCGCATCGATGCGGTGGTGTTCACCGTCGGCGGCACCAACGGCAAGGGTTCCACCTGCGCGATGCTGGAGCGCATCCTGCTGGAGGCGGGCTACAAGGTGGGCTGCCATACTTCGCCGCACCTGATCTCGTTTAACGAACGCGCGCGCATCAATGGCGAGTTCGCCACCGACGCGCAACTGCTGCCGCATTTCGAGGCGGTGGAGCGGGCGCGCACCAGCTTTGCCGATCCGGTGAGCCTGACTTATTTCGAGTTCACCACGCTGGCGATCATTCATGCGTTCGCCGCGGCGGGACTCGATGCCATCATCCTGGAAGTGGGACTTGGCGGCCGCCTGGATGCGGTCAACGTGATCGACACCGATTGCGCCATCGTGACCAGCGTGGACATCGACCATACGAACTATCTGGGCGACACGCGCGAGAAGATCGGCTATGAGAAGGCCGGCATCTTCCGTCCCCATGTGCCGGCCATCGTGGCCGATCCCATGCCGCCGAAATCGGTGATCGACCATGCCGAGGCCATTGGCGCCGATCTGTGGCTGGTGGGCCGGGACTTCCAGCACCAGGCCGCCAAGGGCCAGGAGCGCCAGCAGTGGGACTGGAGCGGCCGCGAGCGCAAGCTCAACGGCCTGGGCTACCCGGCATTGCGGGGCGCCAACCAGCTGCTCAACGCCTCGGCGGCGCTGGCCGCGCTGCAGGCAATGCGCCCGCGGCTGCCGGTCAGCGCGCAGGAAGTGCGCAACGGGCTGGCTTTCGTCGAACTGCCGGGGCGGTTCCAGGTGATGCCGGGGCGCCCCGCGGTGATCCTGGATGTGGCGCACAACCCGCATGCCGCGGCCACACTCGGTCAGAATCTCGACAATATGGGCTTCTTCCGCTACACCTACGCGGTGTTCGGCGCGATGGAGGACAAGGATATCGCCGGCGTGTTGCGCCATTTGTCCGACAAGGTCGATCATTGGTGCCTGTGCGACCTGCCGACCCCGCGCGCCGCCACGGCCGGGAATCTGCTGGAGAAGCTGGAGGAGGGCGGTTTCCGCGCTGGCCCGGATGCTACCGCAGCCTGTTTCCCCAGTCCGGAGGCGGCTTACCGGGATGCCCTCGGCAGGGCGACCGAGAATGATAGAATTCTGGTCTTCGGATCGTTCTACACCGTGGCAGGCGTGATGGCATATCGCGCTACCCGGGCAAATTGAGTCGCGCGGCGGCCGGGCAATCTTCCCGGGCTGACACCGGGGCTGACACCGGGACAGATCGCCGCGCAATCTGAGCGACAATTTCAACGGCCGGGTTTGCGGCCGTCGCACCGAACCAATCTATGGGCCTGCTTTCGCTGTTTTCTTCCCGCAAGGGCAACGCCCCGGCACCGGAGCGCGGGCGCCGCTCGCGCTCGGATCCGGGTGCAGGCATCGCATCGTCGCGGCGCCTGGCCGAGGAGTATGCGGACGACACGCTCGATCCGGAATTCCCGCAGAAGCAGCGGGCGCGCAGGCGCCTGATCGGCGCCGTGGTGATGATGGCGGCTGCCGTCATCGTGCTGCCGATCGTCTTCGAAACCCAGCCGAGGCCGGTTGTCGACAACATCTCCGTGCGGGTCGATGGTGGCCCGGGCGGGGCCGCCGGCAAGCCGAAGGCCGAGACCCGCAAGGCGGATCCGCTGCCGCCGGGGCCACAGTCCAAGGTGGATAGCCAGACGCTCGATGCCGGCGAGGAACTGGTTGCCGATGCCGCCGCGGCCAAGCCCGCCACCCCAGCTACCCCGTCTGCCGAGAAGGTTGCCGACAAGCCCGCCGTCCGCGCCGACGCCAAGCCGGGCAGCAGCAGGTTCCTGCTGCTGATCGGCGCTTTTTCCTCCGAGGAGAAGGCCAAGGGGTGGCTTGGCAAGCTCAAGGCAGCCAAGGTGCCCGCCTATATCGAGAAAAAGGTCCTGGCCGATGGTGAGCGTGTGCTGCTGCGGGCCGGTCCGTTCTCGGATCGCGACGCGGCCGACGCCGCCGAGAAGCGGGTGCGCGACGTGGGCCTGGCCGCCAAGGTGGTCGAACAGTAAAGACCGGGGCCGGTTGGGCCAGACGCCAGCCGCCGCACCGGCATATCGTATTACGCATGCAGCCGACTTTCTTTGATTACAGCGTCGCTTTCATCCTTGTCGCTTCCGGCCTGATCGGCGTGCTGCGCGGACTGGTGCGGGAAGTGCTATCGCTGATCGGCTGGGTGGTGGCGTTCTGGGTGGCGTACCACTATGCGGGGACGGCGGCGGGCTGGATCCCCGACTCGGTGCCCGGCGGGGAACTGGCGCGTAGCGCGCTGGGATTCGCCGTGCTCTTCATTGGCACGGTGATCGCCGCAGGGCTGGCCGGCACCGTGCTTGGCCAGTTGCTCGAAAGCACTGGCCTCAAGCCGGCCGACCGCGGTCTCGGGCTGGTGTTCGGGCTGCTGCGGGGTGGGTTGGTGGTGATGTTCGTGGTGACCCTGGCCGGGCTCACCAAGCTGCCTGAAGAGGCGTTCTGGCGCGATGCGCTGTCCCGGCCCTATGTGATGCAGGCGATGGAGTCGCTGCGGCCATGGCTGCCGCCCGAAGTCGCCAAATACGTCAAGACATGACATGAGGCCGGGCAGACCGCCCGGCCGGTAGTACGCGGGCCCCGCCCTACAGGGCGGAGCCGCCCCCTGATTCAAACGCCTTTCCTGGGAGCTTGGCATGTGCGGTATCGTCGGTGTGGTTTCCTCCACGCCCGTTAACCAATTGATTTACGACAGCCTGCTGCTGTTGCAACACCGCGGACAGGATGCAGCCGGCATCGCTACCGCAAATGGCAGCACCTTCCACATGCACAAGGCCAACGGCCTGGTGCGCGACGTGTTTCGCACGCGCAATATGCGCGGCCTGCCTGGTGCCGCCGGCATCGGCCAGGTGCGTTACCCCACCGCCGGTTCGGCCTCGAGCGAGGAAGAAGCCCAACCGTTCTACGTCAACGCCCCCTACGGCGTGATCCTGGCCCACAACGGCAACCTGACCAACTGGAAGCAGTTGCACGAGGAGCTGTTCAAGCGCGACCGCCGCCATATCAACACGCACTCCGACACCGAAGTGCTGCTGAACGTGCTGGCCGACGAGCTGCAACGCGCCAGCAGCGGCCTCGCGCTTGATCCGGCCACCATCTTCAAGGCCGTGGCCGGCATGCACCGCCGCGTGCGTGGCTCGTACGCCATCGCCGCGCAGATCGCCGGCTATGGCATGCTGGCCGTGCGCGATCCGTTCGGCATCCGTCCGCTGTGCCTGGGCAGCGTGGAAACGCCGACCGGCAAGGAATGGATGGTGGCGTCGGAATCGGTGGCGCTAGAAGGCATCGGCTACAAGCTCGAGCGCGACGTGGCGCCCGGCGAGGCCATCTTCATCGACCTCGACGGCAATCTCTACACGCAGCAGTGCGCCGATAACCCGGTGCTCACGCCGTGCATTTTCGAGTACGTCTATCTGGCCCGCCCGGATTCGTGCATCGACGGCGTGCCGGTGTACGATGCGCGCCTGCGCATGGGCGACTATCTGGCCGAGAAGATCCGCAACGAAGTCTCCGCCGGCGACATCGACGTGGTGATGCCGATTCCCGACTCCAGCCGTCCGGCCGCCATGCAGGTGGCCAACAAGCTGGGCGTGAACTATCGCGAGGGCTTCTTCAAGAACCGCTACATCGGCCGCACCTTCATCATGCCCGGCCAGGCGGTGCGCAAGAAGTCGGTGCGCCAGAAGCTCAACGCCATGGGCGTGGAGTTCAAGGGCAAGAACGTGCTGATCGTGGACGACTCCATCGTGCGCGGCACCACCTCCTTCGAGATCGTGCAGATGGCGCGCGACGCCGGCGCCAACAAGGTGATCTTCGCCTCGGCCGCGCCGCCGGTGAAGTTCCCCAATGTGTACGGCATCGATATGCCGACCCGCAGCGAGCTGGTCGCCTATGGCCGCACCCACGAAGAGATCGCCAAGATCATCGGCGCCGACAAGCTGGTCTACCAGGATGTCGAAGCGATGAAACAGGCGGTGCGCGACATCAACCCGGCGCTGAAGGACTTCGACGCTTCGTGCTTCGACGGCCGCTATGTCACCGGCGATATCGATGAAGCCTACCTGGAGCGCCTGGAAACCGCGCGCAGCCAGGCCGATCGCGATGGCACCGGTGGCCTTGGCGATGGCGAGCGCTCGCAACTGCACTTGCAGCGCTCGGGCGGCAACGAGTAACGGTAACGAGCAGGACCGGGCATGCCCGTGCGGCAACACCGCGGAGTTGACGAGAAGCGAGGCCCGGCCGTACCATTGCCGGGCGTCGATTTGATTGTCAGCTTGCGGACGCGGGTCCTGCCGGAACGCCATGTCGGTCCCGGAACAGGAAATTGCCCGTCACAGGGAAATGCCCGAAACAGCTAAAGCGGAACGCCGGCTTCCCGGTTGTGCGCATCAACGGCACAATGGCAAGCCGGATTCCCGCCGCAGCGCGGGGCCTGTCCCCAAGAACACAAGCAGCCCGTCGATTCGGCCCCCGGCCAGAGATCGCACGGGCTTTTTTATTGCTGCCGCCAGCGGGCAGCCTGGCTTACACCTCCTACACGGATAACCGCGCGGGTACCACCGCCTCTCCATCATGAACGAACCGCTTCCTCTCGACTCCCTCGGCATCGATACGCTTGGCGTGCGTGCCGGCACCATGCGCAGCGAGTTCATGGAGCACTCGGAGGCGATGTACCTGACCTCCAGCTTCTGCTTCAACAGCGCCGCCGAGGCAGCCGAGCGCTTTGCCAATTCGGAAACGGGCTTCACCTATTCGCGTTTCACCAATCCCACCGTGGCCATGTTCCAGAGCCGCCTGGCCGCGCTGGAAGGGGCCGAGGCCTGCATGGCGACCGCGTCCGGGATGAGCGCCATCATGTCGGTGGTGATGTCGTCGATGCAGGCGGGCGACCACCTGGTCAGCTCGCGCGCCATCTTCGGCTCGACCATGACGCTGTTCTCCAATATCTTCGCCAAGTTCGGCGTAGAGACCACCTTCGTCGACGGCACCGACCTGGCCGCGTGGCGCGCGGCGGTCAAGCCGAACACCAGGCTGTTCTTCCTGGAGACGCCGTCCAACCCGCTTACCGAGGTAGCCGACATTGCCGCGGTGGCAGAGATCGCCCACAACGCCGGCGCGCTGCTGGTAGTGGATAACTGCTTCTGTTCGCCGGCGCTGCAGCAGCCGATGAAGTTTGGCGCCGACATCGTGGTGCATTCGGCCACCAAGCATATCGACGGGCAGGGGCGCGTGCTGGGCGGCGCGGTGCTGGGCTCGCACGATTTCATCATGGGCAAGGTGTTTCCCTTCGTGCGCACGGCCGGGCCGACGCTGTCGGCCTTCAATGCCTGGGTGCTGCTCAAGGGCATGGAGACGCTGGCGATCCGCATGGAGCGCCACAGCGCGAGTGCGCTGGCGCTGGCCGAATTCCTGGAGTCGCATCCGGCGGTGGCACGGGTCTATCATCCTGCACTGAAGTCCCACCCGCAGCACGAAACGGCCATGTGCCAGCAAAGCAGCGGGGGCGCCATCGTCTCGTTCGAGCTCAAGGGCGATACGCCGGAGCAGCAGCGCGCCAATGCCTGGCGCGTGATCGACAGCACCCGGGTGTGCTCGATCACCGGCAACCTGGGCGACACGCGCACCACGCTGACCCATCCCTATACCACCACGCATGCACGCGTCAGCCCGGAAGCCAAGGCGGCCGCGGGCATTGGCGAAGGGCTGATCCGCATGGCGGTGGGGCTGGAGTCGGTGGCCGACCTGAAGGCGGATCTGCTGCGCGGTCTCGAGGGCTGAGGCCGGCTATCGCCGCCTGTTGTCCCGCCCGGGCAGGGCGCTCAGTGCGCCGGCGCGGCCTCGTCGCTGCCAGCCACGGCTTTCACGCCAGCCTTGGTCACGTCATAGGTTGCCTCGACCGCGGTCGAGGCAACGCTGACCGCTGCGGAACCCACCGTGGTCACGGTGGACACCGCGGCACTGCCCACCGCCACGGTGGCGCCCACCACGCTGCATGCGGACAGGCCCGCGCCCACGCTCGATACGGCCACTATCGCCGCCACGCGCACGATGCGGCGCAGGCCGGCATGCACGAAGCGCCACATTGACGTATCTTTGCACACTGGGACAACGCTGACGGACATTCGAAATGGCATGGACACTGCTTGCCCTCGCGGGCCTGTTTGAAGTGGTATGGGCGGTTGGCTTGAAATACACCGAGGGCTTTACGCGCCTGTGGCCAAGCGTGATTACGCTGGCCGCCATGGCCGCCAGCGTAATACTGCTGGCGCTGGCCCTCAAGCACATCCCCGTCGGCACCGGCTACGCGGTCTGGACCGGCATCGGTGCAGTGGGCACAGCCGTGCTCGGCATCATACTCTTCCAGGAGCCGGCCACGGCCGCGCGTATCGCCAGTATCGCGCTGATCGTCTGCGGCATCGCCGGGCTCAAGCTGTCCGGCGCCGCCTGAGCCCGGCGCCGGTCTTCGCGGCGGTCCTCAGCGCAACAGCCGCCGGCGCAGCAGCATCAGCGCGACCACCAGCGCCACGGCCGCGTAGGCGCCGAGCACGATCAGGTGCAGCGCGAGGTTGTCGATCGGGCGCCCCAGCATGATGGGGCGGATCAGCGCCACCGCATGCGCCAGCGGCAGCACCTGGGTGGCCGCTTGCGCCCCCGCGGGCAACTGCTCCAGTGGGAAGAACACGCCGGAGAGCAGCAGCATCGGCGTCATCACCAGCGTCTGGTAGAACATGAAGAAGTCGTAGCTGGGTGCCAGCGCGGTGACGATCATGGCCAGGCTGGCGAACGCGATGCCGGCCAGCACGATGACCGGCAGCGCCAGCAGCGCGCCCGGCATATGGGCATAGCCCAGCGCGCCTGCCACCAGCATGATGGCCAGGCCCGACAGCACCGCCTTGCTGGCCGCCCACATGATTTCGCCCAGCACGACGTCGCCCAGGGTCAGGGGCGCATGCATGATGGCCTCCCAGGTGCGCTGCACGTGCATGCGCGAGAAGGCCGAATACATTGACTCGAAGCTGGCCGACATCATTACGCTCGAGGCCGTGGTGCCGGCCGCGAGGAAGGCGATGTAGGACACGCCGTTGACCTGTCCCACCAGCAGGCCAAGGCCCAGGCCGAGCCCGAACAGATAGATCATGGGATCGGCCAGGTTGCCGATCATGGAGGGAATCGCCAGTTTCTTCCACACCATGTAGTTGCGGTACCAGACCATGGTCCAGTTGCGCATATTCATCGGCAGCAGCGGCTGCGGGTAGTGCTGCCGCTGCACGGCCGTCTGCCGCGGCACGGTGGCGGCCGGCGTGGCGGTAGGGCGGGGGTCTTGTTCGCTCATGTTCAATCCGTTGTCAGTCGTGCGTCAATCGCGCATCTCGCGGCCGGTCAGCTTGAGGAAGACGTCTTCCAGGTTAGCGGGGCGGTGCAGGTAGCGCACGCCGGCACGCCCGTGCAGCGCGGCCAGCAGCGGCGCCGGTTCCTTCACGTAGCAAAACAGCGTTTCGCCGCTGGCCTCGATACGGGCCGCGAGCGGATTCAGTTCGCGGCGCAGGGGGGCGAGATTGTCGCCATACACTTCCACCACATCGCAGCCGATCTGGCTGTCGATCAGTTCATGCGGCTTGCCTTCGGCGATCTTGCGGCCGCCGTCGATCACGCACAGGTAATTGCACAGGCGCTCAGCCTCTTCCATGAAGTGGGTGGTCAGCAGGATGGTCTTGCCGCTGGCCAGCAGCGACTTGAGGCGCTCCCAGATCAGGTGGCGGGCCTGGGGGTCGAGTCCAGTGGTGGGCTCGTCCATCACTAGCAGGTCCGGGTCGTTGATCAGCGCGCGCGCCACTGTCAGGCGCCGCCGCATGCCGCCTGACAGGTCCCGCACCTGCGCGCCGCCACGGCTCTCCAGCCGGGCGAATTCGAGCAGTGCCGGTATGCGGCGTTCTATCTCGGCCCGCTCCAGGCCGAAGTAGCGGCCAAAGATGCGCAGGTTCTCGATCACGGTGAAGTCGGGGTCGAGATTATCGAATTGCGGTACCACGCCCACGCGCATGCGGGCCTGCGGCGCGCGCTGGGGAATGGGTTCGCCGCAGAGGGTGAGACTGCCGGCAGCGGGCGTGGTCAGCCCCAGCAACAGGCGCAGCGTGGTGGTCTTGCCGGCGCCGTTCGGCCCGAGCAGGCCAAAGCACTGGCCGCGTTGCACGCTCAGGCTGAGATCGTCCACCACGACGGTATCGCCGTATTGCTTGCTTACATTGCGTAGTTCGAGGATGGCAGTCAAGGCAGGAGCGGATCGGGCGCGCCGCTGGCGCAATATCCGCCATTATGCCGGCAGTGGCGCGCCCGGTTTGTGGCGCGCCGCAGCAAGAATCCGCAGATCCGGTTATCTTGCGGGTTCACGCGAGGCGCGAAGCGACCCGGCTACGGGGTGGGCGAGTCGAGAACCGCAGATCGAAGCAAACCAAGGAGACAAGAGGAATGAGTGCGGAAGACACACTGGCCCAGTGGCAGGAAGCCGAACGCCAGGCGCGTGCGCGCATGGGCGAGCCCGGGGTGGCATCGCGAGCGCAACTGCGCGAGCGTGCCGGGCTGCAGTTCTTCGAGGAGCTGCTATCGGGAAAGATGCCCGGCGCGCCCATTGCTCAGCTGATGGACTTTTTCCCGGTGGAATTCGAGTCTGGCCGCTTTGTCTTCCAGGGCACCCCTGGCCCGCAGCACTACAACCCGATCGGCACCGTGCACGGTGGCTACGCCGCGACCCTGCTGGATTCCTGCGTGGGTTGCGCGGTGCATACCATGCTGCCGGCGGGGAAGGGCTACACCACGCTGGAACTGAAGGTGAACTACGTACGGCCGCTGACCTCGCGGACCGGCCCAATCCGCGCGGAGGGCAAGGTTATCAGCCTGAGCACGCAGATCGGTATTGCCGAGGGCCGTATCATCGACACGCAGGGCAAGCTGTACGCCTATGCCACGACCACCTGCCTGGTGTTCCCGATGCCGGCCGACTGAGGCAAAGCGAGTGCGGCGCCATGCCAGGGATGGCTTGGCGCGTTTGTGCCAATGTGCACCATCGGAAACGCGAATACAGGGAAGTGCGCGCCCGGAGCGGTTGCGACGGCAGGGAGTCGGTAGTGGGAATTGGTACGCATGGCAACGTCGCGCGCAATGGGCGAGTGCATGCAATGCGCCGGCCTTGATCGGTTCGGATGAACGACGGCGAGGGCGGGACGGGGCAGGCTGGGGTCTGGCCGTTTAAGGCCGGACCGCCAACAGCGCCGCGGAAATGGAAAAATCCGCCAGGCGTTGACTGGCGGATTTATGCGGCCTGCGGCAAATCGCGTCTGAGCGCGCTTGCCGCATGCAGTGCCGAAATCAGTACATCTTCTTCGGCAGCATCTGCATGCGCAGACGCTTGCGAAGGCGCGATTCCGCGGCTTTCTTCTTGCGCTTGCGCTCGGTCGTGGGCTTCTCGTAAGCGGTACGGCTCTTGAGTTCAACGATCAGGCCGGTCTGGAGAATGGCCCGACGGAAACGCCGCATTGCAACTTCAACGGGCTCACCTGGTTTCAAGACGATCTTAGTCAATTCTGTCCTTTAGCTTTGCCGCAAAGCGGCGGGTTCAAACGGGGGAAACATTGGCCGCTTCAGGACCCTTCTTGCCCTGTTGCGACTGGTATTGCACTCGCTGGTTATCTTGCAGCGGAGCACCCCCGCGAACCTGAGAGATGTGGACGAACAAGTCCTTGCCACCAGCGTCCGGGGTGATGAAGCCAAAACCCTTCTGGGCGTTGAAGAACTTGACGGTACCAGTTTCCATGGAAAAATCCTTTTTTGAGCGCAAAGAATGCGCCCACTTGCTTTTACACGTTTACGTAAACGCTGTCAAGAAAGCGTGCGGAAAATGCTTTGCAAACTCGCGGGAGTGGCGTATAGTACGCCCCTCTGACGCGGGGTGGAGCAGTTGGCAGCTCGTCGGGCTCATAACCCGAAGGTCGCAGGTTCAAGTCCTGCCCCCGCAACCAGACCTATTCTACTAAAAAGCCCGCCGACAGTCCCGGCGGGCTTTTTGTCGTGCGCGCGGTGATTATGGGTCATCGCGTCATCAGACTGGAACAGGCCATCGCCACCCAGCCGGCTGCCGCGCATGCGCCCATCCAGGACAGCAGTACGGCAACGATCGTCGACCATCTCATCGAAAAACCTCGTGCGGTTCGGGGGCCATCGGTTGCGCCTGTATCACCGGGCACGCCTCAAGCGTGCGCCCCGGCAAGGCCAGCCTCGTCCATGGCGGGTAATGTGATGACAAAGCGCGCGCCGCCCGCGGCGCCGCTGTCCAGTCTTACCTGGCCGCCATGCAGCAGCGCTATGCGCCGCACGATGGCCAGGCCAAGCCCGAAGCCGCCGGTGTGGCGGTTTCGGCTCGAGTCGGGCCGGTGAAAGGGCTCGAAGATGCGTTCGCGCTCGTCCGGCGCAACGCCAGGGCCATCGTCCTCCACGGTCAGGCGCAAGGTGCCTGCCGTGTCGGTTTCGGCGCACAGGTGGATGGCGCCGCTGGCATAGCGGCTGGCATTGCGGCACAGGTTGAGCAGCGCGCGAGCCACCAGCCGCGGATCGCAGATATGGTGAGGGTGGGGGCCGCTGGCGCTCACCGATAGCGTCAGCTTGCGGTCGGCCACCTCGTTGGCGACGCTGGCCGCCACGCTGTCGATCAGTTCGCTGACCGAGACCCGCATCAGCATCATCGGCGCAGCGCCCTGTTCGAGCTGGCCCAGCGTCAGCAACTCCGTGACCAGTTCGTCCAGCTCGCGCACATCGCGGCGCAGGTCCTCCAGGCGCAAGGCCTGGCGCGCCTGCTCCACCTCGCCGCTGCCGGCCGACTGCAGCAGGGCGATGCCGAATTCCAGCCGCGCGATCGGCGTTTTCAGCTCATGCGATATGCCGTGCATCATCTCCCGCTGGTGCACGATCGAGGCTTCGATCTGCTCGGCCATTTCATTGAACTGCCTGGCCAGTCCCAGGATATTGGAGCGCTTGGTCAGGTTGGCGCGGGTCGAGAGCTTGCCATTGCCGAAATCCCTGGCCGCCTGCTGCAGCTTGTCCAGATCGCGCCAGTGGTACCACACCCACGCCACGATCGACAGCAGGGTGGCGAGCGCGATCAGCAGATAGGCGAGCACCGAGATATTGGTGTGATCCTCTTCCTCGCTGCTCGCATGCAGGATCTGGCCATCGCGCAGTGGCAGGTAGTAATCCTTGGCGTCGTAGCTGAGTACCAGCTTGCCGGCGGCGATATCGCGCAACTGCCGTGCATCCAGTTGGGAGAGATCGGCGCGTTCGAGCAGGTCGAACTTCTCGAACGCATGCTTTCGCAGGTTGGCGAGCGCGGCGTCGCGCTCCTTGCCCCGGTGCGGACCGAGATACTCGGTCAGCGTAAAGGCATAGCCCTTGCGGCTTTCGCGCTCGGTCTCGGTGAAGTGTTCGTGAAACAGCGGGATGAAGGTGGTGTTGATGACGGTTACGGCAGCGGCTGCCGCTACGATCACCAGCAGATATAGCTTGAGTAGCGAGCGGACCATTCATTCCTCCCAGGCGGACGGGCTGAACAGGTAGCCCCGGCCCCAGATGGTCTTGATCTTGTGGGGCTCGGGAGAGGCATCCTCGAAGCGCCGGCGCAGCCGCGAGATGCCCGAGTCGACCGTGCGATCGATGCCGTCGAACTCGATGCCGCGCAATTGCTTGAGGATGTCGTCGCGGCTCAGTACCGTACCGGCGGCACGCGCCAGGATCAGCAGCAGGTTGAACTCGGTGGTTTTCAGGTCCACCGCCTGTCCGCGCCAGGTTACCTGCCGGTTGGGCGGCGAGATCGACAGTGCGCCGAACACCAGTTCGCGGTCCATTGGCGCCCGCGTGGTGCTTGCGGGAACCTGCTCGGCGGCAGCGCGCCGCAGCAGGGCGCGGGCACGGGCCACCAGCAACCTGGGCTCGATGGGTTTGACCACGTAGTCGTCGGCGCCCAGCTCCAGGCCGGCCACCTGGTCGTAGGTGTCCACGCGCGCGGTCAGGATCAGCACCGGCACACGCGAGAAAGCGCGAATGCCGCGGCAAACCTCCATGCCGTCCAGGTGCGGCAGCATCAGGTCGAGGATGACCAGCGCGGGCCGGTGCGCCTGGACGGCGGCCACCGCGATATCGCCGCGCCGGACCACTTCCACCGCGAATTCGTAGTTGCCCAGATATTCGCTGACCAGTTGCGCGAGGCGGTCGTCGTCTTCGATCAGCAATACCTTGTACTTGGCCATGGCGTCGCTCATGACGGGATTCCCTGGGGCATAAAAGTGCCGATTCTATCCGGCCCGCGGCATGCATTGGCGGTCCGGGAAGCTTCCGGACAAATCTGCACAATTGAACAAGATTTCGCGCGATTTCAGGACAGACAGCGTGCCACGCCACCCCTAATCTGCGGGCTTCGACATCGAGGCCGGGCATCCGTGGAACAGAAGGCGAGAATGCCTTGGCGCGATCAACTACACCTTCCAAGGAGAATGCCATGATGTGGGATTGGCATGCCAGCCTGAACGCACAGGATCTTGTCCGCACGCATGCCTGCGATACACGTCCGGCCGGAGTGGAGTGCCTGCTATTGACGGGCGCCACCGGCTTTATCGGTGGCAACGTGATGGTGGCTGCCATCAACGCGGGACTGGCAGAGCGCCTGCTATGCCTGGTGCGCGGCAACGATGCTGCGGACGCGCTGGAGCGCTTGCGCGCCAATGCGATCCAGTGCGGGCTGCTGGCCAGCCGGGCCGCGTGGCTGACCGTGGACAACGTGCTGCTGGGCTCGCTGGACAGCGATTTCGCGCCGGCGGCGGTGGCTCGCCTGGCATGCGTCACGCATGTCATCAATTGTGCGGCGATGGCTTCGTTTTCCTCCAATGCCCAGGTCACGCGCATCAACGTGCGGGACACGCTCCGCTTCGCTTCCCGCTTTGCGGACAGTCCCGCATTGCGCCGCTTCGTTCACGTCGGTACCGCCATGGCTTGCGGTACGCGGCGCGGGACAAGAGGGCCAAGGGGGACAAGGATTTCCGAGCAGGATGCCAGCGGGGACGACGCCAGCCATCTGGTGCCCTACACGCGCAGCAAGCAGCAAGTGGAACTGCTGCTGCGCCGCGATTTCCCGGGCCTGCCGCTGGTGGTGGCGCGGCCCTCCATCGTAGTCGGGCACACCGTGCTGGGCACGCAGCCGTCGGCCAGCATCTTCTGGCTGTTCCGGATTATCCACCGGGCACGCCGCTATACCGCCGGGCCGCTGACCCGCATCGACGTCATCGCGGCGGACGACTGTGCGCAGGCCTTGCTGCGGCTGGCGCTGAAACCGGACCTGCGCTTCGATGCCTACCATCTTTCGGCGGGCGCGGGGGCGCCTACCATCGCGCAGGTGGTGGCCGCCATGGACGAGGCGGCCCTGAGCGAAGATGCACCCGCCTACCGCATGTGCCCGGCCAGCGATCTTCCCGTCTTGGCGCACGACGTGGCCCGTACGGAGCGCATCAGCAACCGTCGCCTGATCGAGCGCGCCTTGCGGCTGTACTCGGGATTCGCGGAACTCGGCTATGTGTTCGACAACGGACGCATCCGGGAAGAGATCGACTTCCAGCCTCTATCGATCACCGATTACGTCAGCGAATGCATGCGCACTTCGCACGGCGTGGGCATCCTCGAACAGATGAGCTGGGACTTCAAGGCATGAAACCAGTACCTGCCGGCTTTGCTTTCCTGTGTCGCGCCGCGTTGGCGGGTTGGCTATGCGTGCTGCTGACCGGCTGCGGTGACGAGGAGGCGGCGAGTCCGGATAGCGTGCGCTACAGCGCGCAGATCCGCCGCACCAGCTATGGCGTGCCGCACGTGACGGCGGATGACGAGGCGGGCCTCGGCTTCGGCATAGGCTATGCGCAGGCACAGGACGGCATCTGCGTGCTGGCCGACCAGTTCCTGACAGTCGCCGGGGAGCGTTCCCGCCATCTGGAGGCGAACGCCCTCGTGGAGCAGGGGGGGCGCCTGGACAACCGCGCTTCCGATTTCTTCTATATGCAGCTCAACCAGGCCGCCGTGCTCGACGAGGCGTGGCGCGCGCAGCCGCCCGAGCTGCGCAGCCGGTTCCTGGGTTTTGCCGCTGGCTACAACCGCTACCTGAAGGAAACCGGCAGGCAAGCGTTGCCGAGGGCCTGCCGCAATGCGGCGTGGGTGCGGGATATCAATGAACGGGACCTGATGCGCTTGATGCGCTACTACGCTTCGCTGAATGGCGTCGTGGCCTTTGCGCCGTGGCTGGTGGCAGCGCAGCCGCCCGGCGCGGGCGTCGCGCCTGTGCGCGCCCCGGCGCGGCGTGCGCGGGTGGCACTCGCGCAAGCGGCCGCGGCAACGCGCGCGAGTACCTACCGGACCGGCAGCAACGGCGTGGCGCTGGGGCGTGATGCGACCAGGAACGGGCAGGGCATGCTGCTGGGCAACCCGCATTTTCCCTGGCATGGCATTACCCGCATGATGCAGTTGCATCTCACCTTGCCGGGCCGCATCGACGTCATGGGCGCGACGCTGCCGGGCATGCCGGTCATCGGTATCGGTTTCACGCGGGAATTCGCCTGGACACATACCACAGCGTCGTCCTCGCATGAAACCCTGTTCGAGCTGGATCTCGATCCGGCCGACCCGACCCGCTATCGTGTTGACGGCGTATCGCGGCCGATGCAGCGCCAAGTGGTGACGATCGACGTGCGGCAGTCTGACGGCAGCATCGGGCAGGAGTCGCACACCTTCTACCTCAGCGAATTCGGCATGGTACTGGCGCTGCCTGAAAGCGTGCCCGGCCATGGCTGGACCCGGACCAAGGCATATGCGCTGCGCGACGCCAATACCGAGAACCATCGCATGGTGGCGCAATGGCATGCGATGAACCGGGCGCGCTCGCTGGCGCAACTGAGGGAGTCGGTCGAGCGCGTGCTCGGCAATCCGTGGAACAACACCATCGCCGTCGACAGCGGTGGCACCGCCTTGTTCATGGCGCTGACGCCCGTGCCGAATGTCAGCGCGGCGCAGCTGGCGCGCTGCGGGCGCGGCTCCGTGGCTGGCAGGTTTGTGCTGCGCGGCACGCCGGCGTGCCAATGGGCCGACCAGCCCGGCACGCCGCAGCGCGGCATCTTCGCCGCCGCCGGCTTGCCGGTCATCCAGCGCATGGATTACGTGCAGAACTCCAACGATAGCGCCTGGCTCACGCAGCCGGCGGCGCCGCTCACGGGGTACTCGCCGTTGGTGAGCCAGTCGGATTACCCGCAGGGAGGGCGCACGCGCATCGGTATCCAACAGCTGGAGGCACGGCTCGCCGGAACCGATGGCCTGCCCGGGCGCGGCATGACGCTGCCGCAACTGGAGGCCATTGCCCTGAGCAATCGCGTCTATTTCGCGGAACAGGTGATGGATGACCTGCTCAAGCTGTGCCGCGCCACGCCCGCCGCCAGCACGCGCGATGGCGTGCCGGTCAGGCTTGGCGAGGCTTGCGAGCGCCTGGCCGCCTGGGATCGCACGGCGGGGCTGGGCAGCAATATCGGCTATCTCTATTTCGAAAAATTCTTCGCCGCCATCGGCGAGGAGCCGTCGGTATGGGCCGTGCCGTTCGATGCACGAGACCCCGTCGGCACACCACGCGGCCTGAGGCTCAATGACGCCGCCGCTGCGGGATTGCTGCGGCGCGCCCTAGCGGACGCGGTGCATGCGGTGAACGGCAGCGGTGTGCGGCCCGATATCACCTGGGGTGAATTACAGGTGGTGCGGCGCGGCACGCGCAAGATCCCGATCCACGGCGGCAGCGACGCGCTGGGCGTGTACAACATGATGGAAAGCCGGGAGCAGCCGGATGGCACGCGCGAGGTGATGCATGGCACCAGCTACCTTCAGGCAGTGTCGTTCGGCCCTGCGGGGCCGCATGCCGAGGCCTTCCTGGCCTACTCGCAATCGTCCGACCCGGACTCGCCGCACGCGGCCGACCAGACCGAGCGGTTTTCCCGGAAGCGCTGGATCGCGTTGCCTTTCACCGAGGCCGAGATCCGGGCCGACCCGGGCTTCAGCGAACGACGGATCTGGCAGTGAGCATGTGACTCCGGCGGTGCTTTGCGGCTGGCAAGGGGTAGGGCGCCGGGGCGGCTCCGCGTCCCTGCCGGCGGCAGCCCCCGCCCGGCGGGCCGACTGATGCATACCGCACGATGCGGTGCCTGCAGAAGTGTTACTCTTTTGAGTGATACCTACCAGGAGATCACCGTGAGCCGCAAAACCCCCATCGAGCGCTATCGGAACATCGGTATCAGCGCGCACATCGACGCCGGCAAGACCACCACCACCGAACGCATCCTGTTCTACACCGGGGTCAATCACAAGATCGGCGAAGTCCACGACGGCGCGGCCACCATGGACTGGATGGAGCAGGAGCAGGAGCGCGGCATCACCATTACCTCGGCCGCCACCACGGCGTTCTGGAAGGGGATGGCGGGCAACTATCCCGAGCATCGCATCAATATCATCGACACGCCCGGACACGTGGACTTCACCATCGAGGTGGAGCGCTCGATGCGCGTGCTCGACGGCGCCTGCATGGTCTACGACGCGGTGGGCGGGGTGCAGCCCCAGTCCGAGACCGTCTGGCGCCAGGCCAACAAATACAAGGTGCCGCGCATCGCCTTCGTCAACAAGATGGATCGCGTCGGCGCGGACTTCTTCCGGGTGCGCGCGCAGATTGCCGACCGGCTCAAGGGCACGCCGGTGCCGGTGCAGGTGCCGATCGGCGCCGAGGATGGCTTCCAGGGCGTGATCGACCTGGTCAAGATGAAGGCCACCGTCTGGGACGACACTAGCCAGGGGCTGCATTTCGAGTATCGCGAGGTACCCCCCGAGCTGCTGGCGCTCGCCAGGGAATGGCGCGAAAAGATGGTCGAGGCGGCGGCGGAGGCCAGTGACGAGCTGCTGCACAAATACCTCGGCGGCGAGCCGCTGACAGAAGAGGAAATCAAGGCCGCCCTGCGCAAGCGCACCATCAACAACGAGATCGTGCCGATGCTGTGCGGCAGCGCTTTCAAGAACAAGGGCGTGCAGACGCTGCTCGACGCGGTGATCGACTACCTGCCGTCGCCCGCGGACGTGCCCGCGATTCTCGGCCATACCGTGGACGACAAGGAGGCCGAGCGCCATCCCAACGACGAAGAGCCGTTCTCCGCGCTGGCTTTCAAGATCATGACCGATCCCTTCGTCGGCCAACTGATCTTTTTCCGCGTTTATTCGGGTGTGGTGAACTCCGGCGACACCGTGTACAACCCGGTCAAGGAGAAGAAAGAGCGGCTGGGGCGGATCCTGCAGATGCACGCCAATGTGCGTAGCGAGATCAAGGAGGTGCGCGCGGGCGATATCGCCGCGGCGGTCGGACTCAAGGAGGCGACCACCGGCGATACGCTGTGCGATCCCGATCAAGTGATCATCCTCGAGCGCATGAGCTTCCCGGATCCGGTGATTTCCCAGGCCGTCGAGCCCAAGACCAAGGCCGACCAGGAAAAGATGGGGCTTGCCTTGAACCGCCTGGCGCAGGAAGACCCGTCATTCCGCGTGCATACCGACGAGGAATCGGGGCAGACCATTATCTCGGGCATGGGCGAGTTGCACCTGGAAATCCTGGTGGACCGCATGCGGCGCGAATTCGGCGTGGAGGCCTCGGTCGGCAAGCCGCAGGTGGCCTATCGCGAAACCATCAAGCAGGCGGCCAAGGATATCGAGGGCAAGTTCGTCAAGCAGTCCGGCGGACGCGGCCAGTATGGCCACGTGGTGCTCGATCTCGAGCCGCAGGCACCGGGCAAGGGCTACGAGTTTGTCGACGCCATCAAGGGTGGCGTGGTGCCGCGCGAGTTTATTCCGGCCGTCGACAAGGGCATCCGCGAAACGCTGGCGACCGGCGTGCTGGCCGGCTATCCGGTGGTGGATGTGAAAGCCACGCTGGTGTTCGGCTCTTATCACGACGTCGACTCGAACGAGAATGCGTTCCGCATGGCCGGCTCCATGGCATTCAAGGAAGGCATGCGCCGTGCCAGGCCGATCCTGCTCGAACCGATGATGTCGGTGGAAGTCGAGACGCCGGAGGAGTTCACCGGCAACGTGATGGGCGATCTGTCCTCGCGGCGCGGCGCTGTGCACGGCATGGAAGATATCGCCGGCGGCGGCGGCAAGCTGGTGCGCGCCGAGGTACCGCTGGCCACCATGTTCGGCTACTCGACCTCTTTGCGGTCGCTGACCCAGGGCCGCGCCACTTACACCATGGAATTCAAGCACTACACGGAAGCACCGGCGAGCGTGGCGGAGGCGGTCGTCAATAGCCGGCAGACGCGCTAGCGCGTCCTGAGCGGCAGGACAGGGGCGCTGCCCGCCACCCGGCGCCCGGTTCGACTCGATGGGAGATTGCCATGGCAAAGCATCTGTTTCCCCAATTCTCCGCCGATGAGCAGCGCGAGGTCGTCGCCCTCTGCGCACGGATCGGTTTTCTACCGGAAGATTTCGAGATCACCGATGAGGGATCCGAGCCGGCCAGTGGCGGTGTACGGCGGCGGCAGGTCAGCATCCGGCGGCTGGCGACCCAGGCGCAGAGTGTCTACGACGCGAGTGAAGGACCGGGCTGGATAGAGGAGTTCGAGAGCGATCTCGAGTGTGGCCTGTTCGGGCAGCCTTCGAGGCAGGCGCCGGCCTGAGGCAATGACGGCTTGAGCATGCCCGAGCGTTTGTTGCGCGCGGCCCGAATGGTCTGGGCGTGGCCCGCTTACCGCAGCTTCTCCGCTGTTTTCCGCGCCCTCCCGGCAGGGAGAAATGGAGAAAGCCAAATGGAAAAGGCCCGCAATTTCTTGCGGGCCTTTCACATTCTTTGGCTCCCCGAGCTGGGCTCGAACCAGCGACCTGCGGATTAACAGTCCGTCGCTCTACCAACTGAGCTATCAGGGAACAGCTGAGAAAAGGATTATAACCAGTCTCTCTTTTATCCGTCAACACCCTCGCGACAATTTCTTTTGCTACCGGTGCTGCGGAACTTCTGGTTTCGTCTGAACGTGCCATTGGCCCAAGCCGGTGATGCTGGTCTTGCGCGTTTGGTGCTCGGTGACGAGGGCCACATTATAGGCGGCCTTTTGTTCTTTTGCCATAAAAATCATCGCCAGAATGATTTTTTATGTGGCCGCGTTCGAATGCCGAACGCGGCCCTTTATGCCCGGCCTTGCGCTCAATCGAATACTGGCGAATCGACACCGAGGATCTTGTGCAGCTTCGGCGAGGTGGTGGTGTACTGCATGTGGATCTTCTTCTCGGGGAAGATATACGGCGCGGCGCCGAAGGCTGCCAGCGCGGCTTCATGGAAGCCCGAGAGGATCAGCTTCTTCTTGCCGGGGTAGGTGTTGATGTCACCCACGGCGAAGATGCCGGGGATGTTGGTCTCGAACTTCTCCGTATCCACCTTGATCTGCTTGCGCTCCAGGTCCAGGCCCCATTCGGCGATCGGCCCCAGCTTGGGCGACAGGCCGAAGAATACCAGCAGGTCGTCGAGCGGCAGGCGGCGGGTCACGCCGTCGGCGCCCGTGACCTTGATCTCGGTGAGCAGGCCGTCTTTCTCTTCATAGCCGCTGATCTGGCCCACCACGAACTGCATCTCCATCTGCTCGCACAAGTCCTTCATCTTGGCGACCGATGCCGGCGCCGCGCGGAAGCCATCGCGGCGGTGGATCATGACCACCGACTCGGCCTTGCCGACCAGGTCAAGCGTCCAGTCCAGCGCGGAGTCGCCGCCACCGACCACGACCAGGTTGCGGCCATGGAAGCGGCTCGGATCCTTGACGCGGTAGAACAGCTGCTTGCCGTCGAATTTGTCGATGCCGTCCACCTTGACCGTGCGCGGCTGGAACGAGCCCACGCCGGCGGCGATGAAGATGGTCTTGGTGATGAAGCGGGTTCCGAGCGAGGTCTCAACGAAGAAGCGGCCGTCTTCGCGGCGCTCCACCACGGCCACTTCCTGCCCCAGGTGGAAGGTCGGCTCGAACGGCTCGATCTGCTTGAGCAGGTTGTCGGTCAGTTCCTGGCCGGTGCAGATGGGCACGGCCGGGATGTCGTAGATGGGCTTGTCCGGATAGAGCTCCACGCACTGGCCACCGACCACCTTGAGGGAGTCGATCACATGCGCCTTGATTTCGAGCAGGCCAAGTTCGAAGACCTGGAAGAGTCCGACCGGGCCGGCGCCGACGATCAGCGCGTCGATTTCCAGCGGCTGGCCGCCACCCGCATGGCCGGAGGCGATGTGGCTGGTGGCGTCGGCGACGGGGTTAGGGATGCTCAAGTCCATATTCGTCCTGATACGTTGTGGGCACACAGGCGTGCCCGGCATTACGGGAAAGCGCGTGGGTGGGGACGGCTTTCTGACCTGTCTTTTGGGCGTGCAGGTATCAGCGTTGCAGGTATTGCAGCTTGTCGGCCGTGTCCTTCCATTCCTCGGCTTCGGCCAGCGGGGCCTTGGTCTTGGTGATGGAGGGCCAGTTGCGCGCCAGTTCGGCGTTCAGGTCGATGAACTGCTGTTGGTCGGCCGGCACGTCTTCCTCGGCATAGATCGCGTTGACCGGGCATTCCGCCACGCACACCGCGCAGTCGATACACTCATCCGGGTCGATGGCGAGGAAGTTGGGGCCTTCGCGGAAACAATCGACCGGACACACGTCAACGCAGTCGGTATAGCGGCAACGGATGCAGGATTCGGTGACAACGTGAGTCATTTCGGTTCCAGAAAAACGGGTCGGCTTCGATGGGAATGGGTTCGGCTTGCTGTGCCTTGCGCGTCACGCCTGCGCGGATTCACGATGCGCGGAGCGAACGAAGGCCGTGGCCTTTCAAAGACCGATATTGTAGCTGAGCCGTTCCGCGTAGGTAATGGCCCTATATAGCCAGATCAGATAGTTTTCTTATTTCTTTATGTGGATTTGATCCAAGGCAGTCCCTGTGCCTGGCGTCATGTGCTGCGCTAGCCGGTATGCCGTTGGCGTTGTATGCTGGCTGGGGCCTGTCCGCGCGCTGTCGCCGCGCGCTTACCTTCTCAGGAGTGCGCCATGCCAAGTCCAGTCCGGGAGTCGCCGCACCAGCGCCGGCCGAGCCGTATCGCTGCCGCCGTGCTCGGCCTGGCAACGCTGGCCGCGTGCTTGGCCATGCCGGCCGCGCGCGGCCAGACGCTGGCCCGGTCAGGGCCGCCGGACAGCGTGGTGGCCCGCCTGATGGCCTGGCGCATGACAAGCGACGGGCCGGTGCCGCTGTCCGCACTTGCTCGTTTCAACTGGGATACCTTCGGCGTGGTGACCCAGGCGGCGGGCGAGGCCATGGCCAATTGCGGCCAGGCCGGATTTCTCCCCTGCGACGCCGACCTGCAGCCGGCGCGTGGCGCGCCGGTCCAGGTGCTGGTGTTCCGGCTCGGCACGCAGCGGGTCTACCAGGAACGTATCACGGCCCGCTCGGCGGAGTTCGCCGAGCCGTTGCCTGCCGACGTGCCGCGCTCCCTGGCCACGCTGGTCGGGTGCCCCGGCTACCGGGGCCAGGTCTTGTGGTGCCTGCGGGGCAGCGCGCGGGGCCGCCTGCCCGATCCGTTTCTCGACGGTGGGTGAGACCGTGCAGGTCCGTGCCCGCGACGGGGTCATGCCGGGTGTCTGCCGCACTTTCGGTTAGCATGTTGCTCTGACCCGGCACCGCCGTCTGGCCCGATATGATCATTACCTCATTGCTCGACACCGACCTGTACAAGTTCACCATGATGCAGGTGGTGCTGCATCACTTCCCCGCGGCACAGGTCGAGTACCGCTTCAAGTGCCGCAATGCCGGCGTCGACCTGACTCCCTACGTCGACGAGATCCGCGAGGAAATCGCCCAGTTGTGCCAGGTGCGTTTCACCGAGGACGAGCTGGTTTACCTGCGCGGGCTGCGCTTTATCAAGAGCGATTTCGTCGATTTCCTCGGCCTGTTCCACCTCAACGAGAAATACGTCACGGTCGCGCCCGCCGCTCCCGGCAGCGGCGAGATCGAGATCACCATCCGCGGGCCCTGGCTGCACACCATCCTGTTCGAAGTGCCGCTGCTGGCCATCGTCAACGAGGTGTACTTCCGCCGCACCCAGCCGCAGCCGGACTGGAGCGAAGGGCGCAGGCGCCTGGAGCAAAAGCTGGCCTTGCTGAAAATGCCCGGCCACGCTGATTGCGTGATCGCAGACTACGGCTCGCGCCGCCGCTTCTCGCGCGACTGGCAGGAGGAGGTATTGCAGACCATGCGCAGGGTGCTCGGCCCGCAACTGGCCGGCAGCAGCAATGTCCATTTCGCGCGCATGCACAACCTGATTCCCCTTGGCACCATGGCGCACGAATACCTGCAGGCCTGCCAGGCCCTGGGGCCGCGCCTGCGCGATTCCCAGGTGTTCGCGCTCGAGGTCTGGGCCAAGGAGTATCGCGGCGACCTCGGCATCGCCTTGTCGGACACCTACGGCTTCGATGCCTTCCTGCGCGATTTCGATCTTTATTTCTGCAAGCTGTTCGACGGCGTGCGCCACGATTCCGGCGACCCTTTTGCCTGGGGCGAGCGCATGCTGGCGCATTACGCCGCGGGCCGCGTCGACCCGCAGGGCAAGACCCTGATCTTCAGCGACAGCCTGGATATCCCGCGGGTGATCGAGTTGTACGAGCGTTTCGGCGGACGCTGCCGGCTTGCCTTCGGGGTGGGTACCAACCTGACCAACGATCTCGGCTACACGCCGTTGCAGATCGTCATCAAGATGACGCGCTGCAATGGGCAACCGGTGGCCAAGCTGTCCGACACCCCCGAGAAGACCATGTGCGACGACCCGGCCTACCTTGCCTATCTGCGGCAGGTATTCAGCATCACGGCGCCGGCATAGCCCGCCACCCGGCCTGTTCCCGGCTTCGCGCGCTCACCATCACCCGATCCGGGCAGCCGATCCACCAACCAATCAACGGAAAGCACGTCATGGAAACCAACTCCGCCCGCGACCGCATCTTTGCCCGCATCCGTGCCGCCCAGGGCCGCGCGGCCGGGGTCAGCAACGGCGAGCGCGCGGCGGTGGCCGATTACCTGTCGCGCCATCCCGCCGGACCGAGGCCGGCCGCGCCGGCGGACCGTGTCGCGGCTTTCCAGGCCCAGGCGCTGAAGATGGCTTCCACGGTGGAACGGGTGGCTACGCAGGCCGATGTGCCGGCAGCGGCAGCGCGCTACCTGGACGGTCTTGGCCTGACCCGGCGCGCGGTTGCCTGGGATAGCCTGGGTGCGCTCGACTGGCAGGCGCAAGGCCTGACGGTGGAGTGCCGGCCGCCCGTGCGCGACGCCGAGGCCGACCGCGAGCACGGCGACCTGGTAGGCATTACCGGCTGTTTTTGCGCGATCGCCGAGACCGGCTCGCTGATGCTGCTGTCCGGCCCGCAGACCTTTGCATCGGCCGCGCTGCTGCCGGAGACGCATATCGCGGTGGTGCCGGCTTCGCGCATCGTCGACGGCCTGGAAGATGCCTTCGCGCTGATGCGCCGCGAGCGCGGGGAACTGCCGCGCGCCACCAATATCATCAGCGGACCGTCGCGCACCGGCGATATCGAGCAGACCATCGTGCTGGGCGCACACGGGCCATACCGCGTGCACGTGATTCTTGTCGAGCAGGACTGAGCGCGAGCGGGCAGGGTAGCCGGAATGCGTGGAATCCCGCGGCGATTGCTTTACACTTGAGGGCCTCGCCGCGCACCCGCGGCCCGCTGGACGGGCCGGGCGGGTCCGTGCGCTTTCTCCGCCCGCAGCCTGGATCAAACGCGGGTGCAGCAATCCCGAACAAGGAGATCCCGCCCGATGCGACGTGCCTCCGCACTGCTACTTCCGCTGGTCCTGCTGCTTACCTGCCTGCCAAACGCGGCAAGTGCCGCCGATCTCGATGGCGCCACGCTGTCGCCGTTGTGGGCGCTGCCGTTTGCCGGCACCCTGCTGTCGATCGCACTCTTCCCGCTGATCGCGCCGCGCTTCTGGCATCACCATTACGGCAAGATCGTCGCCGGCTGGGCGGTGTTGTTCATGGTGCCGTTCGCGCAGGCTTTCGGCGTTCATGCCGCGGCCGCCAATGCCGTGCATGCCCTGCTGTCGGAGTACATTCCCTTTATCGCACTGATCGCCGCGCTCTACATCGTGGCCGGCGGCATCTGCGTGCGCGGCAACCTGCATGGCACACCGCGCCTGAACACCGGCCTGCTTGCGCTCGGCACCGTGCTGGCCAGCCTGATGGGCACCACCGGCGCCGCCATGCTGCTGATCCGGCCCCTGCTGCGCGCCAACGACAACCGCCGGCATGTGGCCCACGTGGTGGTGTTTTTCATCTTCCTGGCGGCCAACGCGGGCGGTGCGCTGACGCCGCTGGGCGACCCGCCGCTGTTCCTTGGTTTCCTCAAGGGCGTGGATTTCTTCTGGACCCTGCGCAACATCCTGCCCGAGACCCTGTTCATCTGCAGCGCGCTGCTGGTGATCTTCTATTTCGTCGATCGGCACTACTACCTGAACAAGGAAGAGGAACTGCCGCCGGCGGACGATCCCACGCCGGATTCGCCGCGCATCCGGATCGAGGGCAAGCGCAATTTCGTGCTGCTGCTGGCAGTGGTCGGGCTGGTGCTGATGAGCGGCCTGTGGAAGCCCGGCATCGAGTTCGACGTGATGGGCACCATGGTGGGCTTGCAGACTGTGGTGCGCGACGTGATGCTGGTGGTGGTGGCACTGGTGTCGCTGCTGATCACACCGGTTACGGCGCGCACCGGCAACGAGTTCAACTGGGAGCCGATCCTGGAAGTGGGCAAGCTGTTCGCCGGCATTTTCCTCACCATCATCCCGGTGATCGCCATGCTCAAGGCCGGCACGGACGGCGCCTTCGCCGGCGTGATCCGGCTGGTCAGCGACGCGGGCGGGCAACCCATCGACAGCATGTATTTCTGGGCTACCGGCATCCTCTCGTCCTTTCTCGACAACGCGCCGACCTACCTGGTGTTCTTCAATACCGCCGGCGGCGACCCGGCCACGCTGATGACGCGCAACGCCTCCACGCTGGCGGCGATCTCGGCCGGCGCGGTGTTCATGGGCGCCAATACCTATATCGGCAACGCCCCCAACCTGATGGTCAAGGCGATCGCCGAAAGCCGCGGCGTGCGCATGCCCAGCTTCTTCGGCTATATGCTCTGGTCGATCTGCGTGCTGGTGCCGCTGTTCCTTGTCATGACCCTTATCTTCTTCCGCGTGTGAACATGGCCAAGCCTTCCGTTCTAGTGACCCGCGCCGTCTTTCCCGACGTGATCGACCGGCTCGCGCAGTATTTCGACGTCGACAGCAACCAGCAGGACGCGGCGCTCGACGGGGCCGCGCTAAAGGCCCGGCTGGCGGGAAAGGCCGGCGTGCTGGCCAATGCCGCGGACCGCATCGATGGCGAGCTGGTGGCCGGGCTGCCCGCGCTGCGCGCGGTCTGCAACATGGCGGTCGGCTACAACAACCTCGACGTGCCGGCACTGACCGCCGCGGGCATCGTGGCGACCAATACGCCCGATGTGCTGACGGAAACCACCGCTGACTTCGGCTGGGCCCTGCTGATGGCAACCGCGCGCCGCGTGACCGAATCCGAGCACTGGCTGCGCGCCGGCAAGTGGGAGCGGTGGAGTTACGACATGTTCCTCGGCATGGACCTTTACCGCAGCACGCTTGGCATCCTCGGCATGGGCCGCATCGGCCAGGCGCTGGCGCGGCGCGCTGCGGGGTTCGGCATGTCCGTGCTCTATCACAACCGCAGCCGCCTGCCGCACGAGACCGAGCGCGCGCTCAATGCGCGCTACGTGAGCAAGGCCGAACTGCTGGCGCAGTCGGATCACCTGCTGCTGGTGCTGCCCTATAGTGCGCAGAGCCATCACAGCATCGGCGCGGCCGAACTGGCGCAGATGAAGCCGTCGGCCACGCTCGTCAACCTGGCGCGCGGCGGCGTGGTCGACGATGCCGCGCTGGCCGAGGCGTTGCGCGAACGGCGCATCTTTGCCGCCGGGCTGGATGTGTTCGAAGGCGAGCCGCAAGTCCATCCCGGCCTGCTTGCGGTGCCGAACGTGGTGCTGACCCCGCATATCGCCAGCGCGTCCGAGAAGACCCGGCGCGCCATGGCCGACCTGGCCGCGGACAACCTGATCGCCGCGCTCGGCGCGGGGCCGCAGGCCGGTCTTCCGCCGTCGGTGATCAATCCCGAGGTGATGGCGCACCGCCGCTGATCGTCTCGCTGCGCGTGCCGTACCGCTCGCGTGCTGGCGTCGCCAGCCTGCCGCAGCGGCACGGCCTCTTCCTTCACTTCGCCCATTCATGACCCTGATTCCCCTGTTGACCCTGGTCTTCGCGCTGGTGGCGGTGCTGCTGCTGGCAATCCTGCTGCTGCGGCCGCGTGGCACGCAGGATGCCGCCAGTCCGGAAATGCTGCGCCTGCTTGCCGAGCTGCGTGCCGAAAGTGCACGCGGCAATGAGCGCCTGGAACGCGAGTTGCGCACGGAGGTGACCGAGAGCGCGCGCGTTGGCCGTGGCGAATCCGGCCAGCAGATGATGCGCTTCCAGCAGGCGCTGTCCTCTCAGCTCACCAGCATCGCCACGCTGCAGAACAACCAGATCGACATGTTTGCCCAGCAACTGGCCAAGCTGACCGAGTCCAACGCCCAGCAACTGGAGCAGGTCAGGCAGAACCTGCAGCAGCAGGGGCAGCAGGCGCGCGAGGAGCAGGGCAGCGCGCTGCGCCGCTTCGGCGACATGCTGCAGCAGCAACTGGCGCAGATGTCCGAGAGCAACGAGCGCCGCCTGGGCGAAGTGCGTGCCACGCTGGAGCAGCGGCTCAAGGAGATCGAGGCCAACAATGCGGGCAAGCTCGAGGAGATGCGCCGCACCGTCGACGAGAAGCTGCACGCCACGCTCGAGCAACGCCTGGGCGAGTCCTTCAAGCTGGTGTCCGACCGGCTCGAACAGGTGCATCGGGGCCTTGGCGAGATGCAAGTGCTGGCGCAAGGCGTGGGCGACCTGAAGCGGGTGCTGACCAACGTGAAATCGCGCGGCACCTGGGGTGAAGTGCAACTGGAGATGCTGCTCGAACAGATGCTGACCGCCGAGCAGTACGCCAAGAACGTCGAGACGGTCCGCAATACCGGGGCACGCGTGGAGTTTGCGATCCGGCTGCCGGGCAAGGACGCGGCAGGCGGGCAGGTGTGGCTGCCTATCGATGCCAAGTTTCCGAAAGAGCAGTACGAGCGCCTGCTCGACGCGCAGGAGCGTGGCGATGTCGACGGCGTGGCGCTGGCCGGGCGCGAACTGGAAGTCGCCATCAGGCGCGAGGCGCAGACGATTTCCGAGAAGTACGTCTCGCCGCCGGCCACCACCGATTTCGCCATCCTGTTTCTGCCGACCGAGGGACTGTATGCCGAGGTCCTGCGGCGCCCGGGGCTGGCCGACCTGCTGCAGCGGAACTACCGGGTCACCGTGGCGGGGCCAACCACGCTGGCCGCCTTGCTCAACAGCCTGCAGATGGGCTTTCGCACCCTGGCGCTGGAGCGCCGTTCCAGCGAGGTGTGGGAGGTGCTGGGCGCGGTCAAGACCGAGTTCGGCAAATTCGGCGTGGTGCTGGCCAAAACCCGCGACACCCTGGAGCGTGCTGCCCGCAACATCGAGCAGGCCGAGATACGCACGCGCCAGATGGAGCGGAAGCTGCGTACGGTCGAAGCGCTGCCCGGCGAAAATGCGCAGGAGTTGCTCGGCCTTGCCACGGCGCCCGGCGACGAGGCGGAGGCTGGCTGACGAGGGCGGATCCCTCAAGGCGGCGCCCAAAAGCAAGAAAGCGCATCGGCTCGATGCGCTTTCTTGCTTTGGGCAATCCGCTTGCGGCTGGCGCCGCGGCTCAGGACAGGTCGCGGATCGTTACCTCGATGCCGCCGAAGCGCGCGGCAACCCAGTTGTACGCCTTGCAGGCCAGCCAGAGCAGGCCGAAGCCGATCAGTGCATTCAGAATCAGCGCCGTGAATACCGTGATGCCGGGCAGGTCGCCGTAGCGGATAAACGCAACGAACAGTCCCAGCGAGACGATGGGCACCGAAAAGCAGAGGTACACGAGCACGAGCGCGCGAGCGGTTTTGACCGGGTGGAGGTACGCAATCTCCTGATTCATGACAGCTGGGGCAGTAAGCAAAGTAATGTTGCGCAAGTGTATCGAATGGGGGAGGCTGCGCATAGCCCGGCACCTGCGGGGTATGGAAAACCGCCGATCTGGCCGCTAAACGCCGGAAAAACTGCGGCACAAAAACGACACAGAGGTGCCGCCGACGCACCTTGCCGCGGCGGGCACGGACCATCGCGCCAGCCGTCGCACCGGCGTTACACCAACCCGTCGAAAAGCATGACCTCGACCTCGTCGCCGGCCGCCACCGTGCCCTGCTCGTGTCCCAGCACGATGAAGCAGTTGGCTTCGCTCATCGAGCGCAGCACGCCCGAGCCTTGCTGGCCGGTAATACCGACCTGCCAGCTGCCGTCCGCCGCCGGCGCCAGGATGCCGCGCTGATACTCGGTCCGGCCGGGCTTCTTGCGGATCGGCTGGGCGCTGCGCACGCGCATCAGCGGCAGGGGCGCCACCTTCGCGCCCATCTGCCGGTGCAGCGCAGCGCGCACGAACTGGTAGAACGTCACCATCACCGCCACGGGGTTGCCAGGCAGGCCGAACAGCAGCGCCTCGCGGCCATGGGAGGCGATGCGGCCGAAGGCCATGGGCCGCCCCGGGCGCATGGCGATCTTCCAGAAGGTCACATCGCCGAGCTGGGCCATGATCTGCTTGGTGTAGTCGGCTTCGCCCACCGAGACGCCACCCGAGGTGATGACCGCATCCGCGCTTTCGCAGGCGGTGCGAAAGGCGGCTTCCAGCGCGGCGGGGTCGTCGCGCACCACCCCCATGTCGATCAGATCCACATTCAGGCGCTGCAGCATGCCGTGCAGCGTATAGCGGTTGGAGTCGTAGACGCAGCCCGGGTCGAGCGGCTCGCCGATCGAGCGCAGTTCGTCGCCAGTGGAGAAGAAGGCCACGCGCAGGCGGCGGCGTACCTTGACCTCGGCCACGCCCAGCGAAGCCAGCAGGCCGATGTCGGCGGGCTTCAGGATGCGCCCGGCCCCCAGGGCCGGCTGGCCGACCGCCAGGTCTTCGCCGCGCAGGCGGCGGTTGTCGCCCGCTCGCACCGCGTGGGCGTCGAAGCGGATCTGCTCGCCCCGCACTTCCACGAATTCCTGGGGGATCACGGTGTCGCAGCCCGCTGGCATGATGGCGCCGGTCATGATGCGCACCGCCTGCCCGCGTGCGACCGGCTCGCCGCAGGCTGCGCCGGCGAAGGCACTGCCGATCACCGCCAGGGCAAGTTCACCGGCGGCGGCCAACTCGCTGCCGCTGAAGGCGTAGCCGTCCATGGCGGCATTATCGTGCGCGGGCACGTCCAGCGTGGAGATCACGTCCTCGGCCAGCACGCGGTCGAGCGCCGTGCGGATGGCGACCTGCTCGGTGCCGCGCACCGGTTCGACCACCTCGGCGATGATCTGGTTGGCCTGAGCCACCGGCAGGGCGCCGGGGTCATAGTCGGACAGGCAGGAAATGACGGATTGCAGTGATGGCATGGAACGGTTCCCGGGACAGCGGTCTGGCTTGGGTTGTCAGCGCGCTTCCAGCGTGCGCAACTCATCCAGGGTGTTGATATTGGCGAAGGCGCCAGCGTCTTCGAACAGCACTTCGGCAAGGCGATGGGAGGCGGCCCAGGTCTCGATCTTCCGGCCGCCGCCGTCGAGGAAGGCGACCAGGCCATCGAGCGCCGTTACCGGCATCAGGCAGAACACGGGCTGGGTTTGCCGGCGGCCTTGTGCGTCGATGGTGACGGGAATAGCCATTTCCGCGCCTTGCTCGCCGATGGCGCTGGCCAGCCGCGCCGCCAGGTCGGCCGGCAGGAAGGGGGAGTCGCAAGGCGCGCTCAGCATCCAGCCGGTCCGGCAATGCTCCAGCCCGGCCAGCATGCCGGCCAGCGGGCCGGCGAAGTCTGGCACGGAATCGGCGATGACCGGCACGCCGAATGACCCATACGCGGCCAGGTTGCGGTTGGCGTTGATCAGCATGGCGCCGGTCTGCGGCGACAGCCGCGTCAGCGTATGCATGGCCATGGGAGCGCCACGGAAGGGCTGCAGGCCTTTGTCGGTGCCGCCCATGCGGCTGCCCCTCCCGCCGGCCAGGATCAGGCCGGTAATATCGTCGCGTGAAATCATCAGGGATAGAGGGTTGGGGTTGGCGCGGCAGGCCATATGGTGTTTCGCCGTCAGCCACCGATATAGGACATTTCGATCTTGCGTTCGGCGCGGGCCTGGCGCACCGCCGGGTTGCTGCGCTGTTCGGAGTAGTTGTCGGTGCGTCCTTGCCAGACCCCGGCAATCGCGTTGGAGATTGCCAGGTCGCTGTGTTCGCCGCGCAGCAGCGCGCGCAGGTCGTAGCCTTCGGTGGCGAACAGGCAGAGGTAGAGCCGGCCTTCGGTGGACAGCCGGATACGGCTGCAATCGCCGCAGAAGGCGTGGGTGACGCTGGAGATCACGCCGATCTCGCCGGCGCCGTCGCGGTAGCGCCAGCGCTCGGCGGTCTCGCCGCTATGGTTGGCGGGGATGGCTTCGAGCGGGAAGGCTTCGTGGATGCGGCGGACCACCTCGGCCGAGGGGAGCACCTCATCCATCTGCCAGTGGTTGCTGGCGCCGACGTCCATGAACTCGATAAAGCGCAGGATGATGCCGCTGCCGCGGAAATGGGCGGCCATCGGCACGATCTCGGCATCGTTGGTGCCGCGCTTGACCACCATATTGACCTTGATCGGCGCCAGGCCGGCGGCCTGGGCAGCCTCGATGCCGTCCAGCACATCGCGCACCGCGAAGTCGACATCGTTCATGCGGCGGAAGGTGGCGTCGTCGATGGCGTCCAGGCTCACGCTCACGCGCGACAGGCCCGCATCGCGCAGCGCGCGCGCCTTGCGAGCCAGCAGCGAGGCGTTGGTGGTGAGGGTGAGGTCGAGCGGCTTGCCCGACACCGTTTCGATGCGCGCCAGCATCTCCACCAGCTTCTCGATGTTCTTGCGCAGCAGCGGCTCGCCGCCGGTCAGGCGGATCTTCTCGACCCCGTGGGCGACGAAGAGGCGGGCGACGCGTTCGATTTCCTCGAAGCTCAGCAACTCGGAATGGGGCAGGAAGGTGTAGTCCTTGCCGAATACTTCCTTCGGCATGCAATAGACGCAACGGAAGTTGCAGCGGTCCGTGACCGAAATGCGCAGATCATGCAGCGGCCTGCCGCGCGTGTCGGCAACCAGGCCGGACGGTGCGGCGAGCACGTCCGGGATGCTGGGCGTCATCGAGCGGTAGCGATGGTCGCGCAGGTCGAAGATGGGGATGACGGATTCGGTCATGG
>NZ_JBYOJU010000058.1:0-53575 GCF_057798855.1 Cupriavidus sp. 96C5-1 | reverse complement strand
ATTCCGAAGAATCTCGCTCTTTCGAGCGGTCGCTCACTCTCAGAAAACTGACTGGCTACGTCCGAAGACATAACCAACATGTTTTACTGTGCGAGCACTTTATAACTTGTAAGCTAAAAGACCGAAGTCTTCCGCATCCGCTATCAAGCGCCCACACTTATCGGTTGTTTGTTTGTTAAAGAACTGGCCGCGGTTCGCTTTGCTTACCGCGTCGCTGCGTTGTCTGCAGCAGAGAAACGAGATTATGAAGCTTAATCTTGTTTTAATCAACAGTTTTTCGCAAGTTTCATTTTGCTTCGGTTCGCTTTGCTTTTTGCTCCGCTTGCCTATTCTGCTAACCCCGCAACCCTTGCCCCGTCTGCTTTGCAGCGGTGTCGTGTTGCGAGGGGGCGAATACTAAAGGACCTGCGCTGCCGTGGCAAGCCCTTCTTGAAAATTATTATCTTGGGGCGTCAGAAGCACATGAGACGCAGCTTGCCCGGCACGGGTGCTGCGGGCCGTCTTGCGCGGCCAGCGACTGCGACTACAGGTCGAGAGCCTGGCCCGGCACAGTGCCGTCGATGATTTCCTGGGCAAACGACAGCATGGCACGACGCGCGGCACCGATGTTTTCCCAAGGCTTGGTCGACGAAGGAAATACACGGGATTGCTCTGTCCCCGGCTTCTCCCCTTCGCGGCAAATCACCACGGAAGCATTGAAGCTGCGGTCGCGCCGGGGTTGCGTGCCGATCCGTTCACCGACGTGCGGGTAGATCAGCGGGTAAATGTCAAAACCTTTGTAGCTGGCGCTGGGCTTGTTGTCCACCATGGGCTCCGTTTTTATGGAAAGGCGGGACTGTACCTTACGCAAGGGCGTCCGTGATTCTTTTGTCTTGAATGCTCTCGCCGCGGGGTGGCGGAAGAGAATCGCCCGTTCGTTCCAGTCGCCACCGTCACGCCATGCTACGAACCGCTTGCACTCGAAGTCGCTTAGTTGGCCGCTGGCTTGCGCTGCCGACGCGCGACCTTGCCCGCGGCTTTTTGCGGCGCAGTCTCCTGCTGCACGGCAAACTGGCCGGCGGCCACGCGCAGGCACTCGACCAGTTGCATGCTGCTGGGCGTAGGCCGCCCCTCCCGCAGCGTGATCAAGCCAACCGGCGGCAGCTCCAGCGGCAAATCCAGGGGCAGTCGATGGACGCGCCCTTCCCGCTCGAACTGCTGCGCCACCGACCTGGCCAGGAAGCCCACGGCATCGAGCTGGCCGACGAAGGTGGCAATCGCAAGATAGGACGACGACTCGATCAGGTCGGCAGGCGGCTGCAGCCCTTGGCGGTAGAACTCCTGCTCGATCTTCACCCGCAACGACGCCCACGGCGGCGGCACCACGCAGGGCAGGCCGGCAAGATCCAGCCAGCCAGGTTTGCGCTTGCGCGCCAGCGGGTGACCGCTGCGCACCACCGCCACCATGGGCTCGTTATAGAGCGGCTCGGTCACCAGATCGGGCGCGGCGTAGCCTGGCTCCAGCCTGGCTACGATCAGATCCAGCTCGCTGAGCCTCAGCTTGGGCAGCAGGTGCGGCAAATCGCCCTCCTCCACCAGCACCGTGGCCTGCGCCGAGCGCTGCTTGAGCAACCCCACGGCCTGCGCCAGCAGCACTGGCAGGGCCGCGCCCATCGATCCCACCCGGGTGCGCCCGGCAGCACCGCTGGCCTCCGCCGCGATCTCGTCGCGCGTGCGTTCGTATTGCGCCAGTACGGAACGGGCGAAGCGCACCAGCGACGCGCCCGCCGGGGTGGGCTCGGTACCGCGCGTGGAGCGTGTGAAGAGCGTCAGGCCCAGCGTTTTCTCCACCTCGGTCAGCATTTTGGAGACGGCGGGCTGGCTGACGGAGAGGAACTCGGCGGTATGGCCGAGATGGCGGAATTCGTCCAGCGCCACCACCAGTTGGAGGTGGCGCAGCTTGATATTGGAGCGCAGCGCGCGGTCGATCTGGGCCATGCCGTATTTTACTTAACTTTCAGCTTATGAAGCTATTCCGATCATTGATTGGATTGTTATGAAGCCTGCCCGCACAATCCAGCCTGACCGACGGGCACGAGAGGCACGGCAGGCGCGCTGGACGCCGATACATTGCCTGCCATGCGCTTCGGCCCACGACACTGATAACAACGACCCTGCGAGGACGACACATGACCGCACCCCACGGTTTCAATCCCGGGCGCCGCCGCCTGCTCATCGGCGGTGCCGCTGCAGCCACCGCCGGCGGCGCCGGCCTGCTGCTGCCGGGCCTGGCCCGCGCCGCCGAGTATCCGGCACGCCCGATCACCTTTATCTGCCCGTGGCCGGTCGGCGGCACCGCGGACCAGTCGATGCGCACCCTCTGCCAGGTGGCCTCCGGCGTGCTCAAGCAGTCTATCGTGGTGGACAACCGCGCCGGCGCGTCGGGCATGATCGGCGCCAAGGCGCTCTCCCGCGCCAAGCCCGACGGCTACACTATCGGACAGATCCCGATTTCGGTGACCCGCTTCTCGCAGCTGGGCATGCTGCAACTGGATCCGCGCACCGACCTTACCTACCTGGCCCGCACTTCCGGCCAGACCTTCGGCATCGCCGTCCCGGCGGGCTCGCGCTTCAAATCGCTGAAGGATGTGATCGCCGAGGCCAAGGCCAACCCTGGCAAGCTCACCTACGCGCACGCCGGCATCGGCGGCGCCACCCATGTGGGCATGGAAGAGTTCGCGCAGGTCGCCGGCATCCGCTTCAATGCGATTGCCTACAAGGGCGGCGCGCAGGCCTTGCAGGACGTGCTGGCCGGGCAGGTCGACCTGCTGGCCGACTCCAGTTCCTGGGCGCCCCATGTGGAAGCCGGCAAGCTGCGGCTGCTGGCAACCTGGGGCGAGCAGCGCACGCCCCGCTTCAAGGACACGCCGACGCTCAAGGAACTGGGCTTCAACGTGGTAGTGGAAGCGCCCAATGGCATCGGCGCGCCGGCCGGGCTCGATCCCGCCGTAGAGAAGACGCTGCGCGACGCCTTCCGGCAAGCCGTGGCCAGCAAGGAATTCCAGCAGGTCGCGGCCCGCATCGACGCGCCCGTGATGTACCTGGACGGCCCGGAGTACAAGCGCTACATCCGCACCGTGTATGACCAGGAAACCCACCTGATCCAGCGCCTCAAGCTCAAAGAACTGCTGCAACAAGGTTGACCGCACCGTGAACTCCGCCGCCCCCGCTACCCTGATCCGCCTGCACGCCAACGACAACGTCCTGATCGCCCGGGATGCACTGAGCCTCGGCCAGAGCCTCCCCGAAATAGGCCTGCGCGTGCGCGCGCAGGTGCCCGCCGGACACAAGATCGCCGCCTGCGCCATTGCCAAGGGCACCCAGGTGCGCAAGTTCGACACCGTGATCGGCGTGGCCGGTCGCGATATCGAGGCCGGCGATCACGTGCACTCGCACAATCTGGAACTGGTGGACTTCTATCGCGACCCTGGCTTCTGCGAGGACGTGCGGCCGGTGGACTACGTGCCCGAGGCCGAGCGCGCCACCTTCATGGGCTTCATCCGGCCCGACGGCCGCGTCGGCACGCGCAATTTCATCGGCATCCTGTCGTCGGTGAACTGCTCGGCCACGGTGATCCGGCATATCGCCGACCACTTCACGCCCGAGCGCATGGCGGCCTATCCCAACGTGGACGGCGTTGCCGCCTTCGCGCAGAGCAGCGGCTGCGGCATGTCCTCGCCCAGCGAGCATTTCGACGTGCTGCGGCGCACGCTGGCCGGCTACGCCCGCCACCCCAACCTGGCGGGCGTGCTGATCGTGGGCCTGGGCTGCGAGCGCAACCAGGTGGCGGCGCTGGTGGAGTCGCAAGGCCTGGTGCCCGGCAGCCACGTGCGCACCATGGTGATGCAGGACACCGGCGGCACGCTGGCCACCATCCAGGCCGGCATCCGCGCCATCGAGGAGATGCTGCCCGGCGCCAATGCCGCGGTGCGCCAGCCGGTATCCGCCAGCCACCTGAAGATCGGCCTGGAATGCGGCGGCTCGGACGGTTTCTCGGGCATCAGCGCCAACCCGGCGCTGGGCGCCGCCATGGACATCCTGGTGCGCCACGGCGGCACCGCCATCCTGTCGGAGACCCCGGAGATCCACGGCGTGGAGTACATGCTCACGCGCCGGGCCGTGACGCCGGAAGTCGGCCAGAAACTGCTGGACCGCCTGGCCTGGTGGGAGCGCTACACCGCTGGCCAGAACGCACAGTTCAACGGCGTGGTCGGCCACGGCAACCAGCAGGGCGGGCTTGCCAATATCTTCGAGAAGTCGCTCGGCTCGGCGATGAAGGGCGGCACCACGCCGCTGCAAGCCGTCTACGAATACGCGGAGCCGATAGAGCAGGCCGGCTTTGTCTTCATGGATTCGCCGGGCTACGACCCGGTGGCCGCCACCGGCCAGATCGCCAGCGGCGCCAACCTGATCTGCTTCACCACCGGGCGCGGCTCGATGTTCGGCTCCAAGCCGGCGCCCACCATCAAGCTGGCCAGCAATACGCCGATGTACACCCGGCTCGAAGGCGATATGGACATCAACTGCGGGCTGGTGCTGGACGGCGAACTGAGCGTGGAGGAAATGGGCCAGCGCATCTTCGAACATATCCTGCAGGCCGCTTCAGGCCAGCCGACCAAGAGCGAGGCACTGGGACTGGGAGACAACGAGTTCGTGCCCTGGCATCTGGGAATCGTCAGCTAGAGCAAGCAGGCCCGAGGCCCGCAACGAAGCTGCCGGGATGCGCCAAAACCGTCTGCCATGACGAAGCTGTTTATTCCCTATCCCGCTTGCAGGAGAGGGAGTAAACAGCCAGCCAGCGAAGCGAACACAAAGACCACGACAAACCCACGAACCCACCCAGCGACGCCATGCCCTCCATCCAGCCACTTTCCCTCGATCACCCCGCCCTGCTGCGCACCCGCAACTTCATCGGCCATGCATGGTGCGACGGCCTCGACGGCCAGCACCTTGAGGTGAGCAATCCCGCCACCGGCGCCGTGTTCGCATCCGTGGCCGACAGCGGCGCCGCGGATGCGGCCCGCGCCGCCGACGCGGCCCATGCCGCCTTTCCCGCCTGGAGCCGCCGCACCGCACGCGAGCGGGCCCAGTTGATCAAGCGCTGGCACGCGCTGATCCTCGAACACCGGGAAGACCTCGCCCGCATCATCTCCACCGAACAAGGCAAGCCGCTCCAGGAAAGCCGCGGCGAGGTGCTGTACGGCGCGTCCTATGTGGAATGGTTTGCCGAGGAAGCCACGCGCATCAGCGGCGAGATCGTGGCCGAGGCTGTGCCCGGGCGCAAGATGCTGGTGCTCAAGGAGCCGGTGGGCGTGGTGGCTGCCATCACGCCGTGGAACTTCCCGCTCGCCATGATCGCCCGCAAGATCGCGCCGGCGCTGGCCGCCGGCTGCACGGTGGTGGCCAAGCCGGCGGAAGACACGCCGCTGACGGCCCTGGCCCTGGTCTACCTGGCCGAGAAAGCCGGCCTGCCCGCCGGCGTGCTCAACATCGTCACCGCCTCGCGCGCCAACACGCCGGCCGTGGTCGACGCATGGCTGGCCGACGGCCGCGTGCGCAAGATCACCTTCACCGGTTCCACACCGGTAGGCAAGCACCTCGCCCGCGAATCCGCCGGCACGCTGAAAAAGCTGTCGCTGGAGCTGGGCGGCAATGCGCCCTTTATCGTGTTCGACGACGCCGATATCGATGCCGCAGTCGATGGCCTGATGGCGTCCAAGTTCCGCAACGGCGGCCAGACCTGCGTCTGCCCCAACCGCGTCTACGTGCAGGCCGGCGTACACGACCATTTCGTGGCGCGCCTGGCGCTGCGGGTGGCCGCCTTGCAAGTCGGCCCGGCCACCGAGGAAGCTTCGCAGATCGGCCCCATGATCAATGCCCGCGCGGTGGACAAGATCGCCCGCCACGTGGAGGACGCCGTGGCCAAGGGCGCGCGCGTAGTCACCGGCGGCGAGCGGGTGCGCCTGGACGACGGGCCGCACTACTACGCGCCCACCGTGCTGACCCACGCCACGCCGCAGATGGCGCTGTCCTGCGAGGAAACCTTCGGCCCGGTGGCGGCCATCTTCCGCTTCACGGACGAGGAGGAAGTGGTGCGCGACGCCAACGATACGCCGTTCGGCCTGGCCGCCTACTTCTACTCCAACGACGTGCGCCGCATCTGGCGCGTGGCGCAGGCGCTGGAGACCGGCATCGTCGGCGTCAATGAAGGCGCCATCGCCTCCGAGGCGGCACCTTTCGGCGGCGTCAAGGAATCCGGCTACGGCCGCGAGGGATCGCGCCACGGGCTGGACGACTACATGCACACCAAATACATTTGCCAGGGCCAGCTCGGCTGAGCCGCTGCCCCCGACCCACGACATCTCCCGGAACACCATGCCCGCACAAAATGCATTCAAGGCCGCGCTGGCGGCCAGCCAGCCACAGATCGGCCTGTGGCTCTCGATGGCATCGCCCTACCTGGCCGAAGTCTCGGCCACGGCCGGCTTCGACTGGCTGCTGGTCGACGGCGA
Organism: Cupriavidus sp. 96C5-1; assembly: GCF_057798855.1. Taxonomy (NCBI): domain Bacteria; kingdom Pseudomonadati; phylum Pseudomonadota; class Betaproteobacteria; order Burkholderiales; family Burkholderiaceae; genus Cupriavidus; species Cupriavidus sp. 96C5-1. The sequence goes on along the minus strand of NZ_JBYOJU010000058.1, from coordinate 47,024 downwards.
GCACGCACCCAACGAACTGCGCGACACGCTGCATACGCTGCAAGCCATCGCGCCCTACCGCTCGCAGCCGGTGGTGCGCTGCGTGGCGGGCGAAGTCGCGCTGATCAAGCAGTTGCTGGATATCGGCGCGAAGAGCCTGCTGGTGCCGATGGTCGATACCGCCGAACAGGCTGCCGCGCTGGTAGCCGCCACGCGCTATCCGCCGCAGGGCATTCGCGGCGTCGGCAGCGCCGTGGGCCGGGCCTCGCAATGGAGCGCCCGCGCGGACTACCTGGCCGTGGCGGATGACGAGATCTGCTTGCTGGTGCAGGCCGAGACCGTGAAGGCCCTGGGCAACCTGGAAGCCATCTGCGCCGTCGACGGTGTCGACGGCGTCTTTATCGGGCCGGCCGACCTGGCCGCCTCGATGGGCCATCGCGGCAACCCTGGCCACCCCGAGGTGCAGGCGGCGATCGAAGGTGCCATGCGCACCATCGTCGCCAGCGGCAAGGCGGCCGGTACGCTGACCTCCGACCCCAAGCTGGCGCGCCGCTACCTGGAACTGGGCTGCACCTTCGTGGCCACCGGCGTGGATGTGCTGGTCTATGCCGGCGCGGCGCGCCGTCTGGCGGCGGACTTCATCGCCACCGGCGCCGCCCCCGCCGCCACCGGGCCTTGCGCCGCGTACTGACGCCCGCGCGCCCATTGCCGCCACCCATCACAAAGCAAGCCGATATGCCGACCGAATCCCCCACCATCCCCACCGCCGCTGCCAGCGCCACGCTGGCAGCCATGCAAGCCATCGTGGGCGCGGGCGCCTGCCTGAGCGGCGATGCCGACACCGAATCCTATGTCACGGACTACCGCCGCATCTACCGCGGCAAGGCCCAGGTGGTTGTCATGCCATCGTCCACCGAACAGGTCAGCCAGGTCATGGCCTGGTGCCACGCCCATGATGTGCCGGTAGTGCCCCAGGGCGGCAATACTTCGCTGATGGGCGGCGCTGTGCCCGACGATAGCGGCACCGCGGTGCTGCTGAGCCTGGGCCGCATGAACCGGGTGCTGGCGGTGGACACCATCAACGACACCATGACCGTGCAGGCCGGCGTCACGCTGAACGCCGCGCGCACCGCCGCCGAGCAGGAGCAGCGCCTGTTCCCGCTGCGCATCGGTTCCGAAGGCTCCTGCCAGATCGGCGGCAACCTGGCCACCAACGCCGGCGGCACCGCGGTGCTGCGCTACGGCAATATGCGCGACCTGGTGCTGGGCATCGAAGCCGTGCTGCCGGACGGCCGCATCTACTCCTCCCTGCGCGGCCTGCGTAAGGACAATACCGGCTATGACCTCAAGCAACTGTTTGTCGGCTCCGAAGGCACGCTCGGCATCATCACGGCCGCCGTGCTCAAGCTGATGCCGCAACCGCGCGCCAGCGCGGTCGCCTTCGTGGCGGTCCAAAGCCCGGAAGCCGCCGTGCGCCTGCTGGGCGTCGCCAAGCAGCATGGCGGCCAGGCGGTCACCGCATTCGAGCTGATCTCGGCGAGCGCGCTGGAACTGGTGCTCGAATACCTGGGCGACGTGGCCTCGCCGCTGCCCGCGCGGCACGACTGGATGGTGCTGATCGAGCTGACGTCGGGCGGCAGCAGCGAAAGCCTCAACGCCACGCTGATGGAGATCCTGGAAGCCGGCTTGGAACAGGCGCTGGTGCTGGACGCGGCAGTGGCCGCCAGCGTGGCCGACGCGCAGAGCTTCTGGCGGATCCGCGAGGAAATCTCGGATGCGCAGACCCGCACCGGCGGCAGCATCAAGTGCGACGTCTCGGTGCCGCTGTCGCGCATCGCCGCATTTATTGGCGACGCCTCGGCCAAGGTGCTGGCGCTGGAGCCCGCGGCGCGCATGGTGATCTACGGCCATATGGGCGACGGCAACGTGCACTTCAACCCGCTGCGCCCCAAGGACCGCAGCGCGGCGGATTTCCTGGGGCAGTGGTATGTGCGGATCTCCGAGGCAGTGGATTCCCTGGCGCATGCGGAGCATGGCTCGATCTCCGCCGAGCATGGCATCGGCGTGGCCAAGCGCGACGACCTGAAGCGCTACAAGTCGCCGGTGGAGCTGGAGCTGATGTGGCAGGTGAAGCGCGCGCTTGACCCGAAGAACCTGCTGAATCCGGCCAAGATGCTGCCGAGACTGGACGACTAGCATCGCGCGCTGGTGGCTGCGCCCCTACGACGGCACCCACCAGCGATGCAGCCAGCGCGCCAGCGTATCGAGGGCGAAGCCGAGCAGGCCGATGACCAGCACCGTGGCCAGCAGCTCCGAGTAGGCCAGCCGGTCGCGCGTATCGAGGATGAAATAGCCCAGGCCCGCGTTGACCCCGAGCATTTCCGCCGGCACCAGCACGATCCAGACGATGCCGATCGACAGGCGCAGCCCCGTCAGCACGCTGCCCACCACGCCCGGCAGCACCACTCGCATCAATAACTCGGCGCGGGTGGCGGCAAGGCTCCTGGCCAGCAGGATCCAGCGCGGATCGAGCTGGCGCACGCCGGCGGCGGTGTTGAGCAGGATCGGCCAGAGCCCGGCAAAGGCCAACAGGAAGAGCACCGGGCGGTCGCCCACCCCGAGCACCATCACTACCACCGGCATCCAGGACAGCGGCGAGATCATGCGCAGGAACTGGAAGGCGGGCGACACCGCGGCGTCCACCGCCCTGACGCCACCCACCAGCAGGCCCAGCGGCACGCCCGCCAGCAGCGCAATCGCGAGCCCCAGCAGCACGCGCCGCAGGCTGACGCCCAGGTGCAGCCACAGGTCGGGATGACGCAGCAGTCCGGCCGCGCTGGCCAGCGTGGCCGACGGCGCGAAGCGCGCCGCCAGCCCTTCGGCCTGGCCGGCTCCGGTAGCCAGCCACCACAGCGCCACCAGCGCCGCCAGCCCGCCGATGCCCGGCCACAGGCGGGCCGCATTGCCGCCATTGCCGCCACTCGGTGCCCGCATCACGCCGCGATCTCCTCCTGCCGCGTGAAGCCGTCGGCAAAGCCGAACGCCTTCAGGCCACCCACTTGCGCCAGGCTGCGCCGCACGAAACGGTCGTCGACCAGTTCGCGCGCCGCGCGCTGCGGATCGAGCGCGGCGAGAAAACTGCTATTGCCCTCGATCAGCGTGCCCTTCAGGCGGCGCACCAGTTCTTCCGTATAGCTGGGATACGGATACGGCTGGAAGTCGATGCGCTGGTCGTTCCAGCCCGCGTGGCGGATGGCGCCGCTGGCGAGATAGCGGCCGTGGTCGCCCGCGTCCGGCGCCAGCACTTTGCGCAGGGCGTCGAGCGTGTGCGGCGTGTAGCGGTTGGGGCCGTCCTTCGACAGCAAGGCTGCGGCCTCGGCGCGGTTGTCCTGCGTCCAGCGCTGCGCCCTGACGATCGCGTTGACCACCTTCTGCGACCACGCCGGCCGCCGATCCAGGTCCTGCTGGTGCATGAACACCACACAGCAGGCGTGATTGCGCCAGACATCGCCGGTGAAACGCAGGATCTTGCCGATCTTCAGCGTCTCGGCCGCCGCGTTGAACGGCTCGGCCACGATATAGCCTTCGATCTGGCGCGCAGCCAGCGCCGGCGGCATGTCGGACGGCGCCATCACCACCAGGCCGACTTCGTTCGCCGCCAGGGTGCCGGTCTTCTTCGCCACCGGCACCAGGCCGTCCTTCTTCAGCAGCGTTTGCAGCACCACATTGTGGATGGAATACCAGAACGGAATCGCCACCGTCTTGCCGCCGAGATCGCGCAGCGTGGCAACCTGAGGCGCCACCGTCAGCCCCGACCCGCCCACATGGTTCCAGGCCACCACCTTGGCCGGCACCTGGCTGCCGAAGCGCGCCCACACCGTCATCGGCGACAGCAGGTGCACCACGTTGACCTGGCCGGAGATAAAAGCCTCCACCAGTTGCGCCCAGCTGCGCAGCAGGGTCGGCTTCTCCGCCTTGACGCCTTCCTGGTCGAAATAGCCATGATGGTGCGCCACCAGCAGCGGCGTGGCGTCGGTGATCGGCAGGTAGCCGATGCGCACCGGGGCATCCGGCTCGCTGGCGGCGCGCGCGTTCAGGGCATTGAGCAGGGGCAGCGCGCCGCCAGTGGTAAACAGCGCCGAGAGCTTGAGCAGCTCGCGCCGGGACATCGGTACCTGGCACATGGATTACCTCGTCTTGATCACAGGTCAAACAGGTCGAACAAATCAAACAGGGATCGGTTGCAGGGCTTGCGGTGCTTGCGGCGCAGGCCCGCCCTCGCGCTCGTCCGGCCGCAGCAGCCGGCGCAGGTGCCGCACGATATCCACGCGCAGGGCGCCAAGGGCGTCCACCAGCGACGCGCGCGGATGCGGCAGCGCGATGCGCCACTCGCGCGTCACGCGGGCCGGCTCGCCGGGCATGCCCCCGAGCAGCACCACGCGGTCCGACAGCAGCAGGGCTTCGTCGATATCGTGCGTGATCAGCAAGGTGGCCGGGCCAAAGTCGCGCACGATCCTGAGCAATAGCGCCTGCATGTCGCCACGCGTGATCTCGTCGAGCGCGCCGAACGGCTCGTCCAGCAGCAGGGCCTGCGGCTGGCGTGCCAGGCAGCGGGCCAGGGCCACGCGCTGCGCCATGCCGCCGGAGAGCTGTGCGGGGTACAGCTGGCGCGCGTGGCCCAGACCCACCGCTTCCAGCGTTTGCGCCACACGGCGCTGGCGTTCGCTCCGTCCGATCGCGGGCTGGCGGCGGAAGCCAAGGCCAAAGCCGACGTTGTGCTCCACCGACAGCCACGGCAGCAGGCTCGCGTCCTGGAAAGCCACGGCAATACGGGGATGCGGCGCCACGAGTATCTCGCCACGGATGCGCACTGCCCCGCTGGTCGCCTGTTGCAAGCCGGCCATCAGGCGCAGCACACTCGACTTGCCGGCCCCGCTGGGGCCGATGACCGACACCACTTCACCGGGCGCCAGCCGCAGGTCCACGCCGCGCAGCACCGTATGCGCGCCGGCGCCGCTGCCGTATGCCAGCGACACGCCCTCGGCCTCGAGCAGCGCGCCGCTCATGCCGCCTCGCGCTGTGCCTGGCGCGCCAGTTCGGTCTTCAACTGCACCAGGCTGGGCGTGACGATGGGCAGGAATGCAGCCTCGCGCCAGCGGCGCGCAAAGCCGCCGTTGCGCGCATGCAGATAGGCCGCGCCGCCGCGCGCCTGCAGTTCAAGCTGTACCGCAGCCATGGCCAGCTCCACCAGCCGGATGCGGATGCCGAACAGTCCGCGCGGCGCGGCCAGGAACTCGCCGCCATCCACGCCCTCGGCCACCCGCCTTGCTTCAGCCTCCACCGCTGCCGACAGCGTGTCGAGTTCATCGTCCAGCACCGACCGGGCCCCATCGGCACGGCCACGGGCCGCCAGGATTGCGCGCCGGGCGAGCCCGATGGCAAGGCCGCACTGCAAGCCGAGGAAGGCTGGCCGCACGCACGGCAGGAACTGGTGCGCATCCTCGTGCAGCAGCCAGCCGGCATCCAGCGCCGCCGCATCGAAGCGCACCGAGGCGGTGTGGCTGCTGCGCAAGCCGATCAGGTCGAGGTCGTCGCTGCGCGTCACCCCCGGCAACGTCGACGGAACCGCATAGACGCCGGGCCGCCCGGAGGAAAGGTTGTCCGCCGCCACCGCGACCGCAAAGCCCGCCGGGTGCAGGTTGGTGGCCCAGGGAACGGTGCCGTCGACCCTCCACCCGCCGGCCGCGTCGCGCACGCTGACCTGCAGCGCTTCGATGCCGCCCAGGAATTTCATGGCGTTGGACAGGCCGGTGGCGCCGGCCAGCGCGCCATCCAGCAGCGCGCCCAGCCAGCGCCCGGCAAGCGCGCGGTTGGGGCTCTGCAGCAGATACTCGATGAAGACGCGCTGGCCCCAGAAGACGAAGGCCGCGGTCTGGGAGTGCCCCGCCACCGCGGCGATGGCCTCGATGGCATCGGAGGTATTGCCGCCGGCGCCACCGGCCGCCAGCGGCACGCCGAGCCGGAACAAACCGGCCTGCGCCAGCCGCGGCAGTACGCCGGCCGGGTCGGCGGTGCCGCCGTCCAGCGCGTCGGCATGGGTGTCGAGCCACTGCGTCAGGGTTGGGTCCAGCGTCATTGCGCGCTCCTGTTCCGCTTCATGCGGCGCCGGGGGTCCAGCGGTAGGCTTCCAGCTCCGGGTTCAGCGGCGACTGGGCGAGGTTGTTGCCAAAGTTGCAGAGCGTGGCAAGGCTCACGCCAAGCACCACCTCGAGCGCCTGGGCCGGGTTGAAGCCGGCCTCGGCAAAGGCCGAGAATTCCGCCTGCGGCACGGCGCCCCGGTCGCGGATCACCGCACGCGTAAAGGCGGCCAGTGCTTCGAGCCGGGCCTCCGGCAAGGCGGCCTGGGCGCGCAGCGCATCCACGGTACCGGTGTCGAGCTTCGCCTTCTTGAGCGCGATCGCGGTGTGGCCCGCGACGCAGAAGCCGCAACCGTGCGTAGCCGCCGCAGTAATCTGGACCACCTCGCGCTCAGCCAGCGTCAGCGAGCTGCGGCTGTTGATCTCCGAGACGGTCAGGTACGCTTCCAGCGCGGCCGGTGCATTCGACAGCGCGGCGATCAGGTTCGGCAGGTAGCCGTTGTTCGCCAGTGCGCGCGCCACGAAGGGACGGCTGGCTTCGGGTGCGGTGTCGGCAGTCTGGAGCGGGATGCGGCTCATGGCATATCGGAGGATCGTTGAACACCAGCCGATTGTGCGGCGTGCCGGCGTGCGCGGCCATGCGCGAATGTCGCGATTTCCTGCTGTTTCGTCTGCTTTGGCAGCGCGTGGTCGCGGGCACACCTAGGTCGGCGCGAAGGCCGCGCCGGTGGCCGGCGCCCGCTGGCCCTGCCTGCGGTACGCGCCGGGTTGCGCCCCGGTGGCCTTCTTGAAGGCCCGCGCGAATGCCGCCTCGGAGCGGTAGCCCACACGCTCCGCCGCCTGCGCGATGCTGCACCGGCCGGCCAGCAATTGGCCGGCGATCTTCATGCGCAGCAACAGCAGGAAGGCTGCCGGCGGCTGCCCGCAGGCTTCGGTAAAACGCTTGCTGAAAGTGGCACGCGACATATGGACGAGTTCCGCCATGGTTTCGACCGACCACGGCCGCTCGGGATGCTGGATCAGCGCCAGCATCAGGCCGGAAAACTCCGCGCTGCGCAGTAGCGGCCACAGGCCCTGCGCCACATCCTCGCGCGCGGCCAGATGCCGCACCACGTAGAAGAAAAGCAGGTCGACCAGGCGCGCGATCAGCGGCGAGGGCTCGGCATCACCGCGCCGCGCCTCCGCCAGGATCAGGTCGAACAAGGCACGGGTGCCGCCCAGCGCTGCCGTGCCCGCCGGCAACACCAGGTAATCGGGGAACGGCGCCAGCAGTACTTCGCTGAGGCCGGGGCGGAAATCGAAGAAGCCGCACGCCAGCCCGGTGGCATCGGCAACCGACAGGTCCAGCGGCTGCATGCCGGCCACCGGCAGGCAGGCCTGGGGGTCGTCATGCTGCCCGAGATAGTGCGGCACATCGCGCAGGAAGAAGACCGCATCGCCGGCTTGCAGGTAGGAGCGCCGCTGCTCGCCCGGCAGATGCAGCCAGCACGCGCCGTGCAGTACCAGGTGAAAACCGGCACGCATGCGTCCGGCTACCGAGGCACGCCAGGTGCCGCAGTACTGCCCGATGTGAAACAGGGTGGTCTCGAGTTCCAGGCTGCTGAGAACCCAGTGGACCACGCGATCCGAGTGATTCATGACATGCGACGGCAAGCGCCGCGGGAAACGCGGCCAGGCTGGCCACGTTAGCCCGGTTGCCGGCCGCAGCGGAAGGAATTTATCCGCATGAGGATATGCGGTGGACAGCGCCGCGCCAGAAAAGACGACCCGGCCATCGACAAGCCAGATGAACGACGGAAGCGGGCCGCGCGGCGTCCTTGCCTCCTTGCACACGGCAAGACCAGCTTCCAGGGTTCAATACGCAGGCAGCCGACTAACCCGCTCGCAGGAAAGCCGGCTACCGGCACGCCAGCCGGTCAGCCCTCGGCGCCACGTGCTGCCGCTGCGCGGGCGGCCGGCGCCGCGCGCTTGCCTGCCGCCTTGGCGCAGGCAGCGCACCGGCCCCGCAGCGTCAGCTCATGCTGCTCCACCACAAAGCCCGGCGGCGTGATCTCGTCGAGGTGCCCGGGGCAGCCCTCCAGCGGGAACACCCGGTCGCATGACAGGCACTGGAAATAGTGCCGGTGAACCACGGTACCCGGTACGGCTACCACCTCGTACCGGTCCGGCTGGCCGGGCAGTTCCACCGCGCTCAGCATGCCCTCCTCCACCAAGGCCCGGATATTGCGGTAGACCGTGGAGAGCCCCAGCGACGGCACGCCGCCCTGGGCCGCGGCAAGGATCTCGGCCGGGCTGAGGGGCCGGGCGGCATCGGATAACGCGCCGAGCACAGCTTCGCGTTGACGGGTCATGCGTTCCATAACTAAAATGCTAATGAAAATTCATTCTCAATAAGGTGCGCGGACGAATCTGCCCCGTCCGGCGCCACCAAAACCAGGCGGGCCCCCGCAACGGCGCCCGCCGCTCACATTCCATCTCTGAGGATCGATCCATGCTGCGTCCGCAGCCTCTCACGCCTTTCGCTGCCGCTGCCATGCTGGCGTTTTCGCCTTTCGCGGATGCCGCGGATCCTGATGACCACGTGCTGCAAGAGGTTTCGGTGACGACCGCCTCGCCGGCGCATTACCATCCGCCCGAGGCTTCCGGCGCCACCCGCACCGATACGCCGCTGCGCGAGGTGCCGCAAGCCGTGCGCGTGCTGCCGCGGGCCCTGATCGACGATATCGGTGCCACACGGCTCGACCAGACCTTCGATTATGCCAGCGGCGTCTCGCGCCAGAACAACTTCGGCGGCCTGTGGGACAACTACGCCATGCGTGGCTTCACCGGCAGCGAGAACACCGGCTCCGGCTACCTGGTCAACGGCTTCGCCGCGAACCGGGGCTTCACCGCGCCGCGGGACGCCGCCACCATTGAGCGGATCGAAGTCCTGAAAGGCCCCACTTCGTCGCTGTACGGCAGCAGCGAGCCCGGCGGCAGCATCAATATCGTCACCAGGCAAGCGCAGTTCAAGCCTGCGCAGACCTATGAGATGGAGACAGGAAACCGCGATCGTTACCGGGTCGCGGCCGATGTCACCGGCGCCCTTGGCGAGACCGTCGCGGGCCGGCTGATCGCCGTGGCCGATCACGACGGCAGTACGCGCGATTTCATCAACAGCCGGCGCTACCTGGTCGCGCCGTCGTTCACCTGGATCCTGGGCGCCGATACCATCGTGCAGTACGCGGCGGAATTCCAGCGCTTCGGCACGCCGCTGGACCGCGGCGTGGTCGCCGTCAACGGAAAGCCCGGCGCCATTCCTCGCTCGCGCTTCCTCGGCGAACCCGGCGACGGCGATGTCCGCATCGATAGCCAGTCCCACCACCTGGGCGTGGAACATCAGTTCTCCGAGAACTGGATGGGCCGGGTCTCCGTGGCTTACCGGGGCGGCAGCCTGGCCGGATACTCGACCGAGGCGAGCGCCCTCGGCGCGGACAATCGCACGCTCACGCGCCAGCGGCGCAATCGCGACTACCGGTCGGACGACGTTTCTCTGCAGGCGGATGTCACGGGCAAGTTTTCCACGGGGCCGGTCGGCCACGAACTGCTGCTGGGGGTGGACGCCTACCGCTTCGGCAACACCCAGGCGCAACTGCGCAGGAACCCCAGCGCCAGCGCGCCCTATGCCATCGACATCGACAACCCGGTCTATGGCCAGACGCCGCCGACGCTGCTGCCCAATACCGACACCTATGAGCGCCAGGCCAACCTGGGACTCTACGCCCAGGACCAGTTGCGCCTTGGCGAGCGCTGGCGCCTGCTGGCGGGCGCGCGCTTCGATGCCTACGACCAGTCGCTGGACAACCGCCTGCGCGGCACCACCACGTCCCAGCGCCAGACCGCCGTGTCGCCGCGCATCGGCGTCACCTACCTGGCCAGCAACAATGTCTCCCTCTTTGGCAACGCCAGCCGCTCGTTCCGGCCCAACGCGGGCAGCGACGCCGCCGGCCATGCGTTCGCTCCCGAGCACGGGCGGGCGGTGGAAGCCGGCCTGAAGTTCGACAGCGACGACCGCCGCATCGGCGCCACCCTGAGCGCCTTCGAGATCCGCAAGCGCAACGTGCTGACCGCCGACCCGGCCGACACGTCCTACTCGGTGGCCGCCGGCGAGGCGCGCAGCCGCGGCCTCGAGTTCGATGCGTCCGGCCAGTTGGGCAAGCACTGGCGGGTTTCCGGCAGCTTTGCCCTGACCGACGCCGAGATCACCCGGGACAGCCGGCTCGCGGCAGGCACGCCCCTGCTCAACATCCCCCGCACCAGCGGCAGCGTGCTGGCGGTCTATGAAGACGCGGCGCCCGTCGGCCAGCGTTACGGCGTCGGCGGCGGCGTGCGGTATGTGGGCAAACGCTCGGGCGACGCGCAGAACGGTTTCTCGCTGCCCGCGTACACGCTGGCCGACCTGCTCGCCTACTGGCAATACAGCAAGAACATGCGCGTCACGCTCAACGTCAACAACCTGTTCGACAAGACCTACTATGCAAGCTCCTACAGCAGCGTATGGATCGCACCCGGCGCCGGCCGGACGGTCCGCCTTGGTCTGCGCCTGAGCTACTGACGGCTGCCGACGGCATGGCCTGGTCCCGGCCACCGCATCAGAATCCTTGTTTCGCCCGTGTCGTGCAGCGTCACGAAGGCGGTGCGGCTATCCGATGAGAAGTGGATGTGGCCCGGCGTGTTGGCGCGTGGAACGCGTTTCGCGGGGGTGATGCCGTGCCCGGTAGCGTGGTGTTCGACGGGGCGCGCAGGCAGGAGCGTCGTTCCGCCAGTCTTCGCCAGCGCACGAAAAGTACGCGGCCATATGCCGCATACCACACAAAGTGCCATCTCTATATATTTCCCCGGTATAAAAAAGAGGGAGAGACGATGACGGTCCGCACCGTGCTGGCTTGCACGATCACCACTGCCATAGGCACCCACACGCCCGCCGCCGGCGCCCAGGCGGCGCCGTTCGCGCCGTCGGCGGCAACGCTCGACCCGGTTGTCGTCTCCGCGACGCGCACGGAGAACCCGCTGTCGTCGACCCCTGCGTCGATCAGCGTCGTCACCCGCGAAGACTTCGAGGACAGGCAGGCCTACTCGGTATCGGACGTCCTGAAGACACTGCCCAATGTGGATTTCGGCGGTGGGCCGCGGCCGGAAGGCCAGATCCCCGGCATACGCGGCTTTACCGGCAAGGAGATCATCGTGCTGGTGGACGGCGCCCGCCAGAATGCGTCCCCCGGCATTGCGTCTCCCCTGTATGCCGACCCGTTCTTTCTTCGCCAGGCGGAAGTGGTCAGGGGATCGACGTCCACCCTGTACGGCAGCGGCGGCATCGGCGGCGCCATGGTGTTCAGGACCCTCACCGCGCGCGACCTGCTAGGGCCGGACGAGCACGCCGGCGCCGACGTGCGGACGGCGTACGCGTCGGCCGACCGCTCGCCTCACTACAACGCGCGATTCTACGGCCAGGCAGGCATGGTCGACGCCATCGCGGCGTTCGGCTATACGGAGACGGGCCGCATCCGCCAGGGCGGCGGCACGACCCTGCGGCCGAATGACGGCCATGCCGGCAGCGGGCTGTTCAAGCTGGGCCTGCAACCCGGCAACCGGCTGCGCTTCGACCTGTCCCACCAGTTCTACCAGGCGGGCAGCTACCGTCCGAACAACCCGGAGGCTGACAGCAGCCTCGGCACGCCATCGTCGATTCCGGTCCAGATGAATCGCATCAACCAGGAGCAGACCGTACTGAAGGCCGCCCTGGCTGGCGAGGATGGCAAGCCGGATCTCGACGTCACGCTCTATCACACGCGGCTCAGCCTGAGCGCCGAGCGCAATGCCTTGTTCCCCGGCTTGCCGGCCACGGCCAATGTGACCGACACCACCGGCGCGAGCCTCCAGCAATCGCTTCGCTTCGGCGGGCAAACCATCGGGCAGCGGGTCACGTACGGTATCGATTACTATCGCGACCATCAATCCGCCGCCAGCGCGGGCGCTGCCAACCCCGTGATTCCCGATGGAACGCAGAGGGTGATCGGCGCTTTCCTGCAAGATGAGATCAGCCTGGGCAAGGCCTGGAAGCTCACTCCCAGCCTGCGGGGCGACCGTTTCGAGACCGCCGTCGATACCGGCGCATCCGGCCAGTCCTCGAACCATCATGTCTCGCCCAAGCTGGCGCTGAGCTGGCAGCCCGTGCCCCAGGCGACGCTGTTCGCGAGCTATGGCGAAGCCTACCGTGCGCCCTCGATCAGCGAGGCATACCAGAACCTTTCCGGCAGGAACTACCTGTTCAACTTCGCCGCCAACCCGAACCTGAAGCCGGAAACCGCGCGAACGCTGGAGCTGGGCGCGTCGTTCCATCGCAACGCCATTCTTGCCGGCAATGACAGCGTGCGCCTGCGTGGCTCCGTCTACGCGTCGCGGGTGAAGGACCTGATCTCGAGCACGGTGGTCGGCACTTATGCGCGCAGCATGCCGTTCTCGGGCACCGGCACCATTACGCAGTACCAGAACGTCACCGATGCCAGGAGCCGCGGCGCGGAGATCGAGGGCCTGTACCGCGTCGGCAACCTGGACCTGAGCGCCGCCTATAGCCGCGTCAGGACCACGGACGACAGCACGGGCGCATACCTCTATTCACCACCCGACAAGCTCGTGCTCGGTATTCGCCAGGCCTTGCCGCAGTATCGGGTTGCCCTGCAGTGGAACAGCCAGTTCGTGGCCGCGCAGGACTACGATTCCACCCTGCTGCGCCGGCGGCCCGGATATGCCGTCCACAATCTGTACATGACCTGGTACCCCCCTGCCGCGAAGCATATGCTCAAGGTCGACTTCGGCATAGAAAACCTGTTCGACAAGCGCTACTTCTCCTACCAGTCCGGCAATGCGATCGCACGCGTCGCCGACGTGGGCCGCAATGCCAAGATCGCGCTGACCGCCTCCTTCTAAAGGGAAAGGGAACGACAATGAAATACGCATGGGCAAGCGGTGCCCTCCTGGCGGCCGCCCTGTCGGGTTGCGGCGGTGGCATCCCGGCTGCGCCGAACCGGCCGGTCACGCTACAGTTCGATGCACGCGTGGGAGAGGAGCCGTTCGAGTGCGGCCGCAGCTACGACGGCATCGGCACGACGGCATCGCGCATCACCCCTTCCGATTTCCGGCTGTATATCTCGGAGGTTGCCCTGATCGATGCCGCCGGACAAGCGGTGAATCTCACGCTCGGGCAGGACGGCCGCTGGCAGTACAGGGACGTTGCCCTGCTCGACTTCGAAAACGGCACGGGGCCCTGCCGCAATGGCAATCCCGGCTTGCACGACAGAATCGAGGGCCACATTCCGCCTGGGGTCTATCGTGGCCTGCAGTTCACGCTCGGCGTGCCACCCGCGCTGAACCATGCTGACCCCACCCTGGCGCCGTCGCCGCTGAACCTGACGGCGATGTTCTGGAGCTGGCAGGCAGGCTATAAGTTCGTCAAGATCGACATGGCGACAAGCGGGCAGGCGCAAGGCGGCAGCACGCCAACGCACCAGCGCGCCGCCGGCTTCCCGGTGCATCTCGGCAGCAGCGAGTGCGTTTCCCCCTCGGCGACCGCCGCGCCTGCGGCCTGCCATCGGCCCAACCGCGTCACCGTCCGCTTCGACACATTCGACCCCGATACGCAGCACGTGATCATCGATCTTGCCGCCCTGCTGCGCGACACCAATATCGATATCAACACGCCGGGCTCGGCGCCCGGCTGCATGGCCGGCCCGGACGACGCGGATTGCCGCCGGCTCATGCCGGCCTTCGGGCTGGCCTTCCAGGATCAGGCGGCAGGCGGGCAGCGCTTCTTCCGGCCCGGCAAGGCGAGATAGCCAATGAAGTACCCAGTGCTTTCCGCCCTGCTCTGCGCGCTCGCGCTGACCTGCCTGACAGGCGCCGCCGGGCCTGCGGCGCAATACGATTGGAAGCTGCCGGCCTGGGTCCCCCCGCCGGTGGTGCCGCCTGACAACCCGATGTCCGCGGCCAAGGTGGAACTGGGCCGGCACCTCTTCTATGACCGCCGCCTGTCCGTGGACGACTCGACCGCATGCGCGGGCTGCCATCTCCAGGCGAAGGGATTCACCGATGGCCGCAAGCTGGCGCTCGGCGTCCATGGCACGCAGGGCGTGCGCAATGCCATGAGCCTGGGCAACGTCGCCTACTTCCCCGTGCTGACCTGGGCGAACCCCAACCTGACCCGGCTCGAGATGCAGGTCCTGGTGCCCCTGTTCGGTGAAACACCGCTGGAGATGGGGATGGCCGGCCGGGAACAGCTGATGCTCGAACGGCTGCGCTCGGAACCACGCTACCCCGCCTTGTTTGCCGCTGCGTTTCCCGGGCAGGCCGACCCCGTCAGCCTGTCGTCGATCGCCAGGGCGCTGGCTTCGTTCGAGCGCACGCTGCTCACCTTCAACTCGCCCTACGACCAATACAAGTATGGCGGTGAGCCTGGCGCCATCAGCGCTGCCGCCAAGCGCGGCGAGACGCTGTTCTTCAGCGAGAGAATGGAGTGCGCGCATTGCCATGGGGGATTCAACTTCACCGACAATAACCGGCACGCGAGGCTGGCCTTCCCGGAAATCGGCTATCACAACACCGGCCTGTACAACCTTGACGGCAACGGCCTGTACCCGCCGGACAACCATGGCATCCGGGAGTTCACCGGCAATCCGGCCGACGAGGGCAAGATGCGCTCGCCGTCGCTGCGCAATGTCGCGGTCACGGCGCCCTATATGCACGACGGATCGATCGCCACGCTCCAGGAAGTGATCAGGGACCACTATGCCAAGCGGGGCAAGGCCGCCCGCGACGGCAGACCGCCCAACCCGCTGCGCAGTGAATTCATCGAGGGATTCGAGCTGACGGCGCAGGAGCTCGACGATATGGTCGCGTTCCTGCAATCCCTTACGGACAGGCAATTCCTCGAGGACAAGCGCTTCTCGGACCCGTGGCCCGAGCGCGGCGCGCGCGCGGCCGGCGGGCGTTAGCCGCGACGGCGCCGGCGCCGGGTCAAAGCGGAATCGGCGACCATCCGGGAAACGTCTCGAGCGCGAAGCCCGGCACCAGGAAGAAACCAAAGCGGTCGCACGGCGGCGCAAGCGGGGCTTCCAGCTCGATACGCTCGACCGAACGCGCACCGTCGACGGACCTGCATTTCCATCCGGCGATCAGGCCGGGGCTCTTCGCATCGCCCAGCACGATGCCCGCGGCGCGTCCGCGGTCCACCGTAGCCCAGCGGGCCGCCGAGGCGGCCAGCATCGATTCCGCGAGGTTGTCGGGCAGGCTGTCCGCGAAATCCGATCCGTCAAGCCACCGATAAGCCCAGATGTAGAACGCCCAGTTCATGGACAGGCGCCGCGATGCCGCCCATGCCATGAACGGCCGAAAAATCGCCAGTCCGTCCGGACCGGCCAGGTCCAGCAACGCCGGGCATACATCGAACAGCGTATGCCAGTAGGCGCGCAGGCTGGTGTCGATCCTGACGAAGGCCTTCGAATCGCGTGGATAGCGCTTCTGGAGGTCAGGCGTGGCCAGGGCCTCGAGCAGATCGGTATCGTTAAGCGGTGACATTGGCATTGCGGTCTTCACTGGCGCCTGCATTGACGGCGGCATGGCCATGGGAGGGCTTGGGGCACGCCAGCGCCGTGCGCAGCCGGTGCAGATCCCGGACGATCGCCTCGTATTCGATATTGCCGTCGCGTTCATAGGTCAGGGTCCGGCCCGGCAATGCCAGGGCAGGCCCGATGCGCTCAAGGTACGCCAGCGTATCGGGCGCCAAGTCGGTATCGTGTGCGTCGATGGCAAGCCTGGGGGAGAGTATCGAGCCGGTGAATCCGGCAATATGGAAATGCCTTGCCTCGGCAGCCAGGGGGCTCCAGGCATCGAGAGGCAAGCCGCAGTTGCGCTGCGCGCATACGGCATTTGAGATATCGAACAGGAGTCCACAGCCGGTCTCCTTCGTCAACCGCGCGAAGAATGCCGGGGCATCGTGGCCGCCGTCCATGATCGACGGGTAGTTTTCCAGGTGGACGCGACACCCGAGCCGTTCCTGCCACCACAGCGTGCGTTCGCGGATCTGCCGATAGGCCCCTGCGTAGTCGACCTCGGCAAGATGATAAAGATGGCGGCCCAGGTGGCTGAATGCTGCGATATGGTCCGACACGTACAGCGGCCGCAGGATATCGATGTATTCGCGCAACCTCGCCGCCAGGTCTTCAAGCGCCGCCTGATCGCTCTCCATGTACTTCGAGAACATGATGTGGAAGGCCACCGGGCAATCGAATGCGGCGGCAAGCTCCACGGCCGGCACCTGCAGAAAGTTGTCGATAAGGATTTCGCAGAAATCGATCTCCCTTTCCCGGACCAGTTGCGTAACCAGGGGG
This sequence comes from Cupriavidus sp. 96C5-1, assembly GCF_057798855.1. Taxonomy (NCBI): domain Bacteria; kingdom Pseudomonadati; phylum Pseudomonadota; class Betaproteobacteria; order Burkholderiales; family Burkholderiaceae; genus Cupriavidus; species Cupriavidus sp. 96C5-1. Next base: position 30,487 of record NZ_JBYOJU010000058.1, on the reverse strand, counting down.
TAAGTCGTCCCCAAGGAGAAATTGAACCCTATCTTCATGCATGCCGTCCCACGTTGTCTCACGTCGCCATCGCGTGCGGATGGCCCGGGGCCAACAGCCGCCTCAGGCCATCCGCTTCAAGGGCGAAATGCGCTTATGCGCCAATCGCCGCACAGCAGGAACCGCAACAGGCGCCGCTGCGCCCGCGCACTTCAATGGCTTCCTTCTTGCTGATCTTGATCGTCATGATGATTCCTTCCTGTTGGGACCGACGTTGGGTGGACATCTCTCTGCCAGGCAAGCCATTAAAAAAAGATCGGCTATGCTTGGCAGGGATCAGAATAAGTCGATTGAAAGTGCTTGCCGAGTGGCAATTTGCCGCATTTTTTCCGCGACCTGCGCGAGCAAGGTGGCCGCGGCCTGTCCAGCGGCCATTTGCCGCATGCAGGCCGCCCGCGCTTCCAAGGGAAAATCCAGGACTGAATACAATCTCTTCTGCCTCCGAGAACCTAACGCTCCAGGACATCCACCCCAATGCCAGATCAACGCCTTACCCACATGCTCCGCGCCGGTGCCGCCGCCATTGCCCTGCTTTACGCCGCCACCGCGTGGTCGCACTCCCATCTGCAGAAGCAGTCGCCTGCCGCGGACTCGGCACAGGCAGCGCCGCAGGAAGTGCGGCTCGAGTTCTCCGAGCCGCTGGAAGGCGCGCTCTGCAAGATCGAAGTGACTGACGGCGCGGGCAAACCCGTCACGGCAAGCAAGGCCACCGTCGACGCAACGGCACCCAGGGTCCTGCAATTGCCCCTGGGCAAGCTCGACGCTGGCAGCTACAAGGTCGACTGGAACGTGGTTTCCACCGATGGGCACCGCAGCAAGGGCAGCTATCGCTTCACGGTGAAATAGTGGCGGGTGTCGCGGACACATTGAGCTGGTGGCTCAGCGGCGCCATATCGATTGCGCTGAGCGCGTCGCTTGGCGTCTGGCTGTTGACGCCGGCATGGCCCGCGGCCTCGGCGCCGGCATGGGCGCGCAGCTGCCTGGCCCTGCTTGCCGGCGCATTCGTGGCCTACCTTCCGGCGGTGTCGCTGGCATTGACGGACGCGCCGCCGGCCGAACTCCTGCCCGCGGTCTGGCTGGTGCTCCTGCATACGCACAACGGCGCCATGTGGTTGCTGGGCGCGGCTGGCCTGGTCATTGCCGGCGCCGCCTCGTTCATGCGCGCCGCCGCGAAACCAGGCGGCCCGGGCGCCTGGCCGCATCGCGCGACGGCTGCCGGCCTGCTGCTGTTCCTGATCGCAAAGGCGGCCACCGGCCATGCGGCCGAGCACGGCATGTTCAGCGCATCGGCATGCATCCACGCCATCCACATCGGCGCGGGCTGTGCCTGGGCGGGCAGCGTCGCGGTCTCGTGGCGGTTGCTGCTGCGCTGGACCGGGACACCGGCGTCCTGGCCCGCTGTCCTGATGCTGCGCCTGTCCCAGGTCGCTGCCACGGCGCTCACGCTCGTGGTCGTCAGCGGCCTGTTCAACGTCTGGCGGCTGCTGGACGCCGCTGCGGGAAGGTTTGGCACTTACGAGCAGCTGCTCGCCGCCAAGCTGATACTGGTGGGATGCGCAGCGGCCCTGGGCGCCTGGAACCGTTGGCATGCGCTGCCCCGCTTGCTGGGTGGCGATGAAGGGGTACGCAAGCCGTTGATGCGCAGCCTGTGTGCCGAGACCACGCTGCTGGCGCTGGTCGTGCTGATGGCCGCGAGGCTCGCCTCGACCATGCCGTCCATGTGAGCGAGATGTGGGAGGGCGGCGCGTCCATTGGCCGCAGGCCGGCGCCGCGCGGGCCACGGTATGCTGAGCGCCTCGAAATACCGCGGCGTCGTCGTCTCGCCCAGCCCCATGCCCAAAGCCGCCGCCCAGCCGTCCCCGGCAGCCGCCACTGCCACTGCTTCGTATCGCATGTTGTGGCGATGGCACTTCTACGCCGGGCTCTTCGTCATGCCCTTCCTGATCGTGCTGTCGATCACCGGCACGATCTACTGCTTCCAGCCGCAGATCGAGCCGCTGCTCTATCCCCGGTTGCTGCGCGTGGCGCCGGCGGGCTCGAAACTTCCTGCCCAGGACCTGCTCGACCGTGCCTGGGCACAGGCGCCAGAAGGTTCGGCCGCCACCACCTACACCCTCGATCCGGACCCGCGTGCCAGCGCCGAGTTTGTCTTTCGCCTGCCGTCCGGCAAGAGCCAAAGCCTCTATCTGGACCCATACACCGGCGAGTACCTTGGCAGCCTGAGCGTGGAAGACCGCCTGATGAAGCAGGTGCGCCTGCTGCATCGCGCGCTGCTGCTGGGCAAGACCGGCGAGCTGCTGATGGAACTGGCAGCGTGCTGGGCCCTGGTGATGATCGCGACCGGCCTTGCAATGTGGTGGCCGCGGCTGCGCGCGAAAGGCGCCGGCGCCTTCCTGGCCGGCAACGCCGCCGGCGGGCGCGGCTGGTGGAAGGAAATCCATCTGGTGACCGGTGCCTGGCTGGCGCTCGGCGCCGTGGCGTTCATCTTGTCGGGCTTGCCGTGGAGCGTATCGTGGGGCAAGCAGTTCAAGGCGCTCGCCACGGCAGCGCAGCTGGGCAACCCGCCCGGCGCGTGGGGAGACGCGGGCGTGCGTTCGACCCCGGGCGCGCCCCGCATGGACTCGCTTCCGCTGGCGGAAGTCCCCTGGGCCGTCGGCCTGAGCAAAGTGCCGCGCGGCACGGTGCCGGCAGCCGGCACCGCCACCATCAGCCTGGATCGTGCCGTCGGGATCGTGGCCGCCAATGGCGTCCCGAGCGGATGCCAGCTGGTGCTGCCGGGATCCCCGACCGGGGTCTTCACCGCGTCCTGTTTCCCCGCGGATCCCAGGATGGAACGCACGCTGCATATCGACCAGTACAGCGGCAAGGTCCTCAAGGACATTCGCTATGGCGACTATGGCGCGGTTGCCCAGGCCATTTCGTACGGCACCTCCTTGCACATGGGGCGCTATTTCGGCCTGGCCAACCAGATCGCCTGCACGGCCATCTCGCTGGGCCTGATGGCGCTCGCCGTGACGGGCCTCATCATGTGGCTCAAGCGCCGGCCCGCGCGCGCGCTGGCGGCACCGTCATTCCCGCGCAGCCTTCCACCGATGCGGGCGTGGGTCGCAGGGCTAGGGCTCCTGGGCCTGGTATTCCCGCTGATGGGCGCCACGCTGGCGATGGTCTGGCTGCTGGACCGCCGCTTCGCACCGGCAGTTGCGGCGCGTGCGCCGTCGCCGGAAGATGCCGCGGCCTGAGCCACGCTGGCGAGGCTTGGGGGCATAGGGGGCAGCCTTCGATATTCGATAGCGCCGCCGGTCAGAAGCGGTGATTGACGCTCAGTTCCACGCGCCGGCCCGGGCCCTGCAACCATTGCGTGGCGTTGTAGTAAGCCGTGGTGGCATAGCGCCTGTCGAAGCCGTCTTGCTGCTGTAGCGCCCAGCGAACAGGGCCGGCGATCCGCCGCCGCCTGACCCAGGTCAAGGCCCGCCATGGCTGGCGGTGGAACAATGAAGCTTCCCAAGGCCCTCCGGCCTTCCTCGCCACCACTCTGGAGCCCCTGATGTTCCCTGAATTCCGCGACCTGATCTCCCGCCTCAAGACGGAGGACGCGCATTTCTCACGACTGTTCCAGCGTCACAACGACCTGGATCACCAGATCTCCAATATGGAAACGGGCGTCACCCCGGCGGACAGCGCCGCCATCGAAGCCCTGAAGAAGGAAAAGCTGCAGTTGAAGGACATGCTCTATGTGGTCTTGAAGAAGGCTGCCGCCGCTTGAGCGGAGCGCGGCACGGCGCCTGAGCCGTGCCGCAAGCCTGTCGCGCGAGCGGCGCGCACCGTGCCGGGCGCAGGCGCGACAGCGCAACCAACAGTAAGAGTAAGCCACGGCCGACGCGCTCCGTTGGCAGCGCGCGCGGCGTCCTGCCGCCGCTCGCAAAAGCATTCCCATTGATGCGGTTTTTCTTGACGGATTCTGTGTCCGGTAGGCATTATTCGCCTCCTTGCCGACGCAAATGATATTGATTCGTATTTGCGTTCGCATCAACACTCAAGCCAAAGAAAAATGAGAACAAGCGAGCACAAAGCTACGCATCGGGAAACGCAGGCACCCGGGGTTCGCCAACACGCCACCCTGGCCAGGATGATCGTGCTGTCCGGCTTGTCCTGGAGCAGCACGGCTTTGGCGCAAGCCGTACCGGCCGCGGCGACGGAACAGGCCCTGCCCGCCGTTACGGTCAGCGCCGGCGCCATGGAGGAATCCGGCCAGCAACTGGAGAAAAAGGTCGGCAGCGGCGCGCTGGGCTCGCGCGCGCAACTGGACACGCCGTACTCCACCATCATCGTCAGCGGCGAAGACCTGGCCGATCGCCAGGTGACCAAGCTGGGAGACATCTTCGCCCTGGACGCCTCGGTGTCCGACAACAGCAACGCCAACAACAGTTGGTCCAGCTACCTCACGGTGCGGGGACTGCAGCTCGACTGGCAGAACGGCTACAAGATCAACGGCATGCCGTATGTGGGCTACGGCATCACCCTGCCCTATGAGCAGTTGGAACAGGTGGAACTGCTCAAGGGCCTGTCCGGCTTCATGTACGGCTTTGCCAACCCGGGCGGCACGGTCAACTACGTGACCAGGAAGCCGACCGACACCTTCACCGCGAGCGTCGAAGTGGGTTACCGCAGCACCCACGCCTGGAGCCAGCACGTCGACCTGGGGGGACGGGCCGGTCCAGGCGACAGGTTCGGCTACCGGCTGAACGTTACGCATGAGGAAGGCAAGCCGTCCAATGCGGTCAGCCTCAGGCGCGACTCGGTATCGCTTGGATTGGACGCCCGCCTCACCCGCGACCTGACCTGGACCTTCGACGGTCTCTACCAGGAGCGCCGCAGCTTCGGCCAGACGCCGACGTTCGCCACCTATTCGTACACCGGCGCTTCGCTGCCGGGCGTGGTGAGCGGGCGCGGCGGCGCCTTCGCGGGCCCGGACCAGCATCTGTTCACCAACCTGCAGCTCTACAGCACCGGCCTGCGCTACCGCATCAATCCCGACTGGACGGTCAGCACCAATTACAGCTTCAGCAAGGTGTCGCGCAGCCGCAATGAAACCTCGCTGGTGCTGTCCGGCGTCAATGGGGACTACCAGGACTCGCGCTACGACGGCTCGCAGGCACACCAGTTCAGCCAGTGGACGGCCATGGTCGAAGGCAGGTTTCGCACCGGCCCGTTCTCGCACCAGCTGGTGGCCGGCACGGCCTGGCAGCAGCAGATCAACCGCTACAGCACCGGCTCCGACCTGACGCTCGCACTGGGCCCAGGCAATCTGTATCAGCCCAACCCGCACGTCTACTACAGCCAGACGGGCTTCAGCGAATACCGCGCCAGCGATATCTCGCAAAAGGCGCTGTTCCTGAGCGACACCATCGCGCTGACCGAGAAATGGTCGGTCCTGGGCGGCGTGCGCTACACCAACTATGAGCAGAACGGCTACGCACGCGGCGGCGCAACGACTTCCGCCTACAGCAAGAATGGCGTGGTCACGCCCACGGTGGCGCTGCTCTACAAGCCGCTGCAGAGCACCACGCTGTACGCCAGCTACGTCGAAGCGCTGGACGGCGGCACCACGGTGGCCGAGACCTATGCCAATGCCGGCCAGCAACTGAACCCGCTGCGCAGCAAGCAATATGAAATCGGCGCAAAAACCGACCAGGGCAGATGGACCGGCACCGCCGCGCTGTTCCGCATCGAACGCGGCGCGGAGTACGTCAACGGCAGCAATGTCTACGTGCAGGACGGCCTGTCGATCTACCAGGGCGCGGAACTGGCCTGGAACGCCCGCCTGGGGTCGCAGTGGGAAGCCGGTGGCAGCGTGATGTACCTGGACAGCTACTACGACAAGGGCTCGGCCTACAAGGGCAACCGCGTCGCCGGCGCGCCCGGCTTCGTGCTCGCCGGGCGCCTGGCTTATCGCGTGCCCTTCGTGCCCGGGCTCAGGCTCGGCCTCGACGGCAAGTACACGGGCACGACCAAGCTGCGGCCGGCCGGCGATATCGGCCTCGGGGGCTATACGGTGTTCAACCTGGGCGCCAGCTACAGCACGCGCGTGGCCGGCAAGGACCTGACGCTGCGCGCGGCGCTGACCAACCTGACCAACAAGCGCTACTGGGGCTTCCAGTACGCCGACTTTATCCAGCCGGCCGATCCGCGCACGATCAGCCTCAGCGCGAAGATCTCATACTGACGGCCGCTGTCTGCCGCAAACCCTCAGCGATCGGCGCCGCCAGCGGGAAACACCCGCTCGCCCAGGAAGTCGATGAACACCCGCAGCTTGGGCGAGGGATGCCGGCTGGCCGGCCACAGCACTCGGAAGGTGCCGCTGCGCTCCACGTAGCCGTCGAGCACGGTGCGCAGCCTGCCGTCGGCCAGCGCGTCGCGGATCGCGAAATCCGGCAGGCAGGCAATGCCCAGCCCCTGCAGCGCAAAGCTCACCCGGGTCTCGATGTTGTTGCAGATCATCGAGGTGGGCAGGTGCGGTTCCGGCTCGGCGGGATCGCGCCGCAACGGCCAGGCCTCCAGCTTGCCGCTGTTGGGGAAACGGTAGTGCAGGCAGGCGTGACCGGTCAGGTCGGCCGGGTGCGCCGGTACGCCGCGCTGCGCGAGGTAGGCTGGCGATGCCACCAGCAGGATCCGGAAAGCACCCAGGCGCCGCGCCGACAAGCGGGAGTCGCCAGGCTCGCCGGTGCGCACCACGGCGTCGAAGCCTTCCTCGATCACGTCCACCAGGCGGTCGGTGAAGTCCAGGTCAAGCTCGATCTCCGGATACTGCCGCATGAAGTCGCCCAACACCGGCAGCACCAGCGAGCTGACCAGCGGCAGGCTGACCCGCAGGCGCCCGCGCGGCGCCCCGGCGGCGCTGGAAAGCTCCTGCTCCGCCGCCTCGATCTCCGCCAGGATGCGCCGGCTGCGCTCCAGGAACAGCGCGCCTTCCGCGGTCAGGGTGATGCTGCGCGTGCTGCGGTGGAAGAGCCGCGCACCGAGCTTTTCTTCCAGCCGCGCCACACTCTTGCCCACAGCCGAGGCCGACACGCCCATCAGGCGGCCGGCGGCCACGAAGCTGCGCGTCTCGGCCACCTGCACAAATACCGTAAAGCCGCTCAGGCTATCCATCGGCACTCTCCTTGCATCGCCTGATTCCCGATCTGTTCGACACGTTCGACACGCTTGTTCCGGATCATTCCGTCATTCCGGACAATTTCATCCTGATAATCAGGAACTGTAGCCTACTTTTTCCCGAGTCAATTGTTTCTTATCGTCTGCAGGAGCCGGAAATCACCCGGAAACCTCTTGCAACGAAGGAAACTACCCATGTCCTCCCTCCTCCCTGCCCTTGACGGCGGCACCCGTCCTGCCCACCTATCCACGCGTGTCGATACCGTTATCGATCAGGCCATTGCTGCGCACCGGCTGGTCGGCGCCGTCGTCCTGGTCGCCCGGGATGGCGAACTGGTCCACCGGCGCGCCGCCGGCCTGGCCGACCGCGAAGCCGGGCTGCGGATGCGCGAGGACACGCTGTTCCGGCTGGCCTCGGTGTCCAAGCCCATCGTCTCGGCCGCCGCGATGGTGCTGGTCGCGCAAGGACGGCTGGCGCTCGACGAAACGGTGACCCGCTGGCTGCCGGCATTCCAGCTGCGGCTGGCCGGCGGCAGCGCCGCCGCCATCACCGTGCGGCAGCTGATGACCCACACCGCCGGGCTTGGCTACCGCTTTTTCGAAACCGACGGCAACGGGCCTTATGCCCGCGCCGGCGTATCGGACGGCATGGACCTGCCGGGCATCACGCTCGCGGAGAACCTGCGCCGCATCGCCAGCGTGCCGCTGCTCTACGCGCCGGGCACGGCCTGGGGCTATTCGCTGGCGACGGACGTGCTCGGCGCCGTGATCGAACGCGCCTGCGACACGCCGCTGGGCGACGCGGTGCGCACGCTGGTCACAGGGCCGCTGGGCATGGACGACACCGGCTTTTTCGTGGATGCGGCCAATGCCGGCCGCCTGGCCACCGCCTATGTCAACGATGCGCCGGTACCGCGCCGCATGCAGGCGCAGGATGTGGTCCCGGTGGTCGACGGCACGGCCGGCATCCACTACGCGCCGGCGCGCGCCCTGGACGCCGGCGCCTTTCCCTCCGGCGGCGCCGGCATGGTTGGCAGCGCCGGCGACCTGCTCCGCCTGCTGGAGGTGCTGCGCCAGGGCGGCCGCCCGCTGATGCCCGCCGCCTGGGTGGACGAGATGGGCAGCAACCAGACCGGGGAATGGGGCCCCCCCGACGCACCGGGCACCGGCTTCGGCCTGGGCTTCTCGGTGCTGCACGATCCGCTGGCGGCCGGCTCGCCGGAGTCTCCCGGCACGTGGCGCTGGGGCGGAGCCTACGGGCACTCATGGTTCGTCGACCGCGCCCGCGGCCTGAGCGTGGTCGCGTTCACCAACACCTTGTATGAAGGCATGTCCGGCCGCTTCGTCACCGACCTGCGCGATGCCGTCTATGCGGCCGGGACGGTGGCGCGATGAGCGGGATCCCTGCCATGAAGGCCGTCGCCTTTCGCAAGCGCGCGTGCGTCGACGAAACGGACAGCCTGTACGACACCGAGATCGAGCGGCCCCGGCCCGGTCCGCGCGACCTGCTGGTGGCGATACGGGCGGTCTCGGTCAATCCCGTCGACACCAAGATCCGCGCCGGCCTGGTGCCCGTGCCCGACGCGGTATCGACGCTGGGATGGGACGCTGCCGGCATGGTGGAGGCCGTGGGCAGCGAAGTCACGCTGTTCCGGCCGGGACAGGCTGTGTATTACGCCGGCTCCTTCGATCGCGCCGGCACCAACGCGCAGTTCCATCTCGTCGATGAGCGGATCGTGGGCCGCAAACCCGAAACGCTGAGCTTCGCGCAAGCCGCGGCGCTGCCCCTGACGGCACTGACCGCCTGGCAAGTGCTGTTCGACCGGCTGGGCGTCGCGCCCGGCAAGCCCGCGCAGGCGGGCAGCCTGCTGGTGGTGGGCGGCGCTGGCGGCGTGGGCTCCATGCTGATCCAGCTGGCGCGGCGCCTCACCGGCCTCACGGTGATCGCCACCGCTTCCCGGCCGCAGGGCCGCGACCGGTGCCTTGCGCTGGGCGCGCATTGCGCCATCGATCACACGCAGGCGCTGCCGCAGCAGGTGGCCGCGCTCGCCGCGCCCCCGGTCACCCACGTCGCGGCGCTGTCGCACACCGGCCGCCACCTGCCGGCGCTGGCGGCACTGATCGCGCCGCAAGGCCGGATTGCCGTCATCGACGATCACGACTTCCTGGACGCCACGCCGCTCAAGGCCAAGAGCGTATCGCTGCACTGGGAAATGGTGTTCACCCGGCCGCTCTACGGCACGCCGGACATGATCGCCCAGCACCGCATCCTGAACGAGGTCGCCGCGCTGGTGGATGCCGGTCTGCTGCGTCCGTCCCTGGGCCGGACCCTGCATCCCATCGATGCGGCAAACCTGCGGCTGGCGCACAGACTGGTGGAGCGCGGCGAGGCAACGGGCAAGGTGGTGGTGGCCGCGCTGGATCCGCACGGCGAAACACAGGCCCATGCGCTCGGCAGCCCGCCGGAGAAACAGCCATGAATGCCGGCCGCTCCCTGTTCTTTATCGCGCTCGGCCTGTTCGGCCTGTACGCCATCGAGTTCGGCGTGGTCGGCATCCTGCCGGTCATCGTGGCGCGCTACGGCGTCACGGTCGCGCGGGCAGGCTGGCTGGTGGGCCTGTTCGCGCTGGTGGTGGCCGTGTGCGGGCCGTTCATGGTGCTGTGGCTGTCGCGCTTTGCCCGCCGCAAGGTGCTGGCGGGCTCGCTCTTTGTCTTCGCCGCCTGCAGCGTACTGTCAGCATGGGCGCCGGACTTCGGCTCGCTGATGGCGCTGCGCGTGGTCCCGGCGCTGCTGCATCCGGTGTTCTTCTCGCTGGCGTTCGCGGCGGCCGTGTCCCTGTACCCGAAAGAGCGGGCCACGCATGCCACGGCCATGGCCTTCGTCGGCACCAGCATGGGCCTGGTGCTGGGCGTGCCGATCACCGCCTGGATCGCGGCACGCGTCTCCTACGAAGCCGCCTTCCTGTTCTGCGCCGCCGTCAATGCCGCGGCAGGCTGCGGCCTGCTGGCGATGCTGCAGGACACGCCCGGGCCCGCTGCCCCGGGGCAGCAGGCTGCCCCCGGCCGGCCATCGGCGATCCTGCGCAAGCCGGTACTGTGGCTCAATCTGGCAGCGACCGTGTGCGTCTTCGCCACCATGTTCTCCGTCTACAGCTATGCCGCGGAATACCTCGCGCGCGAGGCCCGGATGGGTGGCGAGGCGATCGGCGCGCTGCTGGTCGTGTTCGGCATCGGGGGGGTGGCCGGCAACCTGCTGGCCGGCAGGCTGCTGGCCAGGAGCCTGGCCAGGACCGCGCTGCTGCACCCGCTTGTGCTGAGCGGGGCCTACCTGGTGCTCCATGTCTGCGGCAGCGCATCCTTTGCGCCCATGATCGCTGTCTGCCTGCTGTGGGGCGCGGCGCACACCAGCGGCCTGATCGTCAGCCAGATGTGGCTGGCCTCCGCCGCGCCGGAAGCCCCGGAGTTCGCCACCAGCCTCTACATCTCGGCCGCCAACGTCGGCGTGGTGTTCGGCTCGGCGGTGGGCGGCTGGTTCATCACCGCCGCGGGCATGACCGGGGCGCTGTGGAGCGGCTGGCTGTTCGCGGTGCTGGCGACCTTGTCGGTGGCGCTGAAGCTGGCGCTGTTCGACCGCCAGCCGGCCGGCGCGCGTGGCGAGGTGACTTCCGGGGCAGCGTAGATGCCACTGCCATGCCACTGCCGGCGCTACTCCGGCCGCAGATCGCCAAGACGCAGCATGTTCCACGTCAGGCCCAGCTGGGCATCGGTCTTGAGGGAGACCAGTTGGCGCGAAATGCGGGCAAGATCCGCTTGCTCGGCCAGGTTCTTGCCGATGATGCCTGGCTCCTGTGACGCGTTCGCCAGCACCGTCTCCAGGTCGCCATGGCGTTGCAGCAGTTTTACCGCGGTCTTCGCGCCGATCTTCTGCACACCGGGGATATCGTCCGAGCTATCCCCTAGCAGGGCGAAATAGTCGCCAAGCTGGTGGCTGCCGACACCGAACTTGTCGAGCACATAGCGCTCGTCGAACCAGGGTTGCTCCTGGTTCTTCGGCGTGGCGAAGTGGTTGCGCACGATCGCGCCGTCGGCAATGAGCTGGAGGATGTCCTTGTCGGTGCTGACCGCGATCACCTGCCCTTCCTTGGACGCAATCCAGCGATAGAAGGCCGTGCCGATGATGTCGTCGGCCTCGTAGCCGTCGATGGCGGCGGTCTGGAGGCCCAGGACTTCCGTCAGCGTCAGGCGGAAATCGGGAATCACCTCGGCCAGTTCCGGATCCATCGGCTTGCGGTGCTGGCGGTACGGCGGGTACAGCGCGTGCCGCCAGGTCTTGCCGCCGGTATCGAATGCCGCCAGCGCGTGCGTGGCCTTGCATTCGGTCAGCGCGCGCCGGAACGAGGCCAGTGCCGAAAGCACGGCGCCTTCGACCTTGGCAGGAATCTCCGGCGCGGGGTTGGCCTCGTAGACGCGGCGCAGGATGTTCAGGCCGTCGATCAGTAGTAGTGTGTGCTGCATTGTTGTTGCGATGCGTTCCGTCTGCTTTCCGTCAGACCCTCTATTCTGACGGGCGAAATCCCCGGCGCAACATTTTAGGGTGCAGGATCCGCGAAAACGTGGGGTTGCATCGGCGGGCCAGCCCGTCTAGTCTGAGCAGATCCAACCTGTTCCCGGAAATGAACAACAATCACGACACCCGCCACGCAGTACTCGCCGCCCTGCAGAAAACGGGCACCCCGATGGACTCGTACCAGGTCGCAAAAGCCACGGGCGTCAGCCCGATCCAGGCGGCCCGGACGCTGACCAAGCTCACCGCCAAGGGGCTGGTGCTGGCCCAGGACCCATTGGGCGCGGAGACCGACCTGTCGGCGCGGTTCAGCCTCGCGCCGGAACAAGAGACGGGCGGCGACCCGGGCTGAGCGCATATGGCCTGAGCCGTTACCGCCACTTCCCGCTGCATCCTGCGCCATCCGCTTTTCCCACCGGAAAAGCGGAAATCGGCGATTTTCCGCATTTTTATGGCAGAAAGAGCGGGACACCTTGGTGCCGCATGCCAGCAATAGCGGCATCGCGCCGAAAAAAAACCAATCAATGCTATCCATTAGCCGCCAACCCGCGTATATTTCGGCCCGCGGGGTGGAGCAGTTGGCAGCTCGTCGGGCTCATAACCCGAAGGTCGCAGGTTCAAGTCCTGCCCCCGCAACCAGATTCGAAAGCCCGTGCGGTAATGCCGCACGGGCTTTTTGCATTCCGGGGGCTGGTGAGAGGCCTGGACATCAAAGGACGCAGCCTGCTGGCGAGGACTGCGACGGTGCTGCCGCCGGCCCGCAGGATGCCGGGGCTTCAGGCCAGAGCCGGCTGATCGCGATGATTGCGGAGCCAGTCGAGTTCATCGGACAGGGTCTGCTCCAGCGGCCGGAAGCCCAGGCCGAACTCCTGCTGGATGCGTTCGCCCGAGAACCGCCGCCCGTGGTCCTGCGCGATATTGCGCACCGTGGCCATGCTGAGCAGCACGGGCTTGCCGGTGAGGCGCGCGTAGGATTCCTGGACTGCAGCCACCACGAACAACAGCCAGCGCGGCACGGCGCGCGTGGGCGCGGCGCGGCCCGACACCTTTTCCATCGCCGCCATCAGCTCCCGCATATGCAGCGGCCGGCCGGCCGCCAGATAGCGGCGGCCAGGCACGCCGCGCTCGGACGCCGCCAATGCCACGGCGGCAACGTCCCGCGCATCCACCACCGAGAAGGCCGCGTCGATCACGCCCGGCAACTTCCCCTGCAGGTAGTCCAGCACGAACTGCCCCGCAGAGGTCGGGCCGGCATCCCGCGGCCCGTGCATCCAGCCCGGCAGCACCAGGCAGGCCCGCATGTCGGGATGCGCGGCGACGAAGCGGTACACCGTCTCGTCGGCCTCGATCTTGCTGCGGTAATAGTCGTCCACGGCGCCGACATCGGTTTGCAGATCATCCTCGGTCAGCAGTTGCCCGGTGCCGCCCCGCAAGACCGCAATGGAACTGATATGCACAAAGCGCCGTACGCCTTGCCGATAAGCCGCATCCAGCAACTGGCCGGTGGCAAGCACATTGGTTTCGTACAACTGCGGCCAGTGGCGGCCGCCCTTGTAGCTGTCGCGGAAGTGAGCGGCGGCATGGAATACCACGTCCACCCCTTGCAGCGCGTCCTCATAGGCCTGGCGTTGACGAACATCGCCCACCACCACAGAAAGCCGATCGCCGGCATCCGCCGGAAGCTGGCGGCGCGCCTTGGCGGCGTCGCGCGCCAGGGCCTTGACGGCATACCCCTGGCTGAGCAGAAGGGCTACCAGGTTGCTGCCCAGCAGCCCGGTGGATCCTGTGACGAAAGCGGTTTTCATATATTCTATTCGGTGTTCAGATACCGAATAGTATTTGAATGACAGGAAAGATGCAACGCAGCGGCTGGCGCTTCTCCCCGCCCACGCCGATGCGAGCCATGGGGCCTGCCGGCACCTGCAACGCCCGGCCAGGCTGGATGCCCGATATACAATCGCGGCTTGCAGGACGGCGCGTTGCCAGAGAACATGGATGCCGCAGACCTTCGAATGCAGGACCTCCCTCCCCGGCACGGCCAGCGCTGCGTGGCGCCGGGCAACCACGGCGCAGGGCATCGACGACGAATTGTTTCCCTGGCTGTGCAACGCCACCCTGGCCGGCCTCAAGAAAACCATGGCCCGCAGGCCACAGCATCTCCTCCCGAACGCATGCCACCGATCCAGAAAACCCGACTGAGCCGCGAAGAAAGCCGTGCCCGCACCCGAGCCTTGCTGCTGGAGAGCGCACGCGTGGTGTTTGCCAAACAAGGCTATGCAGGCACCTCGGTCGACCATATCGCCGAGGCCGCAGGCTACTCCAAGGGCGCGTTCTATTCGAACTTCGCCGCCAAGGAGGACATCTTCCTGGAACTGCTGGACGCGCACATGCAGGAGGAGGCCGAAATGCTGGAGGGGCTGCTGGCCAGCGCCAGGACCGTATCCGAGGTGCCGGAACTGCTGCGCGGGATCGGCGACATGTACCGCAGCTTCGAAACCGATATCGACTGGGGCCTGCTGGTGCTGGAGTTCAACCTGCAGGCGGGCCGGGACCCGCGCTTCCTGGATATCTATCACCAGCGGTTCGCCACGCACCGGGCCCAGATGACGAAGATCGTGGAGCGGCTGTTTGCGATCGCACAGGCCAGGCCGCCCTGCTCCGCGCTGGAACTCACCATTACCCTGATCGCCCTGTCCTACGGCATCCCGGCCCAGCGTTCGACAATACCGTCCAGCGTGCCCAAGGGCTTGCTCGGCAATATGATCGAGGTAGTGCTGGCATCCATGATCCAGGCGGGCAGCGCGCCGGGCGGGCCAGCCCTGCGCACCCCGGCCAAGACGGCGGCGGCGCGCAAGCGCTGAAGCGCCGCGGGAAATACCAGTGCCGCCGCCACGCCCATGCCCACATAGGCCGCGTTCGTCACGCCACCGACGTGCGGGCTCAGCAAAAACCCCGGCTGGCCATGAAAGCCATGCGGCATCGTCATGGGCTCCACGGCAAAGCTGAGCGGGAGGCCGCGAGAAGCAGCGGGGAAGAACGCGGATCAGTCGACCTGCGCGCCGGATGCCTTGACGGCAGACGACCAGCGGACGATGTCCTTCTTCATCAGCACGCCGAACTGTTCGGGCGTGCCGCCCAGTACATCGGCGCCCTGGTCGTTCAGCTTCTTTCTCAGCTCCGGCACCTGCAACGCCTTGTTGAACCCGGCATTCAGGCGCGCCACGATGTCCCTGGGCGTTGCCGCCGGCGCCACGAAACCAAACCAGGTCACGGCTTCGAAGCCGCCGTAGCCCGACTCCGCAATGGTGGGCACGTTCGGCAGGTCGGCCATGCGCTGCGCCGAGGTCACGGCCAGGGCCCGCATCTTGCCGTTGCGGATGTGGCCGATCAGCGTCGGCACCGACGACAGGTACAACTGCACCTGGCCGCCGATCAGGTCGTTGACGGCCTGGGCCGCGCCCTTGTACGGCACATGGGTGAACTTGATGCCGGCGGTCTTCTGAAACAGCTCGCTGGTCAGGTGCGCCACCGTGCCGTTGCCCGGGGAGGCCATATTGATGGCGCCCGGCCGGGCCTTGCTGGCCGCCACCACGTCGGCCAGCGTCTTATAGGGCGAGTCCATCGTGGTCACCAGCACCAGCGGCGCGCTGGCCACCAGGCCGACGGGCGTCAGGTCTTTCTCCACGTCGTACGGCAGCTTGCGGTAGAGCGTGGGGTTGATGGCCAGGTTGCTGGTCTGCCCCAGCACGATGGTGTAGCCATCGCCGCTTGCCTTGGCCGCGGCGTCCACGCCAAGGTTGCCGCCCGAGCCCGGCTTGTTGTCCACCACGAAGCGCCAGCCCTGCGCCATCGCCACGTTGTTGGTCACCTCGCGGGCAATGATGTCCGTGCCGCCCCCGGCCGGGAACGGCACGATCACGCGGATGGGCTTGGCGGGATACGGTTGGGCCAGGGCCGGCAGGGCCAGCGCGCAGAACAGGGCGGTCGTCAGGCCGCGGCGCAGCAGCTTCATGGAGTGTCTCCGAATCTGGTTATTGGCTCGATTGCCTGGAACGGATTCTCTTTCCACGTTGCATCCAATACAATATGGTTTCATCTCACGAAACATATCCCGCCTGATGGAACAATCCAATCCCGCAAGCACCAGCGAGGCGGCCGACGACACGGGCGGCGGCGTCATCGCTGTCAGACGGGCCCTTCGCGTGCTGGAAGCCTTCGGCGTAAGCGATGCACAGCTGAGCCTGGCCGAGCTCAGCCGCCGCACGGGTTTCCACAAGACCACGGTGCTGCGCCTGGCGCGCACGCTGGCGGCGGACAACTACCTGGTGCAGAAAGAGGATGGAAGCTGGCGGCTCGGACGCGCCGCAGGCTGGCTGGGCGCGTGCTACCAGGCCACCTTCAACGTGCATGAGGTGGTGGAGCCCGTGCTGCGCGAGCTGACGATCAAGACCGGGGAAAGCGCATCGTTCTACGTGCGCGAAGGCCAGCAACGCACCTGCCTGGTGCGCGTGGAAGGTCCGCAGGCCATTCGCCACCATGTACGCATCGGGGCGGCGCTACCGCTGGACAGCGGCGCGCCCGGGCGCGTCATCCTGGCGTATTCCGGGGAGCCCGGCGAGCCCTACGAATCGATCCGGCGGCGCGGCTACCACTTGTCCATGGGAGAGCGCGAGCCGGAAGTCTCCAGCGTATCGGCGCCGGTGTTCGGCCTGCACTGGCGGCTGCTCGGGTCGGCCTGCATTTCCGGCCCGACCTCGCGCTTGAACGAGGAGCGCCTGCTGGCCCTGGCGCAGACCGTGGTGGACGCGGCCAACCAGCTATCCTACGCAATGGCGGGGAGCCACCGCCCTGCCTCTCCGGGTCCGGGAAGCAGCCCGTCGACATGGCATCCGTGACGTGGCGCCGAGCCCCGCATGCGGCGACGGCGCCTCGCCGTGATGGCCCCTCCTGCTGAGGACATCCGCGGGACTTGGGCTCACAGCAGGCGCCGCGTCCGCACAAGCGCTGGATGCAGCCCGATCCATGAACGGGACGTCAGCTTTCGACGCCGACCGCAACCCGGCTCAGCCTTGCTGCCGTCCGCAAGCCACCGGATAGTCGATAGATGATCGTCAGCAATAGCACCCAGGCCACGCCGACGTAGACGGACCCGCGCGTGGATTCGTCGAGACCAAGCATGATGAACACGAACGCCACGAAAACCAGGCAAGCCCACGACGTGTATGGCGCCAACGGCATGCGGAAGCTTGTCGTCACGCCCGCTGCGATCAGCCTTTGTCGAAACTTCATGTGCGTCAACACGATCATCGCCCAGGTCGCAACGACCAGGAACGAGAGCATGGACATCAGCCAGCCAAAGACCTTGTCGGGAACGATGTAGTTGAGGAGAACCCCGAATGCCATGCACACAATGGTAAAGAAGACGGAACGCGATGGCGCGCCACTGCGGCTCAGCACCGTGAACGCCGACGGGGCCAGCTTGTTTTCCGACAGGCTCGTCAGCACGCGCGAACCGCTGAATACAACGCAATTGAAGCTGGATAGCGCTGCCGACACGACGACGAAATTGATGATTCCAGCTGCCTGCCGGACGCCGAGCGCCTGGAATGTGGTGACGAACGGGCTGCCTTGGGTCCCGAGTTCATTCCACGGGTACAGTGCCATGATGATGAACAAGGCCCCCACGTAGAAGATCAGGATGCGCCACAGGACCGAGTTGATTGCACGCGGGATGACCTTTTCCGGTTCCCTGGCTTCCCCTGCCGTGAGACCGATCATCTCGACGCCCGCAAACGAATACGCGACGATCGGCAGCGCGCTTACCAGTCCGATTGCGCCGTTCGGAAAGAAACCGCCATGCCGCCATAGATTGGACAGGCCAACGGGAACGCCATGGTTCCCAAGCCCGGTGAACACGATCAGCGAGCCTCCGGCTATCATCAGCAATATGGTGGCCACTTTGATCAGTGCAAGCCAGAATTCGAACTCGCCGTATGCCTTCACGTTGAGAAGATTGAGCCCGAAGATAAAGATGATCGAGGAAAATACCCAGATCCACTGTGGTATCTCGGGATACCAGAACCGCATATAGATGCCGACCGCCGTCGTCTCGGCGACGCCAACCCCGACCATCAGAATCCAGTAGTTCCAACCGACAAGATAGCCGGCGAACGGCCCAAGGTACTCAAACGCATAAGAGCCGAACGAGCCTGCCACCGGACGATGCACCGCCATTTCCCCGAGGGCGCGCATGATCAGAAAGATGATTGCGCCACCGGCCGCGTAGGCAAGCAGCGCCGACGGCCCCGCAGCACGGATGGCGGAGGCCGAGCCCAGGAAGAGGCCAACGCCAATGGCCATGCCCAGGGCCATGAAGGAAATCTGGCGTGACGTCAAGTCACGCCTCATCTTATGTTGCTCCATTTCGTCTCCATTGATTAGTCGTCACGGCGACCGCGCACGCGGCACATCCGTTGTTCGAACTGCTGCGTAAAGAGGGGGATCCTCGCCTGCCTCGTGGCGAATAGAGCGGCCGCGTCACCGTGCGCCAGGGACTCCGACCGGGAGGCCTGCGTCAGAACCTGTCCACCCGGAAGGGATAGGGGTCGGCGACAGGTTGCGTACCGGTCATCATTTCCGCGATCAGCCGGCCGGTGATCGGCCCGAGTGTCAGTCCGTGATGCGCATGTCCGAAGGCGAACCATAGGTCCTTGTGGCGGGGCGCGGGTCCAATAATCGGCATCATGTCGGGCGTGCAGGGCCGCCTGCCCAGCCACGGCTTGTCATCGAGGCGCAAGGCGAGCGGGAACATCTGGCGCGCAATCGGTTCGATGGACTCCAGTTGCACCGGTGTGGCCGCCGAGTCGCGATGCCCCAGTTCGACGCCCGTGGTCAGGCGGATGCCGCGTGCCATCGGCGTGATGAGATAGCCGTTCTCCACGTCGAGCACCGGCTGGTTCAGCCGCGCGCCCGCTTTCGCGGCATAGTGCATGTGATAGCCGCGCTTGGCCACGAGCGGTAGCCGGTAGCCCAGCGCCGAGCTGATCGTATCCGACCATGGACCCATCGCCACGACCGCCGAGCGCGCTTCGATCCGGCCATGCTGCGTACGGACCGTCCAATGCGGTTCGAGCGTCGTGGCGTCGCCGATCAGAACACGGCCGCCGAGTTGTTCGAAATGGCGGGCATAGGCCATGACAAGCGCGTGCGGGTCGCTAACGGAATCAGACGCGGTATAGCGAAGCGCGCCCACGAGCGAATGATGCAGGAACGGCTCGTCCTGGCGCAGCCTGGCGGCGTCGAGCGATTCGAACGGCACGCCATACTCTGCATTCCAGCGCTCGGCCTCCCGGGTCTCGGCATCTTGCTTCCTTGCCGTACGGAATACCTTGAGCCAGCCCCCCGCTCGCAGCAGGGCACCTGCCCCGGCGGCCTCGACGAGCGCGCGGTGCTCGCTCACGCAATGCTCGATCAGCGTCGAGTAGGAGCGCGCAATGGCTGCATGACGGGAGGCCTCGGAGTGATACCAGTAGCGGCAAAGGAACGGCGCCAGCTTCGGCATGGCCGAGAGGTGATAACGCACGTCGAGGGACCGGTTGAGAGCGTACCTGAGCAGCATGCCGAAGCCGCGCGGAAACGCATACGGGTACACACCCTCGCGCTGGATCAAACCAGCGTTGCCAAGCGAGGTCTCGTTGCCGGGCGGCTTGCGGTCGACCAGCGCGACCGACAGGCCGCGCTTCTGCAGATGCACGGCGATGGACACACCCACCATGCCGCCGCCCAGTACAAAGGTATCGAACTTCATTCAGGGATTCCTCGTGTCATGCCACCATGCGCGCTACGCGAGCGATGGTGACTGCTGTCCGGCCGCTCGCGACTGTGTGCGCGTCACGCGAGCGCGGTCACGGCGACTTCCACGTCGAGGCCGGGCTTCATCAGCAGCGCTTGCACGCAGGCGCGCGTGGGCGCATGCCCGGCAGGAACCCAGGCATCCCAGACGCGGTTGAATTCATCGAAATGCTTCGGGTCGCTGAGCCAGACGTTTGCGGAGATGACCCGTGTCCTGTCCGCACCCGCCGACGCCAGCAATGCGTCGATACGGCCGAGAACTTCCGTTGCCTGGACGGTGACCGAGGCGCCGGCCGTGTCGGGTACCTGGCCGGCCAGATACGCGATGCCATTGGCGATCACCACCTGGCTCATGCGTGCGCTTGTTTGAAGACGTTTGATTTCGCTGGACATGATTTCTCCGCTTGAGATATCGGCCGGACTTTGGCCGATGGAATTGAAAACTGGCGGGCTGAACGCACGCGCAGTATCGGATGGGTACACAATGAACGAAGGCGTCTCTCGACCGGACTCGCCGTCCCCGGCGCTGCCCTCTACCGGCCAAGCGGCCGCGCGACGAAGCCGGTGCCAGGTTCGCCGGATGGCAGAAGGAACAAAT
This sequence comes from Cupriavidus sp. 96C5-1, assembly GCF_057798855.1. Lineage (NCBI taxonomy): Bacteria > Pseudomonadati > Pseudomonadota > Betaproteobacteria > Burkholderiales > Burkholderiaceae > Cupriavidus > Cupriavidus sp. 96C5-1. Next base: position 10,283 of record NZ_JBYOJU010000058.1, on the reverse strand, counting down.
GGGGGGCAATGCAGCGGGAAAGAATCCCCGCCTTCCCCGATGCGGCAACTGACACAGCGACCGCTCCTCTGATGGCGACCTCGATGTCAGTTATCATATACGAGAAAAGTGAAATTCTCGTATACGAGAAAACCCGAACCTGCACGTACTTTCCTTTGAACACTCGCATGGTCAAACAAGTCGCCAAGACCCGGTCCGCGCCCGCAGCCGAACCGCCTCAGATCGATCACAAGGCGGTCGGCGAGCGACTGCGCGCTGCACGCAAATCGCACGGACTGACATTGATGCAGCTCTCCGAGCTGTCGGGTATCGCGGTGTCGACAATCTCGAAGGCGGAGAGAGGCGATATCGCGCTGACATACGATAAGTTCGCAGCGCTTGCCCATGCCCTGCAGCGCGACTTCGCAGCCATCTTCGGCCGCGAGCGGGAAGCCTGCGCCGGGCCGATGGAGCCATCGTTCACGGCATCCGGCAGACAGATGGTCTACGACACGCCGAACTACGAGTACGGCATGCTGGCGAATGAACTGACGGGAAAACGCATGGTGCCGATGCGGGCGCACATCCGTGCGCGCTCACTGTCCGATTTTCCCGACTACATCCGGCATAGCGGTGAAGAGTTCGTCTTTCTGCTTAGCGGCAGGCTGGAGCTGCGATTCGAGAACGGCAAAGCATTCAGGCTTGAGCCGGGAGACAGTCTGTATTTCGATAGCTCGGTGGGGCATGTGTACATCAGTCTGGGCAAGGACGACGCAGAGGTGCTCGCGTGCTGCGTCGACGGGGATGCCATGCGGCCCAAGGATGCCATCTGAACAGATGGATCGCTGACCGGGCACGAGCGCCCCTGCCCCGGCACTGTCCAGCGGCCGGCCCCCGGTCCGGCGACTGCGGGCCCAACACCCTGCGCCGCAGCGGCCTTACTCTTTGGCGCATCGCCTCGAACATCGCGGTGCCGATGCCCTGCGCCACGCCCCCGCAGGCCTGCCTTCCACCGCCATCGGGCAGAACATGGCGTCGCAGGCTTCGATCGCGCTAACTTGCCCGGCGTTTCCGTCGCCCGGTGGCGAGCAGGCAGTCGCGATACAGCTGCACGGTCTCGCGCCCGAGCAATGCCAGCGAGAAATTGGCCTCCACCCAGCGGCGCCCGCGCTGCCCCATCTGCGCCGCGCCACCCGGGTCTCTCGCCAGCTGGCACATGGCTTCGGCCAGCCGGCGCACGTCGCGCGGCGGCACCAGCACGCCGTGGTCGCCGTCGATGAAGGTCTCGGGAATGCCGTCCAGTGCCGTGCCGATCACCGGCTTGCCGCAGCTCAGCGCCTCCAGGATGACCAGGCCCAATGCCTCGCTGCCCACGGGCGGATGCACCAGCACATCGATCGCCTGCATCAGCGATGCCACGTCATGTTCGAAGGGCAGGAAATGGAGCCGTCCCGAGAGGCCCAGCGCATTGGCTTCCTCGCGTAGTTGCGGAATCATGTCGCCATCGCCGACGCAGAGGAAATGCGAGCGCCGATGCCGCGAAAGCACCTCCGCCGCGGCCCTGACGAAGTAGAGCTGCCCTTTTCCCTCCGGGTATTGCGCCCCACCGATCAGCGCATACAGCCATGCGTCCGGGGGCAGCCCCAATGCGTCGCGCACCCGATGGCGCTGCACGGTTCCGGCCTGGAAGCGCTCGGTATCGATTCCGCAATAGATGCGCCTGAGCTTCAGGGTGTGTTCCGGATCGACGAGGTGAAGCGATTCCTGTACCGCATTGGACACTGCGATCACGTTGGAGAAGGCGGCAAGATACCGGCGCGTCCTCTCCTTGAGACGGGTCATCATATGGCGTGTCACCACGACTTCCGCCTTCCGGCCCGATAGCATCCACGCCAGGATCGCCACCCAGTAGTCGCGCCCATGATGCGCGTGAATGACGTGCATGCGCTGCTCCCGGACGTGGCGCGCCAGGATGGCGGGCCACGCGATGCGCGCGGCGCCGAGTTCCAGCAAGTCGATCCCGTGCATCTGCCGCGCCGCGGCAATCCACTGTGCGCCGCTGGGCGCCGCCAGTGTCACCTTGCAGCCCTGCAGCTGCAAGGCACGGCAAAGCGTAAGCGTGTGGGAATCGATGCCCCCGCCGTCAAGGAGGGAGTTGACCACCAGCACACGCAGCTGCGGCGCGAATGCCGCCGCGATCAGGTCACTGCCCGTCATGGCGAGCCACCTCCGTACCGCGCCGGTCCTCATAGGAGGTGAGCATCTTTTGCAGGAACTGCAGCGGATGCGTGGCACGCGATACCGGCACCCTGGGAAGACGGAAAAAGTCGTGCGCGGCGCAGGCGCGGCCGCGGTTGGTGGTGACAGCGCTATGGAAGCCGGCCTCGCGCACCAGCGCCACGACCGGCTTGTCATACTCGCCAAAGGGATAGCAGAAGTGCCGGACCGGTTCGCCGATCGCGTCCTCCAGCTCATGCCTGCAGCCTTCGATCTCGTCGCGCGCGGCGCGGGCGCCTGCCGCGGCCAGGTCCAGATGCGTGCGCGTATGGGCGCCGATCTCCATCCCTGCCCGGCGCCACTCCCGCAGCTCGGCCCGCGTCATCAGGGGCTTGGCCGGCACGCCGATCGCGGCGTCCCAGGCGTTGGTCTTGCCGATCAGGCCGCTGACGGCATAGCAGGTAGCGCTAAAGCCGACGCGCTGCAGCGCCGGCAATGCATGCTCGATGTTGTTGCGATAACCGTCGTCGAACGTGATGCCGACGACCTTGCCGGCCTTCGCCCCGCGCAGGTAGGGCAGGAGCTCGGTCAGACCCAGTCCGCGAAAGCCCATCAGCTTGAGCATCCGCATCTGCCACCCGAAGTCGCGTGGCGCCACCACGAGGCTGCGCAGCGGCGTACCCCTGGGCGGCGGTGCGTCGATCTGGTGATACATCAGGATAGGGATAGGCTGCGTCATGTCTGGTCTCGGCGGTTCAATGCCGGTTGAAAGCTGTCGGTCAGAAGCTGTAGTTGCGAGAGGACAGCCCGAAGCAGGACTGTTGCGACTGCACGGTATGGACATGCTCTGCGCGCACGCCTGCGCAGCCGATACTGCCTGCCACGGCGGCGCGGGCCCATAAAGCCTTTCCAATCGTTCGAGTCACCCGCAACCCCTTGATCAAGCCCCGGAGTTTATGGATGGGGCGCACCGGTGTCTGTTTGAAAGTCGCGCGAATCTGTGCCGAATTGTGCGGAATTGTCTTTGGTTTATTTCGGCACCGACAAGCGAATCGACTGCCGCTAGAATCAGGCCCCTTATGGCACGGGATGATGATCCACGCGGTGCTCCACGTATCGTGCGCCAATGCCTCAGCCACCGTGCCGGTTGTCGTTCCACGCTTTCAACGCTGGCGCCGCCCCTTGAAATCAGTCCGCATTGCCAGTCACCGGAGCCGGGGTGGTGGACTTCGTTGAGCCCAGCCGGCTGGGAGAGATAGATGATCCGTTCGCTGTTCAAGCTATACCTGATAGTCGTGCTGAGCGTGGCAGCCGCCGTCGCCGGCATCCAGTACGGGCTCCTCCCCCAGCTCCATCAACAACTCAGCGAAATCGAGCGCGAATCCTCGAAGACCTACAATTACCTGCTCGCCCGCTACCTGGACCAGCAAGACATCCGGCGCGAAGCCGCCCTGGCCAGGTTGCAGGCCAACGCGAGCGAGCGTTTCGCCCTGATCGGCATGGACGATGTGCTGCACCTGGGCGAACGCCGGCTGCGGGATCTCCGGGACGGCAGGCAGGTATTCGGCAACGACGGCAAAGACGCTTACCTGCCCCTGCGCGACGGCCAGATCCTGCATGCGCACCGGGAAGAAGTAAACGACACGAACTTCCAGCTCACCGCGTATGCGCTGATCGCCTTCGCCATCCTGCTGGCCGTCGTCACCTGGGTCTTCTATCACTGGCGCGAGCTCAATGCGTTGCAGGAAGCGGCAAGGCAGTTCGGCAACGGCAGGCTTTCAACGCGCGCCAGGCTATCCAGGCGCTCGAACGTCTATCAGCTGGCGCGGCAGTTCGACGATATGGCAGCTTGCATCGAGGCGTCGATGGCGCGGCAACGGGCCATGATCCATGGCATCTCGCATGAGCTGAAGACACCGATCGCGCGGCTGGAATTCGGCATTGCCCTGCTGCGCTCGTGCGGCGACAGCGCGCCCGCCCCTTCGCAACGCGCCCAGCGGCTGGAAGCCTTGCGCCTGAACGTGCGGGAACTGGACGAACTGGTGACGGAGCTGCTCACCCTGGGCCAGCTCGAACAGGGCGCCGTGCCGCTCAGGCTGGTGCCGGTCACGGTCCGGGAGATGGTCGACAGCGTTGCTGCCATCGTCTCCGATGACGCGGCGCAGCGGAACCTGCTCCTGGACGTGCGCAGCACCGGGCCGTACGCGCATCACCTGTGCGACCCGCGCCTGGTCGCGCGCGCCTTGCTCAACCTCTGCCGCAACGCGGTCCGCAATGCGCGCGGCACCGTCGCCGTCGCCTCCAGGACCGATGCCTCGGGCACCCTGACCCTCACGGTCGAAGACGATGGCCCGGGGGTGCCGCCGGAAGAGTGCGAGCGCATCTTCGAGCCGTTCCATCACGCTGGCGCCGGCCTCGCCCGGCACTCCGGGCGCTTCGGCCTCGATCTGGCGATCGTGCGGCGCATCGCGCTGGCCCACGGCGGCCAGGTCTCGCTTGGCAGCGGCAGATCGGGCGGCGCCCGGTTCGTCATCACGCTGCCCGGCCCCGCCAGCGACAGACGGCCACACCTCGGCACACTTCCAGACAATTGAAATTGAATTGCCCACAGACAGGACGGCAACGGGCATCGAGAATCCGGGCTTGCCTATCCACGACGCTGCTTCGATTTTCCCGATGCCTAAAGAACCAGGCCGCTACCGGCGCCCCCTCCTTGCTGCCGCGATCGCGCTGCCGGCCATGCTGGCACTGCTCGCCTGGCGCCTGACGCCGTCCGAGCCATCCTTGTACATCACCGCGCCGGTGACCCGCGGCGACCTGGAAGATACCGTGCTGGCCAACGGCGTGCTGCAACCCGTGCGCCAGGTGGACGTCGGCGCGCAGGTCAATGGTCAACTGAAGTCGCTGAAAGTGAAACTCGGCGACAAGGTCAAGGAAGGGCAGCTTCTCGCCCAGATCGATCCCGTGCTGCTGGAGAACGCCCTGCGCCAGGCCGACGCCGCCGTGGCCAGCGGCCTGGCGCAGCGGGAAGCCAAACAGGCACGGCTGCGGCAAGCCCGCCTGGCCTGGCAGCGCCAGCGCGGCCTGCTGGAGCAGGAGGCCGCGTCCCGGCAGGAAATGGAAGCCGCCGAGGCCGATTTGCGCGCGCTGCAGGCAGAACTGGCCGCACTCGATGCCGACCTCGCCCAGCGGCGCATCAAGGCCGGGTCCGCGCGGATCGATCTCGGCTATACCCGCATCGTCGCGCCGATGGACGGCGAAGTGGTGGCGCTCAGCACGCTGGAGGGCCAGACCGTGGTGGCCTCCTACCAGGTACCGACCATCCTCAAGCTGGCTGACCTGGATTCGATGACCGTCAAGGCGCAGGTATCCGAAGCCGACGTGATCCGTATCGCCGACCGGCAGGCGGTCTACTTCACCATACTGGGCGAGCCGGACCGGCGCTACCACGCGCGGCTGCGGGCCATACAGCCCTCGCCCGAGAAGATCAACAACGCCGTATTCTTCAATGCGCTGTTCGATGTCCCGAACGCGGAGCGCAAGCTGCGTATCGACATGACCGCCCAGGTCACGATCCTGCTGGGACAGGCCAGGAACGCACTGCTGGTACCCCTGGCCGCGCTAGGTCCGCGCGATGCGGCCGGCGCCTTCGCGGTCCGCGTCCTGCACCCGGGGCAACGGATCGAGACGCGGAACGTGCGTATCGGCATGAGCAACAATGTGCATGCCCAGGTGCTCGCGGGCCTGGCGGATGGCGAGCGTGTCATCACCGGCGACGCCAGCGCGGCCAGCGGCCAGGGGGAGCCATGACGCGCGCCCCGCTATTGCTGCTGCAGCATGTGGAACGCAGCTTCCGCGCCGGAGACCAGGAGATCCCGGTTCTGCGCGAGCTCAGCCTGGCCATCTGCGCCGGCGAGATGGTGGCGATCGTCGGCGCCTCGGGCTCCGGAAAATCCACGCTGATGCATATCCTGGGCTGCCTGGACCAGGCCAGCGCCGGCCGCTACCTGGTAGCCGGGCAGGATGTCGCCAGCCTGGACAGCGATGCGCTGGCGCGCCTGCGCCGTGAACGCTTCGGATTCATCTTCCAGCGCTATCACCTGATGGCCCGGCTCAGCGCCGCGGACAATGTGGAGGTGCCGGCGATCTACGCCGCCACCGACCGCGCCGCGCGCCGCGCCCGCGCCATCCAGCTGCTGACCCGGCTCGGCCTGGGCGATCGCGCCGGCCACCGCCCCAGCCAGCTGTCCGGCGGCCAGCAACAGCGGGTGAGCATCGCCCGCGCGCTGATCAACGGCGGCCAGGTGATCCTGGCGGACGAGCCCACCGGCGCGCTCGACAGCCACAGCGGACAGGAAGTCCTGGCCATCCTGCGCGAACTGCATGCCCAGGGCCACACGGTCATCATCGTGACCCACGACATGGGGCTCGCGCGCCACGCCGAGCGCATCATCGAGATCGCCGACGGCCGCATCGTGGCCGACCGGGCCAACCAGCCCGCCCCGCCGCCGGACGCCAGCCATTCCCTCGCGGCGCAAGACGCGCCGCCGGCAGCCGCCCCTCCTGCCGGCCGCGCTTTGCAGCGTGTGCGTGCCTGGCAGGGGTTCACCGAGGTCTTCTCCACGGCCTGGAGCGCGCTGATGGCGCATCGCATGCGCACCGCGCTGACCATGCTGGGCATCGTGATCGGCATCGCCTCGGTGGTGTCCATCGTTGCCATCGGCGAAGGCGCCAAGCGTTACGTGATGACGGATATCCGTGCGATCGGCGCCAACACGCTGTCCATCTTTCCCGGCGCCGATTTCGGCGACGACCGCGCCGCCGGCATCCGCACCCTGGTCGCGCCGGACATCGACGCGTTGCATGCCTTGCCCTATGTGGACAGCGTCACGCCAGTGACCAGCAAGGTCCAGCGGCTACGGCACCGCAACGTGGACATCAATGCCACCGTGCATGGCGTGGGTGCAGGCTATTTCCGCGTGCGCGGGCTCGACATGGCGCAGGGCGTGATCTTCCATGCGGACGAAGAGCGCAGGCATGCACAGGTCGCGGTGATCGACGAGAACACGCGCCGCAAGCTGTTTGGCAGTGCTGCGCCGGTGCTGGGCCAGGTCATCCTGGTCGGCAGCCTGCCTTGCGTGGTGGTGGGCGTGGCCCGCGAGAAAAAGAATATCTTCGACGAGAACGGCAAGAGCCTCAACATCTGGCTCCCCGCCACGACGGCCGGCAGCCGCCTGTTCGGCCAGGCGCATTTCGACGGGCTGACGGTGCGCATACGCGACGGCCAGCCCAGCGCAGCCGCGCAGCATGGTATCGAACGCATGCTGGCACAGCGCCACGGCAAGAAGGACTTCTTTGCCTACAACATGGACAGCATCGTCAAGACCCTGGAGCGCACCAGCCGGGCGCTCACGCTGTTCCTGTCGGCGGTGGCCGTGATCTCGCTGCTGGTCGGCGGCATCGGCGTCATGAACATCATGCTGGTATCGGTGACCGAGCGCACCAGGGAGATCGGCATCCGCATGGCGGTGGGAGCCCGCCAGCGCGACGTCCTGTTGCAGTTCCTGACCGAAGCCGTGCTGGTCTGCCTGCTGGGCGGGCTGATCGGTACCGCATTGGCCTACCTGATCGGGCTGGTGCTGGCGCTGCTGATGCCGCAATGGCAGATGGTGTTCTCCGGAAACGCCGTTGCCGGTGCCTTCCTGTGCTCGTCGCTGATTGGCGTGGTCTTTGGCTACATGCCCGCCCGCAACGCGGCACGCCTGCAGCCGATAGCAGCCCTTGGCCATGAGTAAGCGCCCTTCCCGCACCTCGGCAATGGTCCGCCTCGGCCGTGCGTCGCTGCCGCTGGTGACGCTTGCCCTGGGTGCTTGCGCCGAGTTGCAAACGCCTGTCGTGAACCCGGAACTGGAGGTACCGCAACAGTGGCAGCATGCCACGCAGGCCGCGGCACGGCTGACGCCGGCGGCATCCAGCGCTGGCGCCCTGGAGCCGGACGCGTGGTGGCAGGCATTCGGCGATGCGCAGCTCAGCGCGCTGGTCGCCTCCGCGCTGCGAAGCAACAATGACCTGCGCATCGCCGCGCTGCGGCTCGAACGGGCTCGCCTGCGGCTGGGGCTCGCCAACACCAGCCGCTTGCCGGACGTGGCAGTGGAGGCGCGGAGCACGCGTCAATGGGAGCTGGACCGCGCCGGCCGGCGCGACCAGTCGGCCACCAGCGCCAACGTCAACTACGAAATCGACCTCTGGGGGCGGCTATCCAGCTTGCGCAGCGCGGCAGACTGGGAGACGCGCGCTACCGCGGCCGACTTCGAGGCCACCTCGATCGCGCTTGCCGCCACTACGGCCACGCTGTACTGGCGGGCCGGGCTGCTGAACCAGTTGATCGATCTCTCCGGGCAAAGCCTGGCGGACGCGCGGCGCACGCTGGCACTGGTCGGCGCGCGCCACCATGCCGGCGCCGCCTCCGGCCTTGACCTGGCGCAGGCGCAGCAGCAACTGGCCGCCCTGGAGGCCGAGCGCACCGCGCTGGACCAGGAGCGCAACGTGAACCGCCAGGCCCTGGCGATCCTGTTCAACCGTCCGCCGGAACATGGCGCGGCCGAACCTGCCGGCTTGCCGGCCAACGCCTTGCCGCGCATCGCCCCCGGCATCCCCGCCGCGGTGATTGGACGGCGCCCCGACGTGCGGCAGGCCGAAGCGCGCCTGCGCGCCGCCCTCGCCCAATCCGATGCGAGCCGCGCCAGCTTCTACCCCAGGCTGACGCTGACCGGCATGGTCGGCACCGGCAGCGCGGCGCTCGCCTCGCTGCTGCGGGATCCCACCGCCCTGCTCGGCGCGGGCCTGAGCCTGCCCTTCCTGCAATGGAACACGGCACGGCTGACGATACAGGTCTCCCAGAACGAGTACGAGGAAACCGTGGTGCGCTATCGCCAGTCGCTGTACACGGCATTCGCCGAGGTGGAGAACGCCTTGTCCGACCATGCCGGCCTGGACCTGCGCGCGCAGCACCTGGACGAATCCCTGCGGGCGGCGAGCCGCGCCGAACGGCTGGCGGCAGCCCGCTACCGCACCGGCGCCACCGCGCTGCAGCCCTGGCTCGACGCCAAGGAGATGCAGCGCACGGCAGCCGTGGCAGCGGCGAGAAACCGCTTCGACCGGCTGGTCAACATCGCCACCCTGTACAAGGCCCTGGGCGGGCCGCCGGTGGAGGCGGGTGCGCTGGCGGACGCAAGCTCCGTGCTGCGTGGCCGCAAGAGCAGCTTGCCTGAGCACGGCTCCGGCGGCAGCTAGCCGGGGCTCGGGGCGCGCTATCCCCCGCCGTGCAACGCGCGCAACCGTGCTTGCCACGCGTCCGTTCCCTCGCCCGTCGGCGCCTGCCCGGACATGCGGTATCCCGATTGGTGTCGCTGCGCCGCCCGGCGATGCGCTTCAGGACTTCGGTGGCGTTAACGAGTGTGCTCATGAGAAATGCTTCGTTTCATGGACTGGAGATCCGGAATATAGTCTGGACGTGCGGCGTCGATTCGGGATCGCCCTTTGCGGCGATTGGAATCGATAGCTGCTCTGGCGCTGCAGGGTCTGAAGGCGGAATGGTGCCGGAGACTCTTGGCATATGGATTTGTCAATTTATTTGCTCTTTAATAACAGTTTTTTCTATTTTCTGCTGATACAGATTGGCGCGGGAGATCGGTTTTTGGGGGCTTCTGGCTGCTGGCGCGGCTATACGCCTTTGGCCGTTTACGCTTGGGTGAGGTGTCACTTTTCTTTACTCGTAAAGAAAAGTAACCAAAAGAAAGCGATCCTTGCAGGAGGCTGGCTTGTCGGGCTTGGTGGCTTTGCGGATTCGTGGTGGGCGCGGCGGTTCTAATGAACTGCTGGCGCTACCGGCACGAACGGCATTGCCGCTGCGAATGACAGTGGTTGCATTGTATGACCCCTGAATGGCGATCTCGCTTGCCCATTCAGGCATCTGCCGTTACCGGTCTATATGGCCACTCGATCATAGGCGGCACTGGTTTCGTCGTGGGCGCGGTGGCCCCAGATTTTGGGTATTCGCCTCAAGCCGGAGCCACCGCGCCCACGAC